>CAZXEF010000167.1:0-6233 GCA_964639605.1 uncultured bacterium | reverse complement strand
AGTTCGTTCTTGCAGCCCTCGGCGTCGGCGATGTCTTCGGCGAGATGGCCTTCTTCAAGAGCGGTATCAGGTCAGCTACAGTCACCTGTGTGGCTCCCGGCGAGCTTTATTCAATGAGCAGGGAATCCTTCAGGATACTCCACGGGAAAGACCCTGATCTTGCGATCCATGTGGCATGTACACTGGCCGGAATGCTCTCGGACAGACTGAAGCACGCGGATTCCACTCTCAGCCTCCTTTCGGACGACAGCGATCTAAGACAGAGATACGAGATACGGCGGCTGATGCGGGAGCTCAAGAGATCCATCCACGAGCTTCGTGACGGAGACAGGATAGAGGATTGAGGGAACTCCTGGAACGTCAGGTGCGGGGCATCACGATCAGGATGACAATTGGCTGAAAGGGAGGACCCGAACCGTTACGGCAGCGTGGGCGTGGATTCGCTCACCGGTCTTTATGACAGGTCCTGGCTGGACCGGCTGGATGATGCGTACCGGTCAGAAAAGGGTCCATTCTCTCTTCTGATGCTGGACGTCGATCATTTCAAGCTCATAAATGACATATATGGGCACCTTACAGGGGACAAGGTCCTCAAGCAGACGGCCCTTACCATCCAGGTGAACCTGAAGGAGACCGATACCGCCCTGAGATTCGGCGGAGATGAGTTCATTGTTTTCCTGCCAGGTACCAGCGGGGACGGCGCCCTCGACCTTTCCCAGAGACTGGTCTACGAGATCAACAGGGTTTCCTTCACCTCCGGACTCAAAGTGAGCATCTCCATCGGTGTAAGTGAGAGCAGGAGCTCTGACGAGTCCATCTGGGACCTTGTCTCCAGGGCTGACAAGGCCCTTTACAAGGCCAAGGAGATGGGGCGCGGGAGGTTCTTCTTCTTCACCGAGAAGCTTACGGATTCAGATGTCCCGGAGATCAGCTTCTCTCACCTGGTCGGCAGGCGGCCGGAGCTCCAGAAACTGAGGCAGCTTCTTGAGGAGTCGGTTACGGATTCCACCAGGTTCGCCGTGCTGTCGGGAGAGGCCGGAGTGGGCAAGACCAGGCTGGCGGACGAGCTTCTCCATTACTGCGACTTCATTAAATCCATCGTAGTGAGGAACTCCATGATGGAGCACACCCAGACTCAGCCATTCTCCATCCTGATAAAGCCCTTGAGCGAGGCCCTGTCATTGCTGACCGCGGCGGAGATGAAGATCGTCAGGAGTGAGGTCGAACCTGTTCATCCCGCAACCCTTGACCTTTTCCCGGATTTTACGGCGGCGGTTTCGGATGATACAGTATACTTCAGGGAGGAGAGGATAAGGTTCCGGATATTCAGGGACATATCCGCCATCCTGGCTTCCATTTCGGGGATACACCCGGTCACCTTGATACTGGACGATCTGCAGTGGGTACCGGAACCGGATCTGGCCCTCCTGTCCTTCGTTGCAAGAAACACTCAGAGTGCCAACATCTTCTACCTCTGCATTCTGCGCAGGGACGACAAATCCGAGGATATCTTCAGCAAGCTCTCTTCGATCAGGACGTCTCTGCCCCTTCTCAACATGGAGCTGGAGAAGCTCACGGACGACGAGATGCGCAACCTCATTCTCTTCGGCCTCAAGGATCCCAACGTCCCGCCCAGGGTGCAGGAATTCCTCATCGCCCAGTCAGGGGGCAATCCGCTGTTCCTTCTGGAGCTTCTCACGGCATGCGTCGACTCTGGTTATATCACACGGAGCAAATCCGGTGAGAAGTCGTACAACCTCCCTGACAACCTCGAGGTGCCCGACAGCATAGGGAAGATAATCACCCTGAAGCTCTCGTCCGTCTCCAGGGAGGCCGTGGACCTGCTGAAGATAGTCTCACTTTCCCCAGACCAGTCCAGCATCTCGCTTCTGGAGGGCATGACCGGGAGGGACAGGGTCGAGCTGGCCAGGAGGCTGGACGAGTGCATCAAGGCCGGTCTCATAGAGGAGGTGGCGGACGGCGGAGGCGGCTACCTTTTCCGTTTCACTCATGGTGCTGTCCGCGACTACCTATCAGCGGACCTTCCCGAATCTCTGAGGGTGACGTACCACCAGAGGATGGCGGCCTACTTCGAGGGTTTCTACGAAGCCGGCGACAGGGAGCTGCTTACCGCCGTGGCTTACCACTACTCACGGAGCCACGACAGCGAGAACGCCTCGAGGTACGCCCTCAAGGCGGCGGAGCAGGCGTTCAACCGGGGAGCCAACAGGGACGCCATACACTGGTACAATGTCCATCTGAGCAGGATATCCGACAGTGGGGACCCGGCGGGAACCTTCGATGTGTTCATCAACCTCGGTTCTCTCTATTCCATAACAGGGCAGGTGGAGGAAGCCGACGGGTATCTCAAGAAGGCTCTGGCCCTGGCGGAGAATCCCAGGGAAATGGCGGCTGTCTACCTTCGTCTTGGCAGGAACAACCTTAACAGGAGCCTGTACCCGGAGACCCTGGAGTACTACGGCAGAGCCGTAAGCATCTGCATGGAGGCGGAAACGGACGATCCCGTGATCCGGCGCACCCTTATAGAGACCCTTATCGGGACATCGTTCGTCCACAGGCTGCAGGGTGACTACCAGGAGGCTATCGAATGTCTCGACAGGGCCAGCGACATCATCTCGGAGAACGGCGAGGAGATTCCGGAGAACGTCAGGGCCCTCTATTACACGAGGAAGGCGGACGTGATCTCGGAACTCAGGTCACAGGACGAGGCGATAGACCTGTACGAGAAAGCCCTCAAGATATACATAGGGATAGACGACCTCCAGGGCCAGGGAACGGTACTGAACAACATGCATGGCATCTTCTCCAGCAGGGGCGACTACGCAAGGAGCCTGAGCACCCTCGAGGAGGTTATCCGGATCAACATGAACCTCGACGACAGGCTGGGTCTGGCCATCGCCTACTACAACACTGCCGAGTATTACCTTGAGATAAACATGCTGGACCTGTCCAGGGAGTACTACGAAAAGTACATGGAGCTGAACGATGTGATCAAGAACGAGCTCGGCATCGGTTTCAGCAGGTACGGCCTCGCCAAACTCCACTGGCTTGAAGGCGATCTGGAGAAATCCAGGTTCTATTTCGAGGGGGCCGTCGAGATATTCGAGAAACTCTCGGTGGACAGCATGAGGACCTCATGTGAGCTCATGCAGGCCCAGATATACATTCACCTCGACGAGTTCGACAGCGCCAGGGAGATACTCCTGTCCATCGATGACGACACACTCAACCCTACTGTTGAATTGAGCACCCGGTTCATGAAGGGTCTTGTCAGGCTCAACGATCCGGATGCCGGCAGGGAATCACTCGAGGAGGCTGAGAAGCTCTTCAGAAAGGTGATCGACTCGTCCATGGACCACTCGGAAGTGGAACTGGCCATGTATTACAGGGCCCTGGCGGAGGTACTGCAGAAACTGGGCGGCGGGGAGAAGATGCTGGACGCCATCAGGGAGGGATCCCTGAAGCTGGCGGAGAGACTCGGGCGGATCACGTCCTTCTCCATCAGGAACAGTATGATGACCAGAAGGGAGATAGCCGATTTCATAGGGATCTGCCGGGACTGCGGTCTCCCGTTCCCGCCGAACGGCTTCTTCTTCAGCACCACCACGGTGGATTGACCGGACCGGACACATCATCTATCATCCATCACTGCACAGGAGATCCCGGGATGATGCTTTTCCGGGCCGCCCTATCGAATCACGGAGTGTGTCTATGCCACGGAATTACATGACACGGTCGGAGCCGAAGACTGACGGAGAGCCTTCGCACGAATCCCATCAAGAAATAGGGGACATTCTCTTCATCTTTCCCGAGACTAGATACCCTTCGGGACAGCCGCCCCTTGGGATAGCCATGCTGGCGGCCGTGTCCAGGGACCTGGGACACCGGGCAGAGGTCTTCGACATGTCCTTCAGAAGGAAGCCCTTCAAAGAGCTCGAGGAGTTCCTGAAAGGCTACAGGCCGGCTACGGTTGGCGTATCGATAATGACCCCCCAGCTCATGGACGCATGCAGGGCCGTGGAGATAGTGCGGAAGCTGCTTCCGGATGCGCTGGTGATAGCCGGCGGCCCTCACGCCACGGTCATGCCTGAGGATACCTTGCACAGGACCGGTGCCGATCTTGTCTATTCGGGGGAGGCGGAAGCAGCCTGGGCGAGGCTTCTCGGCGGGGAGGACCCGGGTCTCATTCCAGGTTTCACGCTGATCAGGGAAGATGCTGTCCACAGGGTTCCCGGCCTGCTGCTTACGGAGGACCTCGATTCACTTCCGCTGCCGGACAGGTCCGTCTTCGACATGGAGAAGTATTTCAGCTCGTGGTACTCAATGGACAGGGTGGACCCCTCTCTGAGAGGAACCTCCGTCATGGCCACCAGGGGATGTCCCTTCAAATGCACGTTCTGCCAGCCCACGCTCAGCGAGATATTCGGAAGGAGGACAAGGAAAAGGTCCCCCGGGGCCATCGTCGGGGAGCTGGAGACCCTTGTGGAAGAATACGGGATCAACGCCTTCATGTTCGAGGACTCCACCTTCATCGCTGATTCCAGCTGGGTGCACGGCATATGCGATGAAATGACCGGAAGAGGGCTCGAACTGAAGTGGTGCTGCAATGTCCGGGCCGACCTTCTCACGGAAGAGCTCCTGGACCATATGGTCCGGGCGGGGCTGTCGAAGATCAACATGGGAGTGGAATCCGCCTCGCAGAGGGTCCTTGACGAGATATACGAGAAGGGGATAACCGTGGAGGGCGTTCGCAGGGCGCTGAGAATGGCCAGGGAAAGGGGCGTGGCCGTCCAGGGTTACTTCATGCTGGGTGCTCCGGGCGAGACAAGGGAGGAGATGAGGGAGACCATCCGTTTTGCCGCCAGGGAGCCTTTTGACGATGCTCTCTTCGACATCACCACTCCATTTCCTCATACCGAGCTGTGGGAGAGGACGAAGGGGCTCATCAGGAAGGATTACGAGGAGTTCGACTGCTTCCATAAGTCGGTGTACGAGCTGGAGGGCTTCAGCCCCTTCGAGATCGAGAGAATGAAGAAGATGGCATTCTGGAAGTTCTACCTGCATCCCGGAAGGATCTTCAGAACGCTCAAGACCGTCCTCGGCCCTCGGAACCTGAAAAGAACGCTGCTGAAGGCCAGGAGGATCTGACACCACCTGAATGAGGGAGGATACTTGAGCCGAGTACTGCTTGTGAACCCGCCCTCGGCGGTGGGAGTCTACGACAGGAGCAAAATAAGGGTAGCCATAACCAGCGCCCCTTTCATCACGCTGGCCACACTTGCCGGCGAGCTTCTCAGAGAGGGGCATCAGGCCAGGATAGCCGACCTGATGGTGGAGAAGGACCCCTTCGGCGCGTACATTGATATCCTGAAGGAATTCCGGCCCGAGTACGTGGGCATAACCTTCACCACTCCGCTTTTCCACGAGGCTGCCCAGCTTGCGGCCATTGCCCGTGACCTACTTCCCGGATGTGTCACTGTCGCGGGCGGCATACATGCGTCCACGCTACCCAGGGAATCGCTGGAAGAAGGCAGCTTCGACATCGTGGTCCTGGGTGAAGGGGAGAGGACACTGGCCTTGATCGTCTCCGGAGTCGACCTGCAGGAGATAGACGGAATAGCTTTCGGGATGGGGGATGATTTCACCGAGACGCCTCCTAGACAGCTTATTGCGGACCTGGACCAGCTGCCTCTTCCCGCCTGGCAGCTCCACGACCTGAGCCGTTACCGGTCCCCTCACATCGCGAGCAGGAAGAACCCTGTGGGTTACATGGAGACCAACAGGGGCTGCAACCACTACTGCACCTTCTGCAGCCAGAGGATATTCGGCCACAGCATCAGGTCCAAGTCCTCGCGCAGGGTGGTGGACGAGATGTTCCGGATGCTGGAGCTGGGTTTCCGTGACATTCACATCAAGGACGACAATTTCACAGCGGACATCGATAGGGCGAAGGAAACGTGCAGACTGCTGATGGAGGAGAAGTTTCCGGCTCCATGGGCCCTTCCAACCGGGGTCAACGTGGAGGACGTCGACATGGAGTTCTTCAGTCTGGCGAAGGAGGCCGGCTGCTACCAGATATCCTTCGGCATCGAGAGCGGGGTCCCCGAGATACTGGGCAATGTGAACAAGGTGCAGGCTCCCGAGAAGATACGGGAAGCCGTGGTAATGGCTGACAGGGCGGGGCTCGAGACAGTGGGATTCTTCATGATGGG
>CAZXEF010000166.1:0-6409 GCA_964639605.1 uncultured bacterium | reverse complement strand
AATTCCCCATGCCAGTATGGATCCGCCTGTGAAGGGCTGCGCGCCTGCCGTACCGATCAGCATGAGCGCTGTAAGCTGGATTGGTATGTATTTCACTTCCCGCCTCCTTCTATCTCCTCCCATTCGAAGCTATATCTGATTTAATTCTTTTTATAGTAAGAATAATGGAAGATATATGCACGATAATAAAAGGTAAGCATGATACGCTGGAGGGAACAGTAATGGTATGACTTGTATCGCCAAGGCTCATCATGGCTCCTATTTCAGCATGCACAGATTTACTGTTTCACAAACTCCGCCGAACTGAATCCTGCATATGTACAACCCGGATGCAACCGGTTCCCCGGACTGGTTCGTGCCGTCCCAGACATATGTGTGCTGTCCGGATCCAAGCTCGGACTCTTCCAGTGTGTAGACATATCTCCCGGACAGGTCAAATACTTTCATCGAAGCATATCCCGGCTCCGGAAGATCAACTGAGATGGATACGGTAGAGCTGAAAGGGTTGGGATTTGCAGAACAATCAATTGGACTGATGTTCGATTGCGGTTCGATCCCCTGTGGGTCTGAAGTCATGGCATAGATGTAGCCATCATGGCAACCATAAACAAAATCATAGAAACCATCACCGTCCAGGTCACCGATGGCTGGTGACGATCCGACAGCGACGGTGTAGGTTTTGATCCACTCCAGTGCTCCGGTCTCGGCATCGAATATCTGTACTGCACCGTACGGTATTGCCGAGGGCTGGATAATCTCCAGACTCTGATCACCATCGATATCCGCGACAGCAGGTGTAGCAAGCGGCCAGTATTGCAATGACGCTGTCCAGATACTGTCCCCTGTACATGTATAGGCACGAACCTCCTCTTCTTGATAAAGACCTACTACGATTTCCAGAGTACCATTTCCGTCAAGATCCAGAAGACATGGCGATGAGTACATATAACCAGGGAGCACAATGGACCACTGGATCGAGCCGTCAGCAGCATTCATGACAGTGAGATCATTATCGCCAAAGTTACTTACAATTTCAGGATACCCATCCATATCCAGGTCTGCGAACGCGGGTACAGGTGTGGTATAAAAACCCGGTGCAGTGAATGGTGTACTCCAGATCAAACTGCCGTCTGTCCCATCCAGCAGGCAGAATGAGGTAGAGTCCAGAGAGCATACCATGACTTCTGCCGATCCATCAAGGTCAGTGTCCTCAGCGACAGGAGAACCATAGTCTCTGCACCTGTAGCCCTCCGCTGTCCAAAGAACCGATCCCGTTGCCCCATCAAAGGCTCTAGTTTTGTCACCCGAAGCATATATCACCTCGGGTGTGCCATCTCCATCAAGATCAGCTGTGGAAGGAGATCTACCATAATATCCATTTATCGGCACCGACCAGATAAGAGTTCCCGATTCTCCCTCCAGGACCATGAGCGTATCAGTTGATGCGAATGCAACTTCCGGCTTCCCGTCACCATCGAGATCGTTGATGACAGGTGAAGTACTATTAGTTTCCGCCAATGAGTAGCTCCAGAGAATGCTTCCATCTTCTCCGTTAAGTGCATATAAGGCTTCATTATGTGCAGCTATAACAACCTCGAGCAAACCATCCCCGTCAAGATCAGCCAGTGCCGGAGAAGAGTTTGTATAGTCTGAGATTGGAAATGCCCACATCGTGTTATAAGTACCACTTCTTCCTTGAGCGCCGGGGATGACTCCGGTATTCAGGGAATTGCCATGGAATCTCGGCCATTGAGCCAGTGACAATGAACTGAAACCTATCAGCATAAGAAATACAGTTGTGAATAATCGCCATTCGGGTTTATCCGCAAACATGTTTACGAACCTCCATCCATTGCTCGCTGTGGAGTAATCCTTCAAGAATGTGATAAATGCCACTACAATCTCCCGCCTGATGCGATTCGATCTCTATTCAGCTACGGTACTCTTGACAGAGGCCCAGGTACGGTGTTCCAGAGGCTGATCTGGAAGAAAACTGCCGGTAGCCCTGATGAAATAGTCGTTGGCGGATGGACCCTCTACCACCCACGGCTCCCATTGTATGAAATCCATTGAATAGAAACTGTGACTGGTGGAGTTCGGAGTGCCGTCACCCAGGAGAGGAACAGTAGCCCCTTCCGTGGACTGGGAATGAAGGACCAGCCAGAAATCCGTATCCGTCTGCAGGGATTCCGGGAATACAATCACCGGCTCCTGCATAAGCTGGGCTACGATAGTGGTATCGTACATCAGGTCCCCCGGGCCTGCCGGTCCGCCCGAATGAACTGAGAGAGTGAAAAGGTCTATATCCCCTGGGTCGGTGTACAACAGGATCTCAGCGCCTCCGAGAAGGAAACCCTGAGCCTCTGGACAGAAATCGGTGGCTCTGAACCAGGTACCCCTCCAGGTCCCCTCCAGAGCCAGCCACTCGGGTTCACCGTCATCGTACTGCAGGCGGTCACCAGATTCGACTGCGGCGATCGCACTTGACCCGGCATCACAGAACACATTTGCGAACATCGCAAAGATCAGAACCAGTTTCATCACAATCCCTCCATGCTAACCAGAGTATCCACAGATCGTAGAGCATATTGCTTGCCGATT
This sequence comes from uncultured bacterium, assembly GCA_964639605.1. Taxonomy (GTDB): domain Bacteria; phylum Fermentibacterota; class Fermentibacteria; order Fermentibacterales; family JCC-6; genus Aegiribacteria. The sequence continues at coordinate 3,808 of CAZXEF010000166.1, read as the reverse complement.
AGCTAGAATATTGATATGCAAATACTTAGGGAAAATGGAAGTGCAGGGCGGTTAGGGAAATATTCCTTCTCTGGAAAATATTACCATTGATCGTTATTATTTCCTCATAGTCATTCTTGTTCAGGGAATCTGTTCTCTTGCTGCACGCAGAAAGGAAGGCAATGGAATTTCCCGGTAGAATCATTTCGCGCGAGCACCTGCCTGGAGATATTACAGAGGTAGTGTTCTACCAGGACGATGTGCTAAGGCTTGGGCGTATCTATCCCGTTTCAGCTGATGAATCATCGGTCTGGGCGATCATTTCGTGGCAGAACAGATGCCATCCCGAAGGGATCCTCTACCCTGACAGCTACAGGATATTGGATGGGGACAGACTCTGTCTTTCACTTCCGCTTACTTCAGAACCAAGAAGGCCCGCATCTCCCATTCCTGCTTCTGAGCTCGTGAACCGGTTGAGGACCCTTGACAAGGCTGGACGCGGCTGCCTTTACCTGGACAGGAATTCCATACTGGATACGGATGACGGGCTGATGCTGGTTCTCTGGAATGGAGGGCTCCTCGGCCTTCATGGCGGCATACCTCCGGAGGTTTCAGCAGGAGGGTACACAGGCAGCTGGTCAACGGCGTATGCACTGGGAGACCTGCTCCGAAGATCAGGGAGATTCCTGGAACATGATCTTCCACAGGACAGGATCGACGCGATCTGTTCCCCCGTGCCCTCCGAGAGGTTCTCTGCCGCCACCGATCTGGGACTGCCTTTACTGGATGTACCCCGGAAGATCAAGAAGCTTCCGGGCCAAGGGCTCAGTGTACTCTGCGGAGGCAGCTGGGGCGGCAGGGATTCGATCATCAATGATATGGCAGGCCTGGCCTGCCACCGCGGAATGAGAGTCAGAGTCATTCGATGCAGCTCCTGGGAAGCCCATCATCCCCTTCCTGACGTATCGAGACAGGGGAAACCGGTTCTCACCGCCGGTGACCTGCTCGTGAGGGTGTTCGGACAACCCAGCGACATGGACCGTCTGCTGATCGTGGACGACGTCCATCGTGCCTCACCTGATTTCAAAGCATTATTGGAGCAGCTGGCCATGCTTCCTCCCAGCGGCCTGAGAATGGTCCTATCCGCTCCCGAGCCACCTGACTTCATCTCCGGACCCGGAAAGACGATCCGGCTTGATGGGGCTAGATCCGAGGCTGATGACTTTGCTTTGGCGATGGTCGGACAGGAATGCGATGATCGCTATCATCCCGGTCCTTCCTGGTACGGTCCAAGGATCAGGTGCTCTGCTGACGCCTGCATCAGTGCGGAACCGGAGCATGATATCATCGAACTCCATGCCATGGGAGCGGACAGGGTCATCTCACTCATGGCTGAGGACCTGAGGAAGGGTGATGAATATGCTCTTCCCGCTGCAGCCAGCCTGATAAGGCTTGGTCGCTGGAAAGATGCACTCAGGCTGATTCCGGAGGATGAACTGCTACTGAGGGGACAGGCTATGCTCGGTGTCGGAAAACCCCGGGAAGCTATACCCCTTCTTAGAGCTGCATATGAGGAGACTGGCTCTGATGATGCCCGATGCCTACTTGCAAGTGCCCTTATAACGGCTGACCTTTCCGAAGAAGCGGAAGATATCCTCAAAGAAAGCGGTTCCGTTCGATCCGCCGTTATTCTGGCGGATCTGCTCGATACCCTTGGAAGACCCGCGGAAGCCCTTGGGCCGCTGCGAAAGATGGGAAGTGGTTCCGCTCGAGAACCGGTGCCGATCCTGATCGCAAGGGCAAAAATCTACATGCGCCTTGGAAGGTACGCAGAATCACTGGAGGCAACTGACATGGCAGTAGCCATGACAAGAACATCGAGCAACGGTGAATTACTGATGGAGAGCCTTCTGACCAGGGGAAGGGTTCGAGAGATCATTGGATGCTGGGATCAGGCGCTCAACGATTACCGGATAGCAGTATCCCTGTTCGAGGCAGCTTCCTGCACCTCAGAACGTACACCGCACGTTGATTACTATGTTCTGCTTCTTAGAACGGGTAATCTCCTTCAAGCTGAGGAGGTCTGGAGTCGGCTTGCTGCCGTCAGAATGCTTCAGAGCAGATCAGGGCAGATGGAGCAGATGCTGCAGGCCTACCGTTCAACCCTTATTGGAGGGGGGGAGAGAGGACTGCCGACTGCAAGGAGGGCGACCGAACTTGCCGTACTGGAGCGGAATCAACTTTACCAGGCACTCTGTACTCTGTATACGGGGATACTCTCTGTACAGGCGGGAAGAATGCTCAAGGGAATAGAACTGCTCAACAAGGCCAGATCCTGGGCCGGCCTTCTGGGGGACAGGCATCTCATGCTGCTGTGCGATCTGGAGCTGCTTGCTTCCGGTGAGAACTTGCGGGAGGACCTTCGTATGTCCGCCGAAGAGCTTGGCATGATCCCTGAGGCACTTCGGGCCGCCGTGATACAGGATGGCGACCTGGAGGCTCTCGAAAGGCTGCTGGACCTACCTGCACCCCTTGAAGCACTGGCCGCGGCGGCTTGCGGAAACGTCATGCTGCCGCATCAACTGTTCACAAGACTGAACAAGATCCGTGAAGAACTCTCGAATCAGCTACCCCACGATGATGACAGATCCCTCATGGATTTCTGCGATGGAATACGTTCAGCTTCTGAACTGACCGGAGGGTCCATTGAGGATGTCATAGCCAAGGTATCACAATGGTCTAGAAGAAGACTTGAGGAGGGTTCGACCCTGAAGGACCTTGCCCGGGCGCTGGGGATCGAGAAGATGGCTACCCGGCCTGCGAAGGATTGCGAGGAAAAACTTTCCGAAGACCCTCCGCTCTACGCCAGCTCAGTAGTTCCCGGACTTGAAGAGACTGCCCCGATCATAGCAGCTCTGATAAGTACGACGGCGGAGCATCCCTCTATACCGGCAGGTGACGTTCAAGGGTATCCGGAACTGGTTGGACAGTCCGCTGCAATGAAAAGGCTGAAACTAGACCTGGATAGAGCGATCTCATCGACATTACCCGTGCTGTTGCTGGGAGAGACCGGGACCGGGAAGGAACTGGCTGCAAGGGCAATTCACGGAGGCAGGAAAACAAAGGGTGCCTTCGTACCTGTCGACTGCGGGGCGATTCCATCTGAACTGCTTGAATCGGAATTATTCGGAGCAAGACGTGGTGCCTATACCGGTTTGAATGAAAACAGGAAAGGACTGATCGAGGAAGCGCAGGGTGGGACTCTGTTCCTGGATGAGATAGGAAATCTTCCGGAGCTGCTGCAGGTGAAGTTGCTCCGTGTTCTGGACACAGGCAAGTTCAGGCGCCTTGGAGAGAATCGTGAACAGGAATCCTCTTTCCGGCTGCTGGTAGCTACCAACAGGGACCTTCAGAGTGCCGTAATCAGTGGTGCTTTCCGAGATGACCTCTATTACAGGATAGCCGTGATGATAATAGAAGTACCCGCTCTGAGAGAGCGTCGCTCGGACATTCCACTGCTTTCAAGGCATTTCCTTGATAGAGTTGCAAGCGAACAACCGATAGAGATGACTTCCGGGGCACTCATGGCTCTGGAGGCACATGACTGGCCCGGAAACGTCAGGGAGTTGAACAATGTCATTCAAAGGGCCGTCGCCCTTTCGGGGGGGGGCGACATCAAGCGCAGACACATTCGAACAGGTGATCTGAAACCAGCAAGGAAGGCTGTTCGGATGGAAACACTCAGGATGGCTACCGCACGCTATGTCCTGCAGGTAGTAAAGGAACAGGATGGCAACAGGGCCAGGGCTGCTGAAATTCTGGAATGCGA
>CAZXEF010000165.1:0-6436 GCA_964639605.1 uncultured bacterium | reverse complement strand
ACGACATCTCAGGGAAGCTCGTTCGGAGATTCACCGATCTTGAGACCAACATCATAGAGTGGGACTGCAATGACGAATCAGGGTGGGAAGTGCCTTCGGGTGTCTATCTCATACAGGGAATATCGGAAGAACAGTCATTGAGCGTGAGGTTCGTGAAACTCTGATCCAATTACTCCCTGACACTCCATTTTCGTCATCAGTATCTGATTCAGTTTGCCGGAATTGGAAAAGGAGTCGGGAGTACCTGGAGGTTGGAGATTGCCTGCAAACTCCCAAGCTCAAGCGTCAGCTTGAGCCGGTAGCACTCGGACAAAGCTTCATTTGAACCAGATTCTAGTGTGGATCAGAGGATTCAAAGATAGCAGAGACTGACGTAAACCCTATTAATTGTCAAATGTTCTCCAGCGCTCCCAGAATATGCATGGAGCCGGGACGATAAGCTCCATGAACAAACCTTTCAGACGTTCGGCATTCCCCAGTCTGCCCGTTGCCAGTCCAGCTGCTTCCTCATCCAGTGTCTCGAAGGTTTCGCCTGTACCGCTTTTATAATAGATAGCCTTTCCTCCGCTGAAGTAGAAACAATCGGTGTATCTCTGGCCCTCCTCGAAACTCTCGCAATGGCTGGAAATGCAGCACACCAGCTCTCCTTCAAGAGTATAGTAATATCGTTCCTCGGCATCGTAGGCTGAATGGAAATAGACATTCTCTATCAATACAGGAACCTCTTCGAAAGATTCCCAATCTTCTTCAGTGAAGTATTGCCTGAAATAACCTGTGATTTCATTGTAAGGCATTCCAATTGCAGGTACAGTCGTATGAGTGTAGAACATATACCGCTCTACCAGCTCTTCATCATCTATCATGTTAGAGACAGTACTCATATACTCATCGATAACTGCCACTTCATCAGGTTGTGCAACCGCGGCAGATGAAATCAGTAGCACTGTTATTGCAGCCAGGGACCTCATCAGTTGTACCTCCATTACTCAGTAATATATCTGCGGATGTGTCAGCAGACTTCCTGCTCTGATTCAGCAGAAGCCTTACCCTAACAACAGCTGGCTATTTTAGGAAGCTCCTGCCTCCTCTGTTGCACTGTCCTCACAACGGGGAGGGTTGCAGACGTAGGCTTCACAGTATAGGGGACATTCACTAGGATGAGATCCAGAAGAAAAGAAATCGGGAGCATTGATTGGTGCTCCTTATAATGTTAGTAGCGGCGACCCGTTTTGGAGCCGATTCGTTGCATGTACCGATTGTCACCTCGCACTGGATGTATATGCCTGCAAAACAAGGAGCTAGGGAGATGCAAAGGGTTGGTATCCTGCAGTGATATTGGTAATCCAAACTCGGGGAGCACTCCAATAGTGGTCTTCACCCCGAATTCTGGACACCCTGGACTAACATTTAGGCAGTATGATAGAAGTCAGGGAGGTCAATTGGATGAAGCGATATTCCAACGAGCAGATAGCCTTTACGTTGCGGCAGGCTGAGAGCGGTGTTCCAGTTGCCGAGATCTGCCGCAAGATAGGCATAACGGAGCAGACGTTCTATCGGTGGAAGAAGAAGTACGGGAGCCTTGGAGTACCAGAACTCAGGCGTTTGAAGCAGCTTGAGGATGAGAACAAGAAGCTTAAGCGTCTTGTGGCTGATCTGTCACTGGACAAGGCCATGTTGCAGGACGTACTCCGAAAAAAAGTCTGAAGCCTGTCCGGAAGCGGGAGCTGGCGGAGGAGTTGCAGGTAACGTACGAGGTGGGTGTCAGGCGTTCCTGTGACGTACTTCTCTTCGAGCGCTCCACCTATTACTACAGTTCGATTGCGGACAGGCATGACGAACTGCGGATACGCATCAGGGACATTGCTCACAGCAGGATCCATTACGGCTACAGGCGAATCCACACACAGCTTCTCCGTGAGGGCTGGAAGGTCAATCACAAGCTTGTATACCGCCTGTATACCGAAGAGTGTCTCACCTTCCGCAGGAAGAAGCCCAGGCGCCATGTGAGCAGCCAGAAAAGGATTGGTTCTCCTGAGCCATCCGGTCCTGATGAGGTATGGGCCATGGACTTCATGTCAGATCACCTGTTCGATGGAAGGCAGTTCAGGATCTTCACGCTTATTGATACCTTTACCCGGGAATGCCTTGCTCTTGAAGTTGGGCAGAGCCTGAAGGGAACCGATGTCGTTGAGGTGCTTGATAAGCTGCTGAGAACACGGAACGCACCCAGAATGATCTCGGTGGACAATGGCACTGAGTTCACATCCAAGATACTGGACCAGTGGTCCTACCTGCATGGAGTGAAGCTGAACTTCAGCCGTCCTGGCCGACCCACGGACAATCCAATGATAGAGTCATTCAATAGTCGATTCAGGGATGAGTGTCTGAACGGGCACTGGTTCCTGAGTCTGAGAGATGCAGTTGACATCATAGGCAAGTGGAGGAGAGAATACAATGAGCTAAGGACCCACAGTTCAATCGGTAACCTTACACCAAAGGAGTTCCTGGATGCCTTCGAAAGAGAGGAGGTTCAGCCGGTTCCAGGCAGTCTGGAGGAGCTGATCGAGACAGCTTCTTCAAGATTTTACTAACACGCCAGGTGGTCCAGTCTCGGGGAGCACTCCAATAGCAATGATCCCTAAACTTGAATGTGTCCAGTTCTCGGGGGCAAGGTCAAATGACTAAGCTGCCTGTCAAGGTGCATACTAGCAATTGAATGATTCTCATTAAACCATCACCCTACGGAAGAACCATGATCCTGCGCGCTGACGGTGCCGGGCCTGATAAATGAGAATGCTCGCACTACTGGAATTCCGTTTTCACTTGCCCCCATGATCGGACTTCAATAGCACTACCATCACGCCATAGAGTAAGTGTTAGATCTTCAAATGCCCACGTTATATGAGCACTACCTCCTGATTCTACATAAACTAATCCCTGAAATCGGATGGAAAGGTACTTTGAATGCTCTACAGGTACTGAAACATGAAGATCCAACGTCGACTGGCCAGGACCCGATTTGAACCAGGCATACATCCAACTCGAATCATATTTATAGTCAACATAAATGCAGGGCCATCCATCACCCTCTCTGCTTAGATAGTAGGTTTGATCTGCGTGCAGAATAATCGAATCACAATCTGCCGGAATCAGCACGGAATCCCTACCTGAAGTCAGATTCCCATCACAAGATGTGTAAGGTGTAGAGCATGATAAAGAAAGAACAGCACCGTATATACCATTAAAGAACCAAATATCATTTGTCCAGCCATCGGGAAGCTCCCACATTGGATAATTCCATATGACTTGGGGATAAAGAGTAGCAAGGATAACAATGAAAGCGATAGTGAATAAGTGCATAGTACAATTTCTCCAATAAACTAAGCTTTCAATACAACATCGTAACGTACAGACACTATGTCAATAAGATACTGTCAAATGTCATGGATGAGCGACCGTAGGCTTCCCCATTTGAGAGACAGTTGCTAAGATGATATCCTCTAAATATGAAATCGGGAGCACCAAATGGTACTCCCGATTCTGTTGGTAGCGGGGACCCGTTTTGGAGCCGATTTGATGCATGTACCAGTAATAGCTTCACACTGGATGTATGTGACTACAAAGCAGGGAGCTAGGAAGATGAAACGAGTTAGTTATTCATCCATATGCTCAGATATTGAGAGTAGATAGACTTTAGGGTAATCACTTGGATTCGAATCAAAGGCCAAGGCAGTACTATCCCCGAATACAAAAGTCCAGTTATTTGCCTGAGGTCCAAAATCAGTTTGCACTGAAGTTATATGATTACCAGATATGTCGTAAACCTCAAATAGTGGGGAAGATGACTCCCTAATACCAGACATAACCCAAACGCGATCCATCAGATCAATATTAATGGCGTTTATTGCATACCTATACGGATTGGGTTCCCAACGCTCAGTAATGGCTCTACGATCGCTATCACTGAATCCTGGAGTATCAAAACGATATTCCATGTGTTCAGTGTTCAGTTCATCTTGGGTTTTGGGTATTCTGTCAATAGTCTGAGATACTTGAAAGAGTGTATCTCCATTACAGTCCTGGCAAATGAACTGGTATAAATCCAATGACTTTCTTGCTGAAGCAACAAAACCATCAAAATTAGTATCTAGAGTGAAAATAGGAAACTCATCTATGTCATCATTGGCAAGAACATAGCTGGATGCAAAAACAGTATTTGGATCAGTAGAATCATTCCAGGAACAAACTCTCCTACCCACGTACATTGAAGAACCATCTCGATAATAATCGAATTGCATACCAATTATGCTACTATCAGAACCACATGCAATGAAATGAGGTGTATTATAGAATCCGTTGATTTCTTTTTGATAGGACATTGAAGAATCAAAATAGATAATTTTCCCATGCATATTATCCGAGACTGCAATATCCCCATTTTGGAAGAGTGTAAAGGACGATGGTTCAGCAAACTCTCCGGGTCCATTTCCTTCGCTACCAAATGAATTAAGATACTGCCCGTCATTAGTGAAGATTGAGATCTTGTTGTGAACTATATCCAGTAATGTGAATCTTCCATCTTTGAAGTATTCCGCATCAACGATGGTTCCGAAAACATAATCAGAATCAGCCATTTCGCAGCCAATTGAATCAACGATTGTCAAAGCAAGGCTAACTTCATGGGATATCTCGCAATCATCCACCTGTGATGATGAATCTGATCCACATCCTGATATAGCAAATGAGATGCCTACGAACATCAGAATTCTAAGCAAGTCCATACCTCTCGAATATTTGTGATCTGTAGCAACAAGAACATAACATATGAGCGGTATCTCCATATATAGGTTAACAATACAAAATCAACCAATGGAACTCGTGAGTACCGATCGGTGCTCCTGCTCAACAATGGAGTTTGCATGCAAACTCCCAAGCTCAAGCATTCATGCTTGAGCCGGTAGCACCGGATCCGGCTTCGTTTGAACCAGGTTCTGAATTGGATCAAGGGATTCAAGAACTATGCAGTTATGTGAGATAGTTTAAGCAAACTCAGGGTGATTTGCTTTGATCCAATCCCGATACGTTTTCAGTAACTTCTCAGCAGTGCTCAAAGCACAATCAGCCTTACTCTCGGATACCACACTAGCGAAATCGTAGATCGACTGATGTCTGGCCTGACGGTAATTCTGGATCTCCCGTACTGCCTTTGGAGTAAGACCTATTGTGTATTCCAGTGATTCAATACTCTTGTAATGATGGCTTCTTGAGCCACCTCTAATACGGAAGCCACATACAGCGAGAGCAGATCGAGCAATACTCAAGCAGGCTGCATATGCATGTGTCAGTTTGCCCTCAGATGAAGAAACCGATTCTTCATCAGCGATCTCACGCTCTGAGACAGATACCAGTTCTTAGATCGCAGATGAGTTCGGTTTCTCTTGATTCAAGTCATCCCGATTGCTCTGAACCCATTGCTCTAAGTTCATCCTCATCCCCGATCAGCATTATGATTGGCTTCTCCAATACGTTCATAACGAAGTGATTGCGCTCAAGTAACTTGTTAGCATACTCCACTTCTGAGTAAACAACTGGGCTAATCTCACGGCCAAGAGTCTTCTTAGCTGAGAATAGAACTCGTGATACTTCAGTGAAATCTATATCTCCGATTACGAACAAATCTATGTCACTTAATCCATCAAGATCTCCGCTTGCAGTACTTCCGAAAATGAATGCGTATGAAATGCTTTCTAGGTTTGAAAGTACTGACAGCAATACATCTGCTACTCCTGCAGTTTTCACGATCAGGTTATGGATCTCATCGAATACGGGGCATTCATGATTTGCACTGTAGATCACCAGGTTGGCTTTCTCTTTCCTAACCAGGATGTCTACTTCCGCAAGAGCATTCAACTCCCTTGCGACGGCACCCCTGCCACCCTGAATGCATCTAACGACTTCACGGAGGTGGTATTCAGTATCAGGATGTGTGAAGAAAAGGATGAGTATTTTCTTCCTGATCTTTGAAAACAGTATATCAAGCATATGTGTCCCCATTTCAGGGACAAATGTCCTAAAATTTGGGACGAATGTCAAGTGCAGACTGTTGTAGGATTCTGGATGTGAAAAATAATCTGATGACAGCTGCCTTAGATATCGGGAGCACCTGGAGGATGGAGTTTGCTCGCAAACTCCCAAGCTCAAGCGTCAGCTTGAGCCGGTAGCACTCGGACAAAGCTTCGTTTGAACCATATTTAAATGTGGATCAGTGGATTCAAGATTCCTGGAAATAGAAGAAGCAATATCATTTAAGGGCTAGATAAAAGTCACAGAAAACTCGAGACTTGATGTTTAACCACTTCAGGCCACACAGTTCGTTGGACTACAGGCCCCGGCTCCTGAAATGCAAAGTGACCTTGACCCAAAGGGGTAGAACCGT
>CAZXEF010000164.1:0-6543 GCA_964639605.1 uncultured bacterium | reverse complement strand
TTCTATATCTACGTCGACAGGCTCAACGGAGAAGACCGTAGGGAGGCGGTGGCGGAGATGAGGCGCCACAATCCAGCAGGAAGCTTCCCGACGGTGGTCATAGATGATGGCACGGTGATAACTGGCCACTCCCCGGAGAAACTGAGGGAAGCACTGGGGGTGGGTGCATGAACGAAAGGAGCAGGGCGGAGGAACTCTGCGAGAGGCTTGGCCGCCAGGCCCTGGAAGGTGGTTACAGCCTGAACCCCGACATGGGATTCACCATGGAGTTGATGGAGGGACTTCTGACGAATAACGACCGTTACGGATACATGTCATGCCCCTGCAGGCTGGCCGACGGTGAAAGGGACGAGGACCTGGACATCATTTGCCCCTGCGATTACAGGGACGCCGACCTGGTGGAGTACGGCGCCTGTTACTGCGGGCTCTACGTTTCGGATGAGGTGCGTGAAGGAAGGATGAAGCTGAAGGCAGTCCCGGAGCGCAGACCGGCCGACACTGCCCGAAAGCCGGTGGACCCGGCTGAAAAGCCTGAGAACAGGAGCGGAGGAAGCGATCCCGGGAATAGGGACCTGCCATACCCTGTGTACCGATGCAGAGTCTGCGGTTACCTTTGTGCCAGAAAGGAACCTCCCGGGAAGTGTCCTGTCTGTGGAGTGTCCTCCGACCGGTTCGAGCGGTTCATGTGACATTTAAGACCATCCCGGTACACTGAAAAGGAAGAGGAGGAAACTATGGAAAGGTTGCGGACGCTCATGCTCCTTTTGTGCCCCGTCGTGTTCCTGATGATCTCTTGCGGAGGGCAGGGAGAAGGGAACGTCTCGGAAGGGACAGAAGCGGATGTGGTTGAAACGGATCAATCCACTGACCCCGACCAGCTGGCGGGTGAGATAGCCGAGAATTACCTGGCCTGCATGGATGAGCTGGAGTCCCTGGTGGCCGACAGACCCGAACCGGAAACCCTGAAGCCGCTTCTGTCGGAATTGACCGACAGGTACATAGATATCTTCGTGGGGATCGGCTATCGGGTTGATACCCATGATTCCACTACGGTGGACGGGATAGGCCGGTCGGTCATGAGCAGGATCTACAGTTTTGACATCGACTGGATGGGAGAAGCAAGCAGCTACTACCATCCGCTTGATCCAGAGATCTCCGCCATGATAGGGGAACTGAACATCATAACCCAATACGCCTTCTTCGAACTGCTTCAGAAGCAGCGCCCCTCGGAGGCCGAGAGGCTCGGACTGGTTCACTGACTGCAGAAGGGACGTCCCATGTGGTACATATTCGTGGCTGTGATAGTGCTCGCCGCGTCCAGTGCTTTCGGGCTCAGCAGGCTGAAAGGAGATCCTTCCGGGAAATACCGGATGTTCGAGAAGATCATTGGCAGCGTTACTCTGAACTCTCTGACCATGGAGCAGGTCAACGGTCTCCTTGCCAGGCTGCAGTTGCAGGAGCCTCCGGAACCGGTCATGGGCGCCATGTGCTACGAGGCCATGGCCTACCCCGCCGTTGCTGAGTACATATGTCCTGTCTGCGGCGAGAAGACCATCTACGAGGATTACAACACTCCCTTCATAGAATGGGAGCTGCAGGGATGCCGCAGAACAGCCGAATCCATCAACGAGATGACTGAATTTCAGGTAACGCTGGACGAGAGGTTGTTCTGCGATTTCTGTTCCCCGGACAGGGAGGGAGACCCCGTCCTTCTCCTAAGGGTAGCTTCCACCGACAGCACCGAGACAGTGAACAGCGTCACGGTCCATGACCTGAGGCTGCTGGAATCCTTCCTGCAGGGGAGGCTATACTATCTGACCGAGAACGATTCTCAGCTTCCCCTCAGGGAGTACACTGAAAGGCTGAGAGAGCTCCTGGGAGTGCCGGAAGCTCCATGAGGGTCGGCTCAAGGTCCTTCCTGCCGGCCAACGCCGTGTTAGAGCTCACCTACCGCTGCAATCACAACTGCAGTTTCTGCTCGTGCCCCTGGTTCAGCGGGGGAAGCGGTTTCGATGTGCTGCCGGAACTCGGTACGGATGACTGGAAGGAAATCATTAGCCTTCTGTGCGACAGCGGCGTGAGCGCATTGGCCTTCACCGGCGGTGAAGCCCTCCTGCGCGACGACTGCCTGGAACTTCTGGAGTACGCTGCATCGCTTAAAGCATCAAGAGTCGAGACGGTGGACGGCATGCTGGTGAGCAGGGAGGTCACCCCCGACATCTACCTTCTGTCCAACGGGTATCATGTGGACGATCATGTCATGAAAGTCCTGGCCAGGCTGGGCATCAAGCTGAGTCTGAGTCTTCCCGGCCTTTCAACCTTCAGACGTCATACTGGATTCGACCATGCCGACCTGGTGCTGGAGAAGTTCAGGAAGGCCGGGAAGATGGGCATTCCGACCACAGTGAACAGTACTGTTACCGCTCTCAATCTGCATGAGCTGAGGAACACGCTTACCGCCGCCTTCATGGCGGGTGCGGGCCAGCTTCTGATGAACAGGTTCCTCCCCGGCGGAAGGGGACTTCTGAACGCGGGCGAACTGTCCCTGGACTCTGGCCAGGGGCTGGAGATGCTCACGACGGCCGACGATGTCCTCACAAGGGCAGGAAGGGTCGGCACGCTGGGTACCGAGATGCCCCTCTGCATAGTGAAGGACCTTGAACTTCAGACATTGAGAGTGGGTACAAGGTGTTCCGCGGCACTGAAGTTCTTCGTTGTGGGACCCTCCGGTTTCGTAAGGGTGTGCAACCATTCTGAGAAGAGACTGGAGCACGTCAGGGAATGGAGGAAGCTGAAGGATAACGATTACTGGAGGATATTCACGATGAGGAGGTACCTTCCATCTCAGTGCGGCGATTGCGAGCTGAAGCTCGATTGCGACGGCGGGTGCCGGGAGGCTGCTCACATAGTAGGTGGAAAGGTGGATTCCCCGGATCCTCTGCTCTGACCCGGCCTTCTTATGCTCATCAAAATGAAGGGAGATTCACATGTCCTGTTTTGGAACCAAACCTCTGCTGTTCGTCCTGCTTGCGGGAGCCGCGATCTTCTTCGGCTGCGGAAGTGGCGGGGATGCCACCGCCGAGACCCAGAGGGTGATGGAGGAGGTTGGACGGATAGACGAGGGCGACACCACGGATCCTCATCATGCAGGTCTTCCCTACGACAGCTTCATTTTCCAGGCCGGACCCCTGGACAGCGTCTCCATGGAAGTGAGGGCCGAGGGCTTCACTCCGCTCACCAAGATCATCGAGGTTTCAACTGGTGCGGTACTGGCGGAGTGGGACTCGGAGTATGCCGACAGTGATCATCTGACCTATACCATCGCCTCCTCCGGGTCCTACGAAGCCAGGGTGTATTCCACCGACGGCGGTACCGGGGACTACACGCTGACCATAACCGTCAGCGAGTAAGTCGAGGCCATCACGATATCCAATGAGGGCGGAGCCTGTGCTCCGCCCTCTTACCTGTCCTGACCCTGCCCGGGGTTACCGGCAGACGACAATCCTTCTTGTTGTCACGCTTCCCGCAGGATCAACGGAATGCATCATGTAGACACCCTGGGGCACCTCGCCTGTATCCCAGGTGATGGAATGCAGACCGGCCTCGAGCTCTCCTGAGTATACTGTGGCAACGGCCCTTCCCGCGGTATCGTAAACGGTCATCTCGAAATTCCCTCCGCAGGCAAGTGAGACAGGAACGGTGAGAAGACCGGCGGCCGGGTTGGGATGAGGTGAACCAACATAGGTAATGTAAGTCTGCGGGTCGTCCTCGATCCCCACTCCGTTGATCACTCCCTCGACGGGCAGCGCGTTGTGGGCAGTCACCATCCAGGTGATGTCGGAGAGACCCCCGATTGGATCGAAGGTGAGAGTCACAAGTCCGGTTGAATCCGTCAAGCCGCTTGCCCAGAGGCTGTCATGGGATATGCATACAAGGGCGTTGTAAACGGCTCCCCTGCCGTCGTCCACGAAGAACGTGGCTTCCGTCGAACCCTCAGGAAGGGTATACGGGGCGTCGACGTAGAGGTCGTGAGGCACTTCCGTCCTCATGTCCATGGTGGGGTCTCCGAACCAGTGGAAGAGGTCCCACTCGGTCTCGGCCCTGTTTGTGGGATACGGGCACATGGGGGCCGAGGTCTCCATCTCTATCTTGGCGCACATCAGCGCCTGCCCCGTCAGGTAGTTGCCGGTGGGATCGGTGTAAAGGGCTGGGGGATTGGTGTACTCGTCGTTGAAGGACTTGTAGAGACCGTAGCACAGGTAGTCGTTCCAGTAGCTGTAGCTCACCTCGGTGGCAGCGAGAACTCCCACCGCGCCTCCCTCCATCCTGAAGAAGTTCTCTGCGAAACAATCCGACGAGAACTGGCCGGTCAGGCAGTTCACGCTCATCACCATGGGGGTCATCTCACCGTTGGTGAGTGACGAGAGGTGCGATGTAGTGAAATAGGGGTCGCCCCAGCCGCTGACGCTGCCGTGGTCCCTGTGCTGCACCAGGAAGACGCCGCTGTTGATGCTGGCCAGTATGCCCGCAGCGTTACCGTCCCAGACTATGTCCATCGGGATCTGCTGTCCCGCGCTGGGAAGGTCGTTCCTGTAGTAGTATGGAGGAGAGGCCGAAGTGTTCTTCGTGTACTCCCTCTGCACTGTCTTGTCGTAGATGTCTATATAGGTGTCCCGCACGGTCTCGCAGGTGAAGCAGAACCAGCGATCGGCCACGGTGCTGCTGCCGCTGGTTGCCTGGAAATAGCCGGCGCAGAGCACGTTGCCCCAGAAATCAACATCCATCAGTGGATCGAACTCCCACTTGAGCACCTTGGCCTCCACTACCGGGTACTGGCTTGTGGGGGTGACGAATCTGGCGTTGAAGATGTCGGCCTGGTAATCGGAGGAGCCATCCATGCAGACATACCTGTTGTCACTGTACATGCCTGTTGGAGCGCTGTAGCTGATGAGGTCGCCATGGTCTCCAACAAAGAGTATGAAGCTGGGGGGTAACTCCCAGTTGTCGTAAGCGTTCTGGATGTAATTCTTGATCTGGGTCTGGTTCCAGCTCCCGGCGGCCACTATGGCGGTGAGGTAGCCCTGGTCCATCTTGGTCTGTATGAATGTGTCCATCATGGTGTCTACGAAGTCGTCACCGGCCAGTATCAGTAGGTCCGCCGCCGTGATGTCCCTTGCCTGCCTGATGTTCGTTGCACGGACCGGTTCGCTGGAAGCGAAGCTGACGGTCCTTTCGGGCTCGCCGAGGACCTCTTCGTTCACCAGGGTACTGTAAGTGTTGACGAAGAACCTGCTGAGAAGCCTGGGATCCATTGTAACACTGCTTCCAAGGTCCACAGTCACCCGTATCTTCGGGGTGACCGTGAGCAGCCCGGTCCGGGCATCCCAATGGAAAGGAACGATATTGAACCTTCCGACATTCACTCCGCGTATGGTTCCCATCTCCTCGTAGACGGCAGTTTCGGAAGGGTACTCGCCCTGGCTGTAAGCCTCGGACAGGTACGTGAAGGGGACCGGAGCGTAGGAGTTGTCCTGGGGAATAGGCTGCATGGGGGAAGGAATGATCCCCGGGAATGTGACGGGTTCTGAGAGGGGTTCCAGGAAAATGGAGATATCGGGATCATCAGGAACCGCCGCCAGGAATGAAGCTTTGGGAAGCATGGGAGCTCCCTCGGCCTCGGCGTACGGCGTAAGGGCGGGAACGCCGATGGCGTTGAAACCGATCCCGTTCTCGGTAAAGGGGCTGTTGGAAAAACCCGGCAGGGTTATTTCGACAACGAACCCGGAGGATGTGCATTCAACAACTTCCAGAACGGCGTGGTTGGCGTCGGTCGTACCGAAATCCACCCATTCCGCCTGCGCGATTGCTGAGAGCAGAATAAGAATTGCGGAGTATTTCATGTTTCTCCTCTGTTCCGGTTACTGTCTATACAATTCAGAATGATTATACGCGGTTCTCAGATAGGAGTAAAGTAATTTGTTGTCCGGCAATCGAATGTCTGGAAATCTATTTATTATTTGAATGAATTTCAGTCAAAGCACCATACAGCAGTATTATTGTATAAATACTGTAACGGCTAATCCATACTGAACCCGTACCGAATTCGGGATTGACAGCATCGATTACTGTCCAGATATTCCGCCCTTACACCAGGAGGATCCATGAAGGCCGTACTCACAGGACATGTCCATATGATAATGCCCCTGCCCCGCGAGGGCGCTGCCGGGTAATCCTCCTCCCACACCTTCGTAAGCCCCGCAGTCCCTTCTGCGGGGCCTTTTTCGTACCCATGAAACGGTGGAAAATCAAAGTGCTACGGAGGTGTAAATGTATACTCAGAGGTTCTACAGGACCTGGGTCTCCCTGGGGAAGCTGTGCAGGTTCAGGATAGTAAGGCACGAGAGCGATATCGAGATAGCGGCCGAGTACGATCTTTCACTCAGGGCGTGTGAAGCTCTCCGCGACATAAGGAGGGAACTGGAGGATTACGCATCCAGTCATTCCGAGTTCCTTGAATCACTTTCCCCTGTCCATGTCGGGCCG
>CAZXEF010000163.1:0-6594 GCA_964639605.1 uncultured bacterium | reverse complement strand
TCTGCCATCGATTCCACTCTTACAGGAAGCGAAAATGTTATAGTTGAGTATCGCTATATCATCTTCGGTCAGCGGGTCACTCTGCCACAGCGCGACGAAATCGTCGACACTCACTCCCGGGTACAGGATATACACATCAGCGCCGATGATACCCTCTCCGGTCTGCTCGCTGACGATTCTACCGATGACAGGTGCCCCCAAGTCCGTTTCTTCGACCCATGTCCCTAACATCCATTTGGCCAGGTTGATAGGCACAATGTAGTATCTTATACCTCCTGATCCGGACAAACCCCTTGTGGGAAGCCCTATGAGCCTGCCATCCTGATTCACAGCAGCTCCCCCGCTGTTGCCACCTGATATGTTCGCGTCAGTCCCGATAAAGTATCTTTCTGTCTCGCCGAATCTGTCAACATCAGCCAGTATGTTGGTTACTTCGCCGCTCGTGTAGCTGATTGTACCTGCAGCATAATCCGGATAGCCTATGCAATACAGCTCATCGCCATGCTCAAGGTCGTCGGAATCCCCAATACGGTGATATTCCGGAAATAGCTCCTCATCAATGGGAATCACCGAACCGTCCAGGCGCCAGTTACACTTGAGCAGGGCGATATCCGGGTTGTGATAACGATAGTCTCCAGCAACAACAGTCGCATAATAGAGCGGCTGCGGTGCTAATTCAGGATCCGCCGTATAAGAAATTACAATATCACTTGGATTGTAAAAATCAAATGGATAGTATTCAGCCAGAGACAAATCACCAAATGTAGGATCGAAGAATGCCACATGTGCGTTTGTGAGTATCCATCCAGTCGGACTTATTACATTCCCCGACCCGGACCAGAAGAATACAGTATCAATAACGCCTTTAGACGTTTCCCAGGGTAATTCAATGGCAACATTGACCAGTACCGTGGAATGAAATATCCGGTCTCTCGTTCCGCTCTGCAGCTGAGCCGCTGATTCGCTATTGATAATCGTGCAGAACAGAATGAACATGAAAGCGAATTTGCTTAACGATTTCATAGCGACCTCCTAATTACTACTTATACTGCCAATGATTGAATCGAATTCCGGGAGATTCTCATCGAATTCGTTCTCATCGGCCGATAATGTAAGGACATATACAAGGTCACCTTTAAGGAAAGCAACGTCAATCGCCCTCACGATATTCGGGACTTCCATTCCTGGAAGCAATGTTGCGTAGACGTAATCAAGTCTGGTGGTCTCAAGTGAATCGATTTCACAGGGACTGCTGGAGATGACATGATAGAGGGGATAGCTGCTCTCCCGCTGCGATTGAAGGTTTTCTATGAAATCTTCCATTCCTTCCGATGCGAACAACCTTGTGACCGTGAGCGCTATTCTGTCATTGAAGAAGGATGGGGATTGAGGATCGAACACATACAATATCGAGTTGGCGTCAGGCTTAGGAAGCCAGCTTGCCGGATACTCCAGGGAGATATTCGCATTCGTATCGGTGAAGGTTACGGTCCTGGCTACTATTCCCTCTTTCATAAGCCAGCCAGCTATCAGGCATACAAGGATGAATACTATGACGAGCAGGTCCCATGATTTCAATTTGGAGGCCATTATTCCCCCCCTTGATTGGCTGAGGATTTCTTCCCTGCTGCTTCGAGAGCAACAGAACTCCGCATCAATGCTTCAAGTATTCCGTAGATGACAACGACGACAACGATCCCGGCAATAAGGCCGTACCAGGGTTCGTACCGTGCGCTCTGAAACACCAGAAGCCTTTGAAGCCAGAAGAACAGTCCGTTCAGAACGGCAGCAATGGCGATACCCCAGATGAACTGTCCCTGACCAGTGCGTTTCCCGAACTTGGCCATTGAGAAGAAATAGCCCATAATGCCACCAAAACTCGCATACGCCAACGCATTGATCACGCAGTAGATCGCAGCTATCACGAGCAGTGCGCCACCCAACTCGATGACATAGGAGATATTGAGCATCGTGGCGATCCCCAGTCCGGCCGCTGTGCCATATACTATGCCGTCGATCCTCTCATCGAATTCATCGGTGGGATACACTGAGTAGCGAACAGCTGCATAAACGATGGATTGATGGATCATTCCAACAACCAGGATCGATCCAAGCAGGTAACCCCAGGGTGTAAGATAGAGCCATTCACTCACCTTGAAAACATGTTTGACAAGGGGGATACCGATTGAATAGGCCAGGAAAGCACCCAGAATGAATACACCGAATACGTAATGCTTCGGTTCCGGCTCCAGCCTATCGCGTTGATAGAAGAAAGACAGCCATAACAGAGCAGGGACGATCGAGAAGACGATTCCCCAGAATAAGAGTTCCCCCCGTGCCGGTGAGGCCTTGGTTAACCAGACGAAGAGCTGCACGATGAGCACGAACATGACCAGAGCAGCGATCTGGATTCCTCCGCTCTTCCATATTGTCTTATGTGTTCTCATCCTTCCTCCTAATTCAGAGAGCTATAGCCAGGCTTTTACTGGTTGCCAGGTTTTCGAGTTGATCGCATCGCAACGCAAACGGCAGGCGGATACACATGGCAATAGTATGAATGTCCACTTGAACCATACTTCTGATGTACGAAACCTCCCTACCTCCGATCAGTTCTTTGTGCCTGCTGAACGAAGGGAATTGAAGCTTCCAGGAACCTGGAAAACATGAAAGAATGACTCCCCTCCTCAAGATAGTGCCATCTCCATTAATTTATTACCATGTTGTTTATTTATTGTCAATACCTGCCTGCACAGCGTTGAAAGATGTCGGATCAGATACATAGAGATGTATTTATCGGAGCAACATCACAGACGCGATCATCCGGCCGCTGAATAGAGAGTATTCAAATGAACCCGGCGGATCTCATGGAACACTTCGCTTGAATACTGCGTTCATTCCTCTTCGTCTGATTCTTCCACCTGGGCGCGCTCTTCGCGGATCCTTCCGGCTTCCGCACGTACTTCCTGCGCTTCATTGCTTTTCCCCCGCTCTTCAAGCCATTGCGAAAGCTCATCAAGAAGTTCCACCGCATATTCCCATTGACTGAACTTGCAGTACCCATCTATGCTCTGCCTTAATCTCTGTAAAGCTTCCTCTTCTCTATCAAGCGCAAAGAGCGTGTATGCAATCTCATAGTAGGACCCAGCCAGTTCCGGATGATCTTCTCCGTAGATCTTCAGCCAGATGTCGAGGCTCTTCTGAAAATACTCCAGCGCTTCTGAAAATTCTCCCTGCTTACGGCGAATGATCCCGATGTTGTGGTAGGAGTTGGCTACACGCGGATGTTCCTCTCCGGAGATCTTCAGACGAATGGCGAGGCTCTTCCGATAATATTCCAGAGCCTTTTCAAATTCATCCTGTCTGTAATGGGTGGTCCCGATGTTGTGGTATGAGTCGGCGATATAGGGGTGTTCCTCTCCGTAGACATTCACATCGATGGCAAGAGCTCTCCGGCAGTGTTCCAGTGCCTTCTCGTATTCACCCTGGACCTGATAGAAACTTCCAATGTTGTTATGCAGAATAGCGACTTTCGGGTGCTCTTCTCCGAAAACCCTTAACATGATGGCAAGGCTTTGCTGATAATAGTCCAAAGCCTCTGCATATTCATGCTTGTAATAATGGACACTTCCTATATTGGCGCAGGAGATGGCTACAGTGCGATCTTCATTCCCGAAGATCTTCTGGCGGATGGAGAGGCTCTTCTGACCGTACTCCAGTGCTTGTCCATACTGACCCAGTTCTCTGTTGATGATACACATGTCGTTTAAGGAGGCAGCGACATCAGGATGTTCCTCTCCGTGGACCTTCAAGCGGATAGCGAGAGCCTTTTCAAAGTGTTCCATTGCCTTTGCGTATTCACCCTGCTCATCGTAGGCATCCCCTATACTGTGATAGGAGTCGGCAACGTAGGGATGTTCCTCTCCGTATACCTTCTGGCGGATGGCGAGAGCCCTCTGGCCATACTCCAGTGCCTTGGCGTACTCACCCTGGACACACTGGTGCTCACCAAAGGAATAAAGGTACTGACCAAGGGAGTCTTCATCTGTCTCGGTGGCAACAAGTGTCTCGAAAATCTCATTTGCGGTAATCAGGCTCTGTTGTGAGCTGGACTGCGTCGCGAGAAGGCGGGCACGGGCATAGTCCACTTCTCTTCTTGCCTTTTCATCCAGTGTCTCCTGAGGAACTGACTCCAGTAAACCCTCAGCTTCGGCAAAACGACATTTTTCCAGGAGTTTCCAGAAATTGTCCTTGAATATCTCCATGGCCAGCTCAGGGTCTCCATAGAACCCATGATATACGGTCTCCTGCAGATGATGGAATGATTGAGTCTGTTCCCAGCACTCCCTATGATATTCCGACAGTTTCCCATGCCGTTGCCTGAACCACTTCTTTTTACGGTGCCGGGAAAGCAGACAATCACGCACCTCCTGCCGCAGGATGGAGGCTTCGGGTATTTCCGGATGGGGAGAGAACATGGAAAGCTGCATGAATTTCCTGTAGATACGGGATACACTTTCCGGAACGGATGAAAGCTCCTCCAGGACCTCCTCCGATACCCAGCGCGGAAAGCAAGCCAGCCCCATCAGATCCCTTTCATCATCCTTCAGCTGACGAAGCAGGCGATTCACCAGTCCCTCGGTAAGATCCTCTGCCTGGGCTGTCCCCTGAAAATCATCAATCACTGGCTTCCTGCCGGTGGCTTCGTCAATCTCCCTGCAGATATCAGCACACAGTTCCAGATGAAAAGGATACCCGCTGGTCAATTGGAACAGGTGATCCTGCAGGTCAGGATCCTCTACGTTCTTCTCCTGCAGCAGCGTTCTTGTATCTTCGTTGGAAAGAGCCTCCAGAGAGGGAAAGTGCTTTATCCCGCCGCGCCACTCATTGGGGAATCTGCGCTCCCAGGGAAGTGGATCTCGCGTCAAGACAACCCTAAGCAGGTGCGGGGTCAGAAAGAGAAGTTTTCTATGAAGGGTGTCGTCCAGCTGTGCTTCGGCAAGGCGCTCATAGGCATCCAGGAACAGCACTATGCGGCTTCCTGAAGATTTCAGGGCCTTCGGCGTCTGGATTGATACCGCCTCTTCCAGGTCTCCAGCCATCGCCTCGGGCAAGAGATCAAGTACCTCACGCGGTTCCAGCTCACGGAGACGATACAACCACTCCTTATGCCGCAAACGGTCCTTGATACTCAGGCCTAACTGGCTCAGGCCGTGGATGACCTGTGCAACACTGCCGACAGCGGGTATTCCCTCCAGTATCGAGACTACACTCTCGAGTTCAAGGGGACAGTTCTTTGAGGAGATCTTAACACCCATGCTCAGTTCAAAATAGCGTGAATACAAGTAATCAAAGACAGGTGTTCTCACCCCATGCCTGCCCAATTGCCGGCGCATTGCCCTCAGGGTCGACTCGATCGGTTTCAGGTTGGTATCAATATCGTAATCCACAGTTGCATAGGGCACCTTGTTCGGCAGGAGAACCTGTTCCTCAAAAGCGATCCGCAAGGCAGTTTTTCCCATTCCGCCAATACCTGTGAAGACAAGCACCGGATTCTCATTACCATCATATTTCAATGCTCTGACCAGATGGCTCTGTTCATCAATCCTATCTACAAATGATGTTTTCATGATTTCAACCTTATGAGAATTGATTTCCTTACCCCGATTATTTCAGTATAAGCTCATAGTCTACTCTGTCAAGAAGAGGACATTGCTGTACAGTATCATTTCTACGATCACTTTTGGGAGATTGATAGGAGCTGATCGAAACGGCTTCTTCAGGATTTTACCATCACGCCGGGTGGTCCAGTTCTCGGGGCAAGGTCAATCTCATTGTGATCGGGAGAAGGCTTGACGATCTTCCTGGCATCGATAATTGAGCATCAAATAAACAGCTCTGACAGTATTGCATTGACCTCTCTCGATACCGATTCTATATTTTAATGCTGAACAGTCATAACCATCATAATCCAGGGGACAAGAAAAGATAAATAATGATAAAATATGATATTATTATAGTTATATTAGCTTTAACTCAAACATTGTATTCTGGAATCGAGTCCCAGAGCGACTGGTCCGGTGGCCCCGGTGAATCCGTACCGGTTCTTCAGTGGCTGAGTACCTTCAGTACCTGTTCAGGAGTTGAAACCAGTCTGCCGGGATCGGTGGAACTCGGTACAGCCGTTGTTTCATTTGATTGCTATACTGTTTCGGATAGTTTTGGTTCATATGGAGATATTGCCCCAGGTGATTTCGACGGAGATGGAGATACCGACTTGATCTGTG
This sequence comes from uncultured bacterium, assembly GCA_964639605.1. Taxonomy (GTDB): domain Bacteria; phylum Fermentibacterota; class Fermentibacteria; order Fermentibacterales; family JCC-6; genus Aegiribacteria. Next base: position 310 of record CAZXEF010000163.1, on the reverse strand, counting down.
ACGACATGGATCAATGGAAATTTGCACTCTTCGAGAACCTTGATGGTCTCGGCACTCAGTGGGAGATGCATGAGCTGTTCGACATGCCCTGGATACCTAATAAGGGCTCCGAGGTTGTAGACCTGGATGAGGATGGCGACCTTGATCTCCTTACGGCAACCGGTCCGTTCTTCACTTTCTGGGAGAATACAGATGGTTCAGGATTGAACTGGGATCGCCATACGATTTTCGCCTGGCATACACATAGCTGTCGGAAATCGTATGGCGATACCAGTTCATTCCTGTAACAACTTTAATAAACAAGTTAGTG
>CAZXEF010000162.1:941-6617 GCA_964639605.1 uncultured bacterium | reverse complement strand
TTGCCCTTACCCTTGTTCTCGTCTTCTGAATCCTCAGGAGTTGATATCTCCTCATCCATCTCTTCCGAGGCCTCGGAAGCGGGTGTTTCATCCATCTCTTCTGAATCCTCGGGAACGGATGTCTTCTCATCCTCGTCTTCTGAATCCTCAGGAGCGGATGTCTTCTCATCCACCTCTTCTGAATCCTCTGAAGCGGATGTCTCATCCATGTTCTCTGAGGTTTCCGAAGAACCCATCCAATCAGTGTCTGTGGGGATTCCTTCGGGATAATCCTCCGAAACCCGCAGTTCCGGCTCCTTCTCGGGTTCCTTCTCGCGGCCCTCGAGGCTCTCCCTGAAAGCCTGGAGTTCCTCCATGGGTCTTCCGTTGAAGTAGCTCCTTACACTGAGGACTATACGCCTGCTGGAGGGCTCCAGCTCTATGACTCTGAGGGGAAGCTCGTCCCCGACCCTAATGACCTCAGCCGGGTCTTCCAGCTCTTCCCAGCCCAGCTGGCTCTGGGGAACGAACCCTTCGATGAAGTCATCTAGTCGAACCACGACACCGCGGTCAAGAAGCTGGACCACCTCGCCCTGGGCGTCCTTGCCCACAGGATAGCGCTCTTCCATGGTATCCCACGGATTCTCCTGGGTCTGCTTGAGCCCGAGGGAGATGCGGTTGTTCTCCACATCTATGTTCAGTACCACGACCTTGAGGGTGTCACCCTTCTTCAGGAGGTCCGAGGGGTGATTGATGCGCCGGGTCCAGCTCATGTCACTTATGTGGACCAGTCCGTCTATGCCCTCCTCGATCTCCACAAAGGCGCCGAAGGCTGTGAGGTTCCTGATCTTGCCCTCGATCTCGGTACCCACGGGATACCTTTCCTCGATGGAATCCCAGGGGTTGTCCAGAGTCTGCTTCAGGCCCAGGGAGATCTTCTTCTCCTCCTCGTCCACATTGAGGATCATCACCTCTATCTCGTCACCCACCGTGAGCACCCTTGACGGATGACGGATATGCTTGGTCCAGGACATCTCGGATATGTGTACCAGACCCTCGACTCCGGGTTCCAGTTCCACGAATGCGCCATAATCGGTGATACTGGCCACTTTCCCGGTAGCGATGGAATCCACCGGATACCTCTCGGCGACGCCGTCCCAGGGGAAGGGCTGCAGCTGCTTGTATCCCAGTGAGATGCGCTCACGTTCCCTGTCGAACTTGAGGATCTTCACCTCTATCTCGTCACCTATGGAGAACATGTGGGAAGGATGGCGCACCCGGCCCCAGCTCATATCGGTTATGTGAAGGAGACCGTCTATCCCGCCAAGGTCCACGAACACACCGAAATCGGTGATATTCTTGACGATACCAGTGCGAACCTGTTCCTCCTCCAGCTCCTTGATAAGGGCTTCCTTCTGTTCCGCCCTGGCTTCCTCAAGGACCTGCCTCCTGCTGACGACTATGTTGCGGCGCCTCTTGTTCAGTTTTATGACGCGGAAATCGTACTCTCTGTTGATGAACTGCTCGAGGTTGGGCACCTGACGAAGCGCCACCTGTGAGCCGGGAAGGAAGGCTTCCACTCCCATTATCCGTACTTTCAGACCGCCCTTGATCCTGCGTACGATGGTTCCCTTGATCTCCGAACCCGTATCGTAGGCGTCCTTGATGTCCTTCCAGACCATGTGGAAGTGGGCTTTCTCCTTGGAAACGGATACCCTTCCGTCCTGGTCCTCCAGGGTCTCTATGAGAACATCCACAGAGTCTCCGGGCACTATCTCCTCATCCTTACCGAACTCGCTGATCGGGATGATTCCCTCGCTCTTGTAGTTGATGTCGACGATTACCTCGTTGCCCACTTTCCTCAGGATCTTCCCGGTAACGATAGTGCCGGGCTTTATCTGGTGCGACCCGATATTGTCCAGGTACTGGGCTTCCAGTTCCTCTCTCTGCTTCCGGGAGTAATCCTGGCCTTCTATGGCCTCTATCTCCTCCGCGGTCAGCCCTACTATAAGTTCTTCCTTTTCAGACACTTTCTTCCTTTCCGATTTTACTGCCGTCCATTTCACTCATTATACAAACCTGATTCATGACCAGTTCTTGCGATTGCCGACATTATGTTTTCGGCCACCGCTCTATTACCATTCCTGTTCCTTATTTCCCTGATCCTGGCGCCGGAGATCACCCTTCCGAAAGCCACGCTGAAGGGTGCCCGTGTCCTCATGAGTGCGCCCCTTGCGTGATCGGTGCCCCAGATGAACGCCGGAAGAACGGGCACACCTGATGAGATGGCGATCAGGCTTATGCCAGCCTTCACAGGAAGCATTCTGCCGTCATGGCTGCGGGTTCCCTCGGGGAAGATCACCACCGCTTCTCCCTGCCTGAGCAATGAAATAGTGTTCCTGATGGCGCCTGTGTCCACCGCCGACCTGTTCACGGGGAAGGCATTGAGCTTCCTCAGGAAGAAGTCGGTGAACTTCATCCTGAACAGTTCGACCTTCGCCATGAAGGCTACCGTCCTCGGTACGGCGCATCCCAGGACAGGCGGGTCCAGCTCGGAAATGTGGTTGCACGCTATTATCACGCCGCCGCTCCTCGGGACCCTTGAGCTGCCGCTCACCCTGAGTCCGAAGAGAAGTCCTCCGAGCTTCCCGCCGTAATACTGGATCCGAGCGCGAACCGGGTCCTTCGTCGGCATCATACAGCACGCTCCCTGAAAATACGCAGGACCTCATCCGCCTGTTCCCCTACGCTCATCAGTGTGGAATCCAGTATGACCGCCCCGGGAGCTATCCTGAGAGGGCTGTCGGACCTGTTCCTGTCGCGCCGGTCCCTTGTCAGCTGTGACCTTAGCAGCAAGTCGAAGTCCGGGGCCTCTCCCCTGCTCCTTAGTTCCCGCCATCTCCTGGTCACTCGAATTGCAACATCGGCAATGACATAGACCTTCAGGTCGGCTCCCGGAAAAACCACTGTTCCCATATCCCTGCCCTCTGCCACGGTGTCATGCCTGTCAGCGAATGCCCTCTGAAGGGTCACCATCTCACGGCGGACCGGGGTTCCGGACGAGATCACACTGGCTGCATCGCTTATGGAAGTAGTTCTGATAAAAGATGATACATCTTCTTCATCGATGAAGACGACTCCGTCCCTGATGTCTATGGAATGGCTCCTGATCACGGAAGCCACCTTCTCGTGGTCATCAAGGCCGACTGCGCTTCTTAATGCGAGTAAAGCCGAAGCCCTGTACATGGCTCCGGTATCAAGGTAGGAGAACCCGAGTGTCTCCGCAACCAGTCGAGCAGTAGTGCTTTTTCCGGAAGCGGCGGGTCCGTCTATGGCAATAACTCTAGTCAGGCAAGGTCACACCCTTTCGTTCAACGTGGCTGCAAATATCTGAATAAATACATTTTGCGTCAAGAGTTGTCCGCGGAAAGACCCACCGCTTTCCTCAGCTCGCTCAGTTCCTCCGGTGTGAGCAGGCGGTATTCCCCCCTCTTGACTCCCTTTATCGTGACGGAACCGTACCTTACCCGTTCCAGACCGTCCAGATCGATCCCGCAAGCTTCGCAGAGCCTTCGGACCTCACGGTTCCTGCCGGTATGGAGCACCAGGTTCAGCGACCTGACTCCGGTACACCTGACCGATGTGGGCCTGGAAAATTCGCCGGGTCCTATGACGGCTCCTTTACGAAGACGGTTGAGCTGCTGTTCGTCAGGGGGCCGGGAAAGGAATACCCGGTACTCGCGCTCCACCTCCCATGACGGGTGTGTAAGGCGGTTGACGAGTTCACCGTCGTTGCTGAGAAGCAGGATTCCGCCGGTATTTATATCCAGCCTGCCTATGGGAACAGTTCCGGGGGGAAGCCCTTTCATAAGGCCTGCTATGGTTCTCCCATCCTGATCGGCGAGAGTGGTCTCGTACCCGTGGGGTTTGTTGAGGACCGCGGTCCTGAGCGGCTGTTCCTTCACGGTGCTCCCGTGGCACGTGACCCTGTCACCCCTTTGAACCCTGTAGCCGGGAACGGTGACGGTCCTGCCGTTTACCTGGACCATGCCACGGGCGATAAGGAGGTCGCTCTTCCTCCTTGAGGCTATCCCGGCCCTGGCAAGGTAACGGTTCAGCCTGCAGCCTTCAGTTATCTTCCGGTCTTTCAAACAGGTCCCTTTCCTCCATCTCGGAGGAACTCAGGGAGAGCAGCTCTTCGATTTCCTCGTACCTGGGCAGATGGTCCAGGTTGCTCAGTCCGAAGTACTCCAGGAAAGCGCCGGTGGTGGAATACAGAAGAGGTCTTCCTGGTGTCTCCATCCTTCCCGAGATCCTTACCATCTCCCTCTCCAGCAGGGTCCTTATGGCGCTGTCGCAGTTCACTCCCCTTATGGACTCCACGGACATCCTTGTGCACGGCTGACTGTAGGCCACCACCGCCAGGGTCTCCAGGGCGGCTCTGGACAGCTTACCCGGTTTCCTTCCCTCGAAGAGCTGGGAGACCACATCTCCGAACTCGCTCTCCGTTGCTATCCTGAAGCCTCCGGCCACCTCGATCATGCCCAGGGCGTGGTGCTGCTCCCGGAACGCCCTGTTGATGCGGTCCAGTGCCTGATGAATCGAATCTTCGCCGCTGCCCGTGTATTCACAAAGCTGAGATATGCTCAGGGGCTCGTCGGAGGCGAAGATGAGTGCCTCCACTTCCCTGGCCAGTCTGTCAAGGATCAACACTCCACCTCTCAGTACGCTGGAGCTGGATCTCGGAGAAAGGATAAGGCTGTTGGAACAATATCCATCCTCTCCTTACCAGTTCCAGCACGGTTACGAAATACGATACGATCCTGGTGGCGGTGGCTTCAGGTCCGAGAACCGTCCCGAAGCTCACGGGACTCCCCGGTGGGATCTTTCTCTCCAGACTGTTTATGCATTCACTGATGGTCAGCAGGGTTCTCTGGATCCTCTGGGGGAGTACCGTAGCCTCTTCCTCCGACAGGCTTGCGAGGGCCTTCAGGAGGTCGAGTAGTGATGCCTGTCCCGGTTCCACCTGGGTGCTGTCACAGGACCATCTCTCCCTCTCTCCCGGGGAGGCGTAAATGTCCGCCCAGGTTTCCTCGCTACGCTGAAGCTCCTCGGCTATCTCCCTGAACGTTCTGTACAGGATAAGCTGTCTCCTCAGCTCAGCTCCTGGATCCGGTTCGTCTTCGCCGTCACTGTGCCTGGGCAGCAGGGCCCTGCTTTTCATCCTTGTAAGGGTGGCGGCCATGACCAGGTATTCGCTGGCCACATCAAGGTCGAGTTCCTGGGCACGTCTTATGTAACGGCAGTACTGGTCGGCCACATGGGCCACTGGAATGTCGTAGATGTCAATCTCGTCGCGTCTTATCAGGTATAGCAGCAGGTCCAGTGGACCTTCGAATGAATCCAGCTCTATTCTGCAGCTGGGACCGCGGAAAGCGAAAGAATCATGGGATGAAGTGTCCCTCAACAGATGTACCCGAATTCGACAAGGTCGTTGTGATTTTCCGGCCAGGCTTCTCTCACCTTGACCCACAGGTCGAGGTTGAGTGGTCTCTCTATGATCCTGGAAGCACTATCCGAGGCCAGTCTGGCGATGTGCTGAAGCATGGAACCCTTCTTGCAACTGAAGATAGGATTTGTGTAGTGTATGGAAAGTTTGTTATTGTTAGTGTAGTTCTGGTTGTTGTCCGTTTTTTT
>CAZXEF010000162.1:0-931 GCA_964639605.1 uncultured bacterium | reverse complement strand
GCTGAAGCATGGAACCCTTCTTGCCGATGACCACACCCTTGCTGGAGTGCCTGGCAACGAAGAGATTGGTCCGGACGTACCGCTTGTCGTCCCGGATGGAGAACTCCTCTATCTGGACTGCAGTGGTGGAGGCAATATCAGGAGGCAATGCGCAGAAAAGGCTGTACCTTATCTGCTCGCTTACCAGGAATCTCTCGGAATGGAGGGATATGCACCCCTCCGGGAACAGCCTGCCCCTCCTGGGCACCAGCATTGAAATGGCGGCGAGCAGGGTGGTCATGCCCTGACCGGATAGGGGGCATACTGGTACTATATCATTATGTATCAATGATATCGATACCTGGTTCTTCAGAGCTCCGTGAAGGTTTGCAGGAAAGTGATCTATGAAGGCGGGGGCTATCACGATGGGCTTGTGCCTGTTTTCGGCTATGAACTCCAGCACGTGGGGTGATTGCAGCTGCCCGGACAGCTCGTTGGAGTTAAGAACAAGGCAGAAGGCGTCCACGTCACCTATCGGGAAGCAGCCTTCGCCTTCCTCCAGGGGAGGTGTGTCAATGATGCAAATCTGGACCTCATCGGTCATGTGAATGCTTGTCATTGGTATCCTGGTGATCCCCGAATGCTCGTGGGAGGGGCATATGCTCCTTGCTGTAAGTGCGTTGACCAGTGCGGACTTCCCTGAATTGGAGAGCCCGATCACCGCCACATACCCCGACCTTATAGGCCTTTCCAGTTCGGTCATTCCTGCTCCGTCGTATTCGGCGCAGTTCCTTCATCCTCTGTGATCTCGTCGTCGGGAGGAAGTGGCTGGACCATCCCTTCGGTCCCGTCGATCGGCACTTCAAATGAATCGTCATATGGCGCGACTTCCGACGTGTCGTCCGGTTCTTGTTCAAAAAACCCGGAGGTATCTGTTTCGGAGGGGAACAGG
>CAZXEF010000161.1:0-6692 GCA_964639605.1 uncultured bacterium | reverse complement strand
GGAAGGAGACCCGCTACCCTGGGGTGGGCCCAGAAGCGGACATCCGGATAGCAAACGGCAAGCATCGACAGGGCTGGAAGGGCCATGACAAGGTCCCCCAGCCAGTTCGGCGTTCTGACGATAAGGGAAATGCTACCACCCTCTCTTCAGCAGCGCTACCCAGGCCTCAACAAAATCACTCTCCTGCCGTGAAGCCTCCACTCCATGCCATTTTATGAAATCACCAAGCCTGTCAAGTCCCACAACGGGAACATCGAAAGCACAGGCATCACCCCAAAGGTCGTCATTGTCGGTGGCCACCGCCGAGGCTCCGGCCACTATGGCTGTCTTCAGTTCCCTGTCCAGGTCGCATAGATCGCTGTTCTTCCCCGCCAGGGAGACCGTTCTGAGGGGTATCTCGGCCCTGCTCTTCTCCAGTATGGCCAGGGCCGAGGAGGTGGTTACTATGTATGGCAGCATCCTGCCCGTTACCGGAGCCATTATTTGCTCCTCCGCCCTCTCTGCGTGAGTCTGGACCGCAGGCCTCCAGTCATTGTCGTATGTCAGACCCAGCAGCCGGCACATCTGTTCCAGTTTCTCGGGGAAATAGGGGCTTTCAGTTCTGACGGTGAGGTTCACAAGTGGTGATGGATGGTCAAGGGGGGCTATCCGCACCCCGCAGGAGATACCGGCCAGCAGATCGCTGTCGGATTCGATGACCTTCGAGTATGGGTAGTAGAAGACAGTGTCCTCGTTCAGCCTGTCCCTGTCCAGAGTATCGGGGATGGCCGGTTTGCCGCTGTAGCAGTGGACCGGAGGCCTCCATCTGAGCATGCTGAAGAGCCCGTTGTCCCTCTTGGGGCATATGACGTCCAGCTCCACGTCGGGGAAACCTGTCTGAAGAGAATTGATCATATAGAGGGCGGGCCATACGTCGGACTCCATGGGTCCGGAAAATAGAACCAGTCCACTCGGGCTCCTGATATCCGCGGGAAGGTGCATCATCCTGTTCCTGCCTCTGCCGGTTCCTTTCTTCGATCCTATCCACCCAAGAATCCTGCTCAGAGGACCTGTCATTCCAGATCCTCCATCAGAGATCTGGCAAAGTCCCGGGATATGAAGGAGTACTGAGATGAGGTGTATACCGATTCCAGTACGGCCATCGCCTGGCCGAACCTTCCCTGGCCCTGCATGCTGAGGGCCAGCGCCGCCAGAGGCAGACCTTCTCCGGGGAACCCTCCGGAAAGCAGGACTGCGATATCCTCGGCCTCATCGTACCGGCGGGCTGAAACCAGAGCAAAGCTCAGGTCCAGTGCCGAGTAGTACTTCTGTCTTGCCGAACCCGCAAGCTCCATGGACCGGGCGAACAGCTCCACAGCTTCATCAGGGTCCCCGCGGAAAAGGGATGCAAGTCCTGCCGCCCTCATCTCTATCCAGGGGCTGCCATCCACCGAGTCCAGAGCCGCACAGGAATACTCCGCCAGACCGCAGCTCCAGGCAAGCCTGGCGTACCAGAAATCGATGCAGCCCATTTCGAGAGGGAGGTTCTCCATCTGTGTAATAAGGTCGAAGGCGTGAACGCTGTTACCCGAATAGAGAGATTCTTCGATGTACCTTGTGAGTATGCGCACCTCACCTGCCAGGTCACCCTCTTCGTAGTAGGCTCTTCCGGCTCCGACGAAATCTCCGGCAGCTTCGAGCCGGGTCCCGTCGGACATCATCAGTGACAGCAGAATCAGACCAAAGTGCATTGTCTACTCCAGGATTCTCGCAAGGATCCGCCTCAGCAGTCTCATATAGCTGAGAAGGCCCGTCAATGCCGAGAGAAGCGCGATTATCATCAGCGGTGTATAGAGGGAACTGAAGATCTGCTTCTGCGGAAAGGCCATCCTGCCCGTGGCCGTTATCAGCAGAAGGTAGCTGAAGAGTATCGCCAGTCGCTCTCCCGTGGTTATGGTCACTACCGGAACATGCACGCTCCATGAGATGACCGACAGTGAAAAAAGAAGGAGGAGATGGTACGCTGTGAGAACGCTGGCTACGAATGTGTCCAGCCCCCCGAGGTTGAAGGCCACTATTATCAGGGCCACCGAGATGAACAGTTTGTCTGCGGTGAAGTCCATGACCTTGCCGGGGTAAGTGTTCCTCTTCATCCTTCTGGCTACCCAGCCGTCGAGGTAATCGGACATCGCTCCGGCAAGTATGATCCAGAATATCATCCTGGTGTCTCCGGATCCATATACCACGATTATCAGAAGACCGGCCGCAATGAACCTGAACCAGGTTATCAGCGCAGGGACCAGGGCAAAGCTGCCGGTTATCTGCTGCGCCCTTTCCTGGACCTCCAGCCTCAGATGCCTCACGATGCTCCAGCCGCTGCCGGATTCCGAGGTCACCGTGAGACACCCTGCCTTATGCCTTCAGCGAAGAGACTGTCAAGAGAGCCCATGCTTATCCATTCCCTGTCCCAATCAATGGAATAAGGAAAGAAGACACCAGCAAGTAGTTCCAGGTCCCACCGCCCAACCAGAAGGTCAGGGTGGAACCAGCCGTCCGAAGAGCAGTCCATCCAGCCCATGCCGACTATGGCCGCCAGAGTGGGTCCGTAATCGTCGTCCTCCAGATCAGGGGGCACGGTGAGGCCTGTGCCGAGGATACCGTAAAGCTCGAATCTGCCGTACCACGAGAGGGCGATACCCAGGTCCCTCCTCGTGACCGGTATCACTCTTCCTCCGCCCTCGATCCATGCTTCAGCCTCACTTATGCGACCCTGTGTGACAAGGAGACGGATAAGATGGATCAGGGCTGTTCGGTTGCCGTTCCCCATCTGGCTCTTCAGGGCCAGCTCGCTCACCGACCCTACGGTGAAGGAATCCGCGGCAAGGTGTGAACCCGAGGCTTCCGTCCAGAAGTCATCGATAACGGGAAGGTTCTGAGCAGTAACCGGTACAGGGGAAAGCAGCAACAGAAAGAAGACGGCGATGGAGCGGGTAACGGGGATCGAACCCGCGACATTCAGCTTGGGAAGCTGACACTCTGCCAACTGAGTTATACCCGCTCCGTCATCTGCGAATGAATAGGTACTCATGGGTCCTCCGTCAAGCTCCCGGCGGGCAATCCTCTCAGAATACCCGAATAGACCTCCCTGGCCTCACCCTGGAGCCACCAGCCTTTTTCGTCCATTCCTACAGTCAGGATCTTTCCGCTTTCCACACGCAGGTCCAGTGGAAGCCTTGCTCCGAGCAGGTCCCTTGCGCATAGCGCGCAGGCCACGGCACCCGTTCCGCACGCCAGTGTCTCGCCCTCCACTCCCCGCTCCCATGTCCTGATGCGCATGATGGAGGTGCCGCTCCATAGGTAGTCTACATTTGCCCCTGCGGTCCCGAATGCTTCATGCCTTCTCAAGAGCGGTGCGGTGGTGATGAAATCAGGCGTTTCCGGGTCGTCGGCGATTATCACTGCATGGGGCACGCCGGTGTCCAGGAAGGAGACCCGCACATCGAAGGGTCCGGTCTGCAGATCCCTTGCGAGGAAATGCACCACCGGTTCCGTCATCCATATCCTGGCCTCGCCATCTCCCAGCACCCTGGCCCTGTGTATTCCGGCGTCGCTCCTGAAATGGAAGTCTACCTCCCTCTCCACAAGCCCAACCGTAGCGGCGAAAACGGCTATGCATCGGCCGCCGTTTCCGCACATCTCCGCTGGTTTACCGTCGCTGTTGTAGTACTTCATCCTGAACGGAAGCTCCGGGTCCCGCCGGAGCTCGATAAGACCGTCGGCGCCTACGGACATCCTCCTTCTGCATAGGGTCCTTATCGTCCCACGGGTGAGAAAAGGGTCCAGCGAACCCTGGAGATTGTCAAGGACTATGAAGTCGTTACCGGCCCCGCTCATCTTAACGAACTCGAGGTTCATTCCGCTGCCTCTTCCATCAGGATCCCCATCTCTTCGATTATCATCTGCATCTCGGACGCAGCTTCGGCGTTCCCCGGGTCGTCCTGGAGGACCATTCTATACTGGTCAACAGCCCTGGACAGACGACCGTGGGACGCGTACAGCCTTGCCATGAGGAGACGCAGCCCGGGATTGGGACCGTTGAACCAGGTAAAGCTGTCCACATCCTCGGCAAGGTCGTCAATACCGTAACTTCCCCTAATATACAACTGGATCAGGTCGTTCAGCATCATCTCGGTGACATCCGCCGGTCCTCCGCCCTCGAGGCCCAGCAGAAGCGCACCCGAGAGCATATCGGGGTCGTTCATCTCGATGCCCCTGTCCGCCAGGTAGCCCGACCAGCCCCTTGGATCAGTTATCACTGCCCTGGCCTCGTCGTATCCGTTGTAACAGTGTGCGTACCTCTCCTGGAAAAGGAAGCTCCTTTGAAGGTCCCCCGGTCCGGGACCTTCAAGGCCGAAAACCCTCAGAGATGGGCCCTGGTAGAGCGGCACGAGCGAATCAAGGTCTTCAGGGTGGTACTGAAGAAGCCATGCCACCGCGCTGTCCGGCACTTCCCGAAGACCCGCCAGGTAAAGCAGGCCGCTGAAGCCCCTGTCCAACAGGAAATCCGCCTGGTACACCAGCAGATCGCAGTCCATCTCCCGCATGAATGCAACCAGACTGTCCTCGGTCATGAACATCGTGCGTGCGAAGCGCATTATCGTCCTTCGGTTCTCCTGGTTCTCGAAGAAGGTATGGGTCACCACAGGGCGCTGCGCGTATGCGGAAACCAGGCCTGATATATGCCAGAAGCTCAGAACGGCATCATCCTCAGAGGTCTCGTTCTGGAGCCAGGCCAGGAAGGAGTCAAGCTCCCTGTCGTTGAGGAGTGACGAGGAATCCTGGAATTCCAGCCCGCTCGAAGCTATCAGGGATGCTATCTTCCCTGGAATCGCTGACTGAAGGATGAGCAGGAAGGCGACCGGGAGCATCAGCCATCTCCTCCTGAATGAGAGTGCGATCACAGGCAGCAACGCCGCCGCAAGGAAGATCAGCAGTCTGTCGAAGAAGAGGTAGCCTGCAAGGGAAAGTGGAAGGAACCAGAAGATCAGCATTGACCTTTTTTCCCGCCAGAAAGGGACAAGCCCTGGCAGGGCGGCCAGCAGAGGTATGCCGAACAGAAGCAGTATCTGGGCCGGAGCAGGGCTGGTGTACCCCGGCACCCAGAATATCCTTGCATCGTCCGAAAGCATGGACGGGTCCTCGGGGTGGGAAAACAGGAACCTGAGCTTGGCTGTGATGACCGATGCCACATGTCCGGTTGCCCCCTGTCCGACGAAGGTCGATCCCGCAGCCAGGAGAGTGACACACACCGGGAACCAGACTGACTTCAGCCTCGGGAACAGAAGGAAGACTGCAATGACCGTTGCCGGGCTTATCAGAGCCGTGTCGTGCCTCATGTGCGGAAGGAGGAGCGAACCTCCGATCTGCGCCGCTGCCAGCGATATCCTCAGAACAAAGGGCACATCCCCCCTTTTCCAGTTCCTCCAGAGCAGGTACAGGAGAAGGAAGAAGGATATGAAAGCCGTCACCTTCCATGCTGCCAGGCAGCCCAGTAGAATAAATCCGGCTGCTATCGGATAGGCTATTCCCCGGCTGTGCTCACCGGATCCAAGGGACCTCTCGGTGAGCCAGCCCAGGGCAATAAGCATGGGCAGAGCAACTGTCTCCCTGTACAGTGACTCACCCCTCGCTCGAAGTATTGCCGGCAGGAGGAAACCGTAGAGGGATGCTGCGGCAAGTGCCGTCCATCTCCCGTAGCCCGCAGATAGCATCCACAGGAACAGGAAAACCACTGACAGCAGAGGGAACATGAGGCAGAAGGTCCCTATGAATTCATCGAAGTCACCCCCTGTAATCCTGTGGAGGCCTCCTGCAAGATATTCCTCGAACACGGAGTTCTGGGAAGTCATCATGCCGACGGGATGCATGACCAGAGTGTCCAGCTGAGGTATCTCCCCGCTGATCGAGAACATCCTGGCGTACCTGTAGGCCTGTGTGGTCTCGGCCTGCATTCTCTCTGGAGGGGGCATTACGGTGGAGATGAACCAGCTTCTGAAAGCGAAGCCGACGGCGAGGGCGGCGGCCAGAGATAGAACTGTGAGGAGATTCCTTGTTCTAACGGACATCAATAGGTCTCTCCATGAAGGAAGTATGCCTGGCGGCGTCCAGTCAGGACAGGAGTCCCGCGTGCTGCTTCGCTATTATCACCGACATTATCTTCAGGGTTTCGATGGGTCCGCCTCCGCCGATGGCGACAGATTCGATGGAAGGCCACTGGTAGCGGTTCAGCAGTTCTTCCATATGCTCGGCCGAGGCAATGGAAGGAAGGTCGCGCTTGTTGAACTGCAACACAGATGGGACATCGGACAGTTTGAGGCCGTAGGATTCAAGGTTGTTCTCGAGGTCTTCCAGGCTGTCCACATTGGCATCCATCCTCTCGCTCTGGCTGTCGGCCACGAAGATGATGCCGTCGACCCCGTCGAGTATGACCTTCCTGCTGAGGGAGTAATAGGCCTGCCCCGGCACCGAATACAGGTGCAGCCTGACCCTGTCGTTCCCTATTGAGGCAAAATTAATGGGAAGGAAGTCGAAGAAGACAGTTCTTTCCCCTCTGGTGCACAGAGTGACCAGTCTGCCCCTGTGCTCCGGAGCTATCAAGTCCCGTACCCTCCTGAGGTTCGTCGTCTTTCCCGAGAGCCCAGGGCCGTAATAGA
>CAZXEF010000160.1:0-6725 GCA_964639605.1 uncultured bacterium | reverse complement strand
CTCTTCATGGTCTTCCTGTTGCCGGCAGCCTCGGCCCTGGCGTATGCTCTTCTTGCGAAACTGGCGGCCTGTTCGGTATTGCCCGTCATGAAGTGGTACTCCGCGTCCGGCAGGTATGTCCTGAAGTACTCGTTCCCTTCCAGGGCCTGGCAGCCTTCCCGGAGGTACTCTTCCGCTTCTTCGGTGCGATCCTGCTGAAGCCTGATGAGTCCCAAGTTCTGAAGGGACTGGGCTGCGTATTCGTTCGATTCGTGTTCCACGGCTGTCTCCAGTGCTTTTCTGAAGTGCTGCTCTGCTTCTTCGAGCTCTTCATTGCCCAGAGCGAGAATCCCCCTGGAGTAGCTGAGCTGTATGCGGATCTTGAAGTCGTCGATATCGCTGTAATCCCTTTCGCACTCCTCGAGGCAGGCGATGGCTTCTTCGGTTTTGCCCATCTCGATCAGGGTTATAGGGTGGAGAGCCAGTTTGGATGCGGCTCTTACTCTGTTCCCAACCTCTTTGTAGAGCCTGATGGCTTCACGGGCATGCTCCAGCCCTTCCTCGAAATTCAGCAGGTTGTAGGATGTGAGGCTGAGGTTCCAGTGAAGGGCTCCCTGCGCGAATTTACGGCCGATCTCTTCGTGTATCTTCAGCGATTGGCGGAAGTAACCAAGGGCTTCCTTATCCCGATCAGTAGCCAGCTCAACCAGCCCAAGGCCGCACAGAACGTTCGCCTCGGCCCGGCGGTTGCTGAACTCTCTGCTTGCCTTCAGGCCGTCCAGACCGAACTGCCGTGACTCATCGTAGCGTCCCATCCTGTAGAGCACATTGCCTATGCTGTTGAGGGCGGACAGCTCATCGGCCTTGTCTCCCACTTCGCGAGTAATGGCCAGTGCGCGTTCCTGACTCCCCAGAGCATCCTCATACTGCCCTTTTTCAAGCTGCAGCACTCCCCTGAGACCGAATACGTTTCCCTCTATTGCCCTGTTCCCTGATTCCCTGGTGTGCAAGAGAGCCTCGTCCAGTATTTGAAGACCTTCATCGTAGCGGCCCATGAGGAGAAGTGTGGCGGCCAGCCGGAACAGTGATCTGGCGATGTTCTCGATGTCTCCGAGCTCTCTGAAGATGGAGATGGCAAACCTCTGGTCTTCCTCTGATTCCTTGAGCAGCCCGAGATTGCTCTCACACTTGGCATAACTGCTGGCTGCCCGGGCAATGCCGAGTTTGTCTCCGGACTGCCTGAGGAGTTCAAGGGCTTTTCTGAAGTACTCGAGGGCTTCACGAAAATCGGATGTGCGTCTGTACATACTTCCCATGGACATCAGGTATTCTGACCTGAGATCCCTGAGATCCCATTGCTCTATGAGATCATTCATCCGGTCCAGTGTTTTCCGCTGATGTTCCGTGTCCAGTCTGTAGCCCTCTACCATCTGTCGTTTGCTAAGTACGTCTTCCAGCAGTCTGGCGTCATCCTGAGTGTCCATTCTCTCCCTGATCCACTCCTCCAGCTTCTCCGCCCAGAAGAGGACGGCATCACCATCGTAGCGTGCTGCTGCAAGGTCCTGTGCCTTTATCCCCCAGGGTATGGCCTTCTCTATCTCGCCTGCATCGGCCAGATGCCGTGTGATGGAGCCTGCAAGGTTGGGATCGTTCTCCTCCCGCTGGATCAGGACATCGGCGCACAGGGAATGGAGGTATCTCCGATTCTGCTTCAGGATGGTCTCGAAGACGGCGTCCCTTGCCAGAACATGATCGAACCTGACCAGCGCCGGATTCTCATTGTCTGCGTGAAGGAAGCCTCTTGCCAGAAGTTCTTCGAAGGACCTTTCGGGGTTCGTATCGAGGCCGGTGTCCGTGGCCACCTGGAATAGGACTTCCGAGTTGAATTCCTCGCCCAGGACGGAGGCTACCTGAAGGATTCTCCTGGGGTCTGCGGGCAGCTGGTCAGTCCTGGCCCTGATGAGGCCCTTGACGCTCTGCGGGATGACCATGGTTTCAGGGCTGGCCATGAGCATCCATTCACCTGAAGGGTTCTGCCGGAGCAGCCCGTTCTCCGTAAGCCCCAGGACCAGCTCCTCTATGAAGAATGCGTTACCCCCGGATGCCCTGAAAAGGAACTCGACCACATCCTCTGCCGGTGCAGCCGGCGTATCCGGCTGGAGCAGATGCCGTATGAGCTCCCGGGAGCTTTCGGGATCTATCTCATCCAGAGATATCTCCGTCGCTGCGGTGTACTCCGCCGGCAGGTCATGGATGATATCGCACCCGATGGCCGGCTCCGGCCTGTACATCAGTACGAACAGAATGGGCAGCCTGGTATCGCAGCTGTTTGCCAGGAATTCGATACACTCCCGCGAGGCGGAATCTATCCAGTGGACGTCATCCAGTATCAGAATCAGCCTTTCTGAGCTGTCTGAGAGTACCCGAAAAAGGTCTGACAGAGAGGAGAGTACACGAAGTCTTGCCTCGTCCGCCGATATATCGGGAGAGGAGGAGGGAAGTCCTCTGCTGCCGGAAGAAAGCAGCATGGCAAGGTTTGCCATTGACTCCTCCCTTATCGCTCTCCCCTCGGTATCCATTTCTGACAGAAGAGCCCTGAGCCTGTCTGTCACGGCCTCCTCGTCTGGGAGGTGGCAGGACCCGGGATCCAGCCAGTTCCTGATCAGTGAAAGGATCAGCAGCAGGGGAGGCTGGGCGTAGGAGGCGCAGCCGGCCTTGAGCACCAGCGCTCCATCAGTTGAGAGGTCCTGGTTCCTCCGGAACTCATGGATCAGCCGCGACTTGCCTATACCCGCAACTCCCCTGATCCCCACGAAGAGGTGCTTCGCGCCACCGCGTCTGTTGTACCCGGTTATATTTCCCGACTGCTTGTGAAGAAGCTGTGTAAGCTCATTCAGCTCATTCCCTCGGCCTACGAAAGGAACGGATGACAGTTTCCTGGCGCGTTCCCATCTCTCGATCTGCGTTCTGCCGGGACCCGTGGGCCGGTAAGTATGTAGCTTCTCCTTTTTGCCCCTGATCGGGACCAGACCAAGGTCCTCCCATTGGAAAAGCTCTCCTGCATTGTCTCTCACAGCTCCGGTGACCTGAACCGTTCCGGTCTCCGCCGTCTCTTCCATACGGGATGCTATGTTCACGATGTCTCCGGTGGCGGTGATATGACCCGAGGGATCGGGAGCCACAGTCACATCGCCGTAGCTGACTCCCGACCTCGAATCCACCGCAAATCCCATGCTGCTCAACAGCGCGCTGAACTCCTGTACCGCGCCTATCATCCTTATCGCGCAGGAGACAGCGCGAACACAGTCGTTCTCATGCGCTTTCTCGGCCCCGAAGAGGGCCATTATGCGGTCGCCTTCGAATTTGTCCACATAGCCGCCGTGGAACTCCACCATGCGGGAGAGTCTGCTCATGACACTGGAGGTTATCTTGTGCAGGGTCTCATGATCGAGCTGCTCTGACATGGCCGTGAAACCCTCCAGATCCAGGAAAAGAACGGCAACGGCCCTGCGCTCCCCCGGAAGAAGGGCTGGAGTGATGCTGGCGCTGGTGGAGAAGGCTTCACTGAGATCATCGACGTCCTGCTGGAGGGTTGAAACCCAGTCGATCTCTTGCAGGCTCATTCGGCTTCAGTACCTCCAGTTCAGGGAAGCAAACCAGTCAACCCCTGACCTTGCTCGAACCAACCATACCTTTGCCGATCATCACCCGTCAACGAGGAAACCGGCCTGTTCCACGCCTTCATCATAGCCTTCAGATAAGTCTTCTTCTGTTCCGGATATTTGTTGACCGCGTGAATAAGCAACTGTATGATGTATTCCGGCAGCGGGTCCGGGTTGGACAGTGCCTGCTTGGGAGACGACAGTATAGATCATGGGAGGGGGGATCAGCTTTCCTGACCTATGAGGGTGGAAGACTCAGGGATCTGAGGAACAATGATGGCGTCATCCGACAGTATGAATTCTTCGGACTTCAAGGCGCTCTACGGCAAGATAGAAAGGGCGCTTGATCAGTTCGAGCAGATCGAGGACAGCACCAGGCTTCTTGAAGTGGTGATGCAGAACCTGGTGCGGGATTTCCGCGGAGATCTGGGGTTCGAGATGGGGCGCCTCTACCGGCGCGAGGGAGAGGATTTCTTCCTGTGCGGGACCTCGGGTGGTACACGCCCTGTGCCCCTTGGCTTCAAGGTTCCCCGTGACTATCCGCCTCATGTGAAGACACTGGATATGGGACTTCTCATCATGGGCAGGGGAGCCCCAGGGTACGATGAGCAGTTCGAATGGGCCATCGGAGTCGATTCAACCTTTGCCGCTATCTCGGTGGGTCCGGGAGCGACGCATGTACTTGCTTTCTCCGTTAACGGGGATATCAGGGAGGAGGACATCCTCTACTCCCTCTCCGCGGTGCGGCACGTGATAAACCTCAAGCTCCAGGAGCGGAAGCTGGCAGATATCATAGAAGAGGCCCGCATCATCCAGGAGAGCCTGCTTCCCGAATCAGATCCTGAATCATCCGTATACCGGATACATGGCGAGTCCAGGTCCGCAGAGGTGGTGGGCGGGGATTTCTTCGATTACATGGGTCTGTCGGAGGGTGTGCTGGGCGTTGCCATCGGAGACGCTTCGGGCCACGGGCTGCCTGCAGCCCTCCTGGCACGGGATGCCGTCACCGGCCTGCGCATGGGGATAGAATGCGGGGTCGGAGTCGTTCCTGGTGTGGAGCGGCTGAACAGGGTGATCCACCATGCCGAGCTTTCGAGTAATTTCATATCGCTGTTCTACGGGGTATTCCAGCAGGACGGGACGGTATCCTACTGCAACGCCGGCCACAATCCGCCGCTTCTGCTGAGCAACGGGAAGCTGAGCCTTCTTCGAGAGGGCGGGCTGGTGCTTGGTCCGGACCCTTCTGCCAGGTACCGCCAGGGCCGGGTTCTCATGCAGGCAGGAGATCTGCTGGTTCTTTATACCGACGGGATAATAGAAGCCGAGAACCCGGAAGGGGAGCAGTTCGGAATGGACCGGCTCAGACATGTCATTCATGCTTCCGGTAAGGCCTCCGCTCCTGATGTCGTGGCCGATGTTTTCCGGGCGTCGGAAGGTTTTGCTCAGGGCTGCCGACAGCGGGACGACATGACAGTCGTGGCAGTCCGTCTCAAGTGACGATGGGGGGCAGGATGAGATCAACGTTGTTCAGTCTGGTCATCACCGTTCTTCTTGCCGGCTGTGATGTCATGGGCAGCTCCGGGGAGGGACCCGGCCAGGGAGGCGGGGAGTGGGAGCATCCGGACTACGACAGCACCATGATCGTGAGCAACGTGCCCGAGCTGCTTGATGCGGTTGCGTACGCCAACACAAATGGGAATGTTGAGATACTTCTGGAGGATGGCACGTATCAGCTGGATGGCATGCTCTGGATAGACGGCATCAATGTGGGTTTCCGGGGGAATTCGGGGAATCGGGATGCAGTCGTAGTCAGGGGTCAGGGCATGGTGGGAGGGGCGACGACACATATCTTCAACGTAGACGGAGATTATTTCGCTGTACAGGACATGACCATCGGGTTTGTCAGCCAGCATGCGGTTCAGATCCATGGGGAGGATGATGCTGATTATCCCTACTTCAACAATGTCGTGTTCACTGATACCGGTGAGCAGATGCTGAAGGTCTCGACCGACTACGGCGGCAGTCACTCGAACAACGGTATCGTGGAGAACTGCAGCTTCGAGTACAGCGCAGGGATAGGCCCCCAGTACTACATCGGCGGAGTGGACGGTCATCAGTGCCGCGACTGGACGGTCCGGGACTGTTACTTCTACGGGATCATCAGTCCCGAAGCCGATCTTGCGGAGCATGCAATACACTTCTGGTCCGAGTCGGAGGGAACCGTTGTCGAACGCAACCGGATAACGGATTGCGACAGGGGAATTGGCTTCGGGCTGGGCGGCAGCGGCCACGGGGAAGGCATCATCCGTAACAATTTCGTCCATACTACTAGGGATGTTGGTATAGGGCTCGAGAACGCTTCGGGAGTGGATGTATACAACAATTCACTCTATACAGTTGATTATGCGAACTCCATAGAGTACCGATTCCCGGGAACCTCCGGAGGGGAGATAATCAACAACCTGACAAGCGGAGCCATCGCATCCAGGGACGGAGGATCCGCCACTCTGGCCAGCAACGTGACCTCGGCCCAGTCATCCTGGTTCCAGAACGCTGCCACTGGAGATCTTCATCTTTCCTCGACTGCGGCGGGAGTAGTGGATGCCGGGCAGACACTGGTCGACGTTATCCTGGACTTCGATTCCGAGGAACGACCGTCTGGCCTGGCCTACGATATAGGCGGCGACGAGGTATACTGATATCGGGTGTTCGTCCTTAGGAGTTGATTGACATCGTTCTCGACTGAAGCTTTTTCCTCTCCGAGGTCCTCACAGGATTCAGAGAGGAAGGTTCAGTCGGCGGTGCTCGCGCTCAGCGCCTCGAGGATCTCTTTCGATCTCTTCATGGTCTTCCTGTTGCCGGCAGCCTCGGCCCTGGCGTATGCTCTTCTTGCGAAACTGGCGGCCTGTTCGGTATTGCCCGTCATGAAGTGGTACTCCGCGTCCGGCAGGTATGTCCTGAAGTACTCGTTCCCTTCCAGGGCCTGGCAGCCTTCCCGGAGGTACTCTTCCGCTTCTTCGGTGCGATCCTGCTGAAGCCTGATGAGTCCCAAGTTCTGAAGGGACTGGGCTGCGTATTCGTTCG
>CAZXEF010000159.1:0-6777 GCA_964639605.1 uncultured bacterium | reverse complement strand
TATGGCCATGAAGTATACAGCCACTATCACGGCTATGACCCTGGCCGCCCTGGTTATCCAGTCCTTCATGGTCAGGAGGCCGAACAGGGCGAATGGCAGCATGTACACTGTGGTTCCGACGAAGAATCCGCTGAACATCATCATTCCGTTCAGGGGACCGCTGGAGTCGAAGGCCCTTGTCAGGGCGATGAGGAAAGCCGGACAGATGGAGAGCCCGGTCAGGATACCAAGGAGAAACGAACTTCTTGTAATCTTGAGGAATTTCCCTGTATTGCAGCCGGTGCATGTCTTCCGCACCCGGACGACGGACAGGAGAAGGTAGAGGGAGAAGAGGATGTAGCCCGAGAGCGCAAGGGGAATCCTGACCGATACGGGAATGCTTCCGCCGAGGAATCCCACCAGGGCTCCGAACAGCGCATAGGCAATGAACCGGCCGGCATTCAGCTTCAGTATCACCCAGAGCGGCTGAAGACCCGAGCGTTTCTCCGCCATCAGGTAGGAGGCATAGATCGGACCGCAGGATGCCAGGCACGCCGTCCCCGTGGCCAGACCCAGGGTCAGCCCTGTGCCGAATCCCTCAAACAATACTGTGTCCTCTCGCTGTCCGTGTGTCTTCGGGCAGTTGCTGCAGCCCTGTCAGAAGCTGACCGACCCGGGGTAGAACTCCAGACCGGACCTTATGCGCCACCAGTTCTCGTTCCGGGTCAGGTTCGTCCTTTCCTGTTCTACAATACCCCAGATGCGGGCCTTGTTCCCGAACTGGTACTCCAGGCCAGGACCGAAGGTGTACCTCTGCCTGTCCGGGCCGGCACCTGCCACGGAGGTGGGAGTCACCCTGGCCTCGGCCTCGGCAAGAAACGAGAGGCCCCTGAAGATGTTAATCCTTGAGAACACCCCCGCTCTCTCTGTCCTTATGGATGACCGGGTAAGCCTGCCGGAGAACACAACAGCGGAGGGGACGTCCCTGTTCTTCAGGAACCTCCAGACCAGCCTTGATTCAAGGGCCGTGCAGGCACTCCGCACTGTCCCGTCATCGAAGTCCATTACCGACTCGAAGATGGTATTCACGGAGATGGAAGGCAGTATGCCCATCTGCATCAGCCGCACCCTGGAGGTGAGTCTGTCCGCTATTTCCTGGTCAAGGAAATCAACCCCGTCGTACACTGAATAAGTGACGTCGCCGCTGACGTACATGTTCCTTGGCAGAGAGCCGGGATGCAGTGCGACGCTTACGTCATAGCGGTTCCAGGTGTTGTCATAGTCAATGTAGTCCGCCATGGTATTATGAGTGAGACCCGCAACCGTAAGGGATGCATTCCATGGAGTATCCCATGTGGCTCCCCCGCTGAAACGAGTATCGGTCCAGCCAAGGTCGCTGCCGTCTTCATGAATGATGTCACGGCTCCAGTACAGTCCCCGGGCGAAGAACCGCAGATTCTGGTTTACCTGGGCTTCCAGTTCAAGACCGGGCCTGATGAAACCTTCCCTGCAGGCGATGCCGCCCTGTACGGGAAGGACAAGTTCAGGCTTGTCGTCACCTATGTCCACGGTCCATACAAGATCGGGATTGATCCTGACGGGACCCGCCTGGATGCTGATGTCAAGATCGGTTCGGCTGTAGCTGTTCAGGACTCTGTCAACCACACCGGTAGTATCCATGCTTACATGCTTCTCCTGGAGGAGCACGTCCCAGCTGTTTCCCTGGAGAAATCCTCCTACATCAAGGCTGCCGAGTTGAGGAGAGAGGCTGTCGCCGCCCGTGGTCACGTTCATCCAGCCATCCAGAGTTACGGCCATGGCCGTGATGGGGATCATCAGAAGGAGTGGTATCAGGTATTTCATCAGTATATCGCTCCTTCCGGGCACTGCTCGACGCACCTGTAGCAGAAATGGCAGAGGGAAGGATCGATAACGGCGTCTCCATTGATTATTTCGACTGCGTTGTAAGGGCAAACCTCCACGCACTCGCCGCAGCCGATGCAGTCTTCGGTATTGACCATCAGCTGGGTGGTGCTCAACGGACCATCGCAGGCCAGAAAAAGGAAAATCCCGGCGACCAGAGCCGCCAGGTACCTAGCGTATCGCGTCATAGCTGCACACCCCCTGACAGAACCCGCATCCGATGCACTTCTCCGGGTCTATGTGCGACTTGCCGTCGATTATCTCCACCGCATCCACCGGGCAGACGGAGTAGCAGTCTCCACAGCCGGTGCATACCGAGCGGTCGACCCTGTATATAATGGTCTGGGCAAGAGCTGCCGCTGCGAGGATGAGGAGTATGGCGGTTACTACCGCAGCCTTTCGGGTCATTGGAGAGACCCCTGAACGAACTCCTCAATACCCTCCTCGGTTACCCCGAACAGCCCGTAGTACAGGCTGGAATTTGGCGCGAATATCGCGTTCACCGGGCATACTGCCGCGCATATTCCGCAGGCTATGCAGGAATTCGCATCGATCACGGCCTTGCCGTCTGTGTCTATTGAGATGGCCCCTGTTGGACACTGGTTCACGCAGATGTTGTCAGCAATGCACTTGCTCTGGTCCACTATGAACGCTGCTGGAAGCTGGACGGATGTCGGCAGGATCCCTTCCTCGTCGGGTATCACCGTAGCCACCACCGTACCCCAGTCAGGATCCTCGGCGTCATATTCAGTATCCGCTGCCCTGAGTACCAGTGACTCGTAATTCCCCTCGAAGGGCTCCCATACTATGACGCTGCCTCCGGCATCCTGAGAAAATGTAAGCGACCCGAATGCCGCAGCAGCAGAAAGCAGAAGTACCGCAGTGATCAGCGCTTTCATTCCTCAACCACCTCCTTCATTATGGACCAGAGTCCGTACTGGTGACACTGTATGAAACACTGGCCGCAGTCGATGCAAAGATCATAATCGATGTGTACAAGACCCGAGTCCACGCCGGGTGTACTGCCGTCAGGCGTGTACCAGATGGCGTCGACCGGACATCCCGGTCCGCAGGAATCAAGCAGAATGTAGCATTCGTAGGCACAGTCCCCGCAATAAGGCTCATAATTCATGTACCTCAGCCTGTAACTGCTGGATGTTGTCACAAGCTCGGATCTTGTATCACCCGATCCCATGGCCCGGATCCCGAAGTAGTAGGCCTGGCCGAACCTGCTGTCCGTGATGGCGTTCACCGGACAGACGTTCACACATTCGCCGCAGGCCGTGCATTTCCTCATATCTATTACGGCTTTGCCTCCGACCAGGCTCATTGCATCCTGGGGGCAGGCATCAACGCATAGGCCGCAGGATATGCAGGTATTCTCGAAGATCTCGGGCTGTACCTGCACGAAGGCAACCATCTCTGTAGTATCCTGAGCAGGGATGGAATCAATTCGAAGCGCGTAGTCCCAGTTGGAATCGGTAATGGGATTTGGAGATATCCTCACATCGTACCACTCAGCTCCTTCAGAGGACTCCCACCTGAGGGTGAAGGCGGAAAGCTCTCCGGGCAGCATTTCACCGTATGTTGCCCCGGTGTCTACGAGCAGTACGGAGTTGAACTCCGGGCCTACCCCGGGCACCTGATCCTCCGGCAGACACGAGGCCATGAGCAGTGTCAATGCGAACATGGCAAAGATTGCGAGTGGGTTATTCAATTGTATTCTCCTTAAGGATTTCTATGTTTCCAGAAATATATCAATCCAGTTTCCTGGTACCAGTCCTGCATACTGTTAGTGATTCAATGTGCTGTTTGGTTCCCGATGTAAATGCCTGTAAACAGGCTCACACTTGCCGAACATCATCCATCACGGCATATTTCGGTCCCGCGGAGGGGTGCCGGAGTGGTCGAACGGGACGGTCTCGAAAACCGTTGACCCCCTTAGTGGGGTCCGTGGGTTCGAATCCCACCCCCTCCGCCACGATACTGAGAGAATAAAAGTAATTGAATTTCTAGTGATACGAAGATTCTCGTGCGATGATGTGTTCCATACCCTTGATGAGAGAAGCTACTTCTTCCCTGGCAACATTCCAGACTATTTCATAGTCCACAGAGAAATAACCATGTATCAGATGATCTCTCATGCCTGCTATCTCTCTCCATCTGATATCAGGATATTTCTTTCTAACTTCGTTAGGCACCTGTTTGGCTGCCTCTCCAATGATCTCGATACTTCTTGCGAAAGCTCTCTTAAGCGTTTCATTCTTCAGAAATTCATCGAAGGACAGTTCCTGGGACCTATCTCTAAGATAGACTGCTTCGTCCAGAATATGCCTTAAATACTCAAGCGCTGAACGGGGCATACTTGACCTCACGCATGATATGAGGGCCGATGTAAGGACTCAATGCTTCCTTAGTTACAAGGTCTACACGCATCCCCAACAGGTCCTCCAGAAAAAACACCAGACGTATATAGTTCTTGTAGCTTTTTTTATCTGGATGAAACTCTACAAGGATATCTATGTCACTGTTATCGGATGCTTCATTACGTACATAAGATCCGAACAGACCACACCTTATAACTCCGAAATCTTTGATTTCATCCTGATACCTGCTTATAAGACTAATGATTTCTTCTGAATTCTTCACTGTCGTCCATTCTCCAAAGGATCCGGCTTAATTAACTCAAAATGCTGCCGTTATGTTCTCTGAAGATAATAGCAAACATATGGTTTTCTGTAAATAACCTCGAAAAATCCTTGCGGAATGCACTAGTAGATAAATACTCATTATCCCTATCCATTATTGATAAGTTAATGATAGTAGGATAGTGTTTTAAGATGCCCCGCCATGATGATGGCTATGATAAATCCGGATGATTGGCTTCTAACCAGTTCCTTACCTCTTTTCTGAAACTTTAAGAAAATCCAGGAGTTCCTTTACCTCTTCATTAGTCACACAGCCTGCATAGTCATATTCCAGAGTGTTCCTTTTGGTGCGACATGCGTTCAAGTATTCAGCATTGTCTTGCCATTCATGGCCGAGTATTTCCGGGATGGACATGATCGTTCTGTAATGATGGTTCCCGTGGGATGGCCTATATCCTTCGGATCTGAGAAGGATAGTGCACAGTTTGAGAGCTGCATTGTAGGCTATACCGAATTGCCAGTCCACTGAAACCGGTTTTCCCGAGTCTTTCAAATCCCTTTCGATTATTACGAAGAGGTTCTGTATCTCGTCCCTGCTTGGAGGTTCTGGCTTCAGCCAGCCGTTATCCTCCCATTGCTTCAAACTCACCAGGGTCTCCCTTTATGAAAAGTCTTGTCCCATTGATCACATTGTGTACAAAATGATCTTCCCTGCTTCTTCGGTCGAGGTATTCGCTCCTGGACATAACGATCGGATTGATCTCTCTCTCAATCCTCTCGAATACACCGGAAAGAAACCGGATCACTTCCCTTAGTCCAATATTCCCGATGATCAGGAGATCCACATCGCTATCTGAACTTTCACTTCCTTCTGCGATCGAACCGAACACGAATGCTATCTCAATTCGATCATCAGCAAGTGCTTCTTTAAGTACATCAACCAGTCCTGTTGTTTTCAGTACAATAGAGTGGATTTCCTTGTAGAGGGGGTGGCTCCTGTTGGCCGAATAGTAGACCCTGTTACCATCCTTTCTTACGACCACAAGGTCCAGATCAGCCAGTTTACCTAGTTCCTGCCTCACGGCAGCCTCTGATAGTCCTGAACGTCTGGCAATCTCTCTGTTGTGCAGCTCTTTTTGAACCACTCCAAAGAGAATGGTAAATATCCCAGCCCTTGTCCTAGACGAAAGCATAGTTTCAAGTGTATTCATAATGCGTGTATATACTACGCATATGCGTGGTATGTCAACGCATAGTTAATTCTATGCTCTGGAGAAGTGAATTTGCGTTATGCAATGCAGAATTCTTTTCTTTAATCGTTGATAAGGCAAGCATAGTTCGATAATGTGTTAAGATGCCCCGCCATGAGAGTGAAAACCCCCGCTCGCCGGGGGTTCTAATCTCATTGTGAAGAAGTGATTCGGACCTTCAACCGAAGGTTGAAGACTGACCTACGGTCAGATTGTGAGTTTACACTGAGTGAGAGCGTGATTCGCCAGAATCACGGGCGAGTCGAAGTGAATCCCACCCCCTCCGCCAACCATAGACTATCTAGTAAGGAATATCATTTATCCGTCCTATATTACTCTCTACAATTTCTTTATATGCAACAAGCTACGGAAGAGTAATTCTTATTATCATCTTAGGATGACATTGATTCCTCCAAATAGAGATACCTTGCATAAGCAATACAGATAGCTCTATAATAAGGCTAAACCTTAATATGAGAGATACGGGTGCAGTATATTAAAGGGAGGATTCACATTGGGGAAATATGATGAACAGGGTCCACAGTCTACTCGTTCCGGAAAATACGTTCTTCAATCAACCGGATACTCCGCTTTTATACCTGATCCTCTTCCTCCAGAACCGCCGATCAGGATAGCTGGTGTCCTGCAGGAGCTGCTATCGAAAGCCGATAGGGCGCTTGGAAGGCTGGATGGTTCAATACTCACTCTCCCTGATCCCGATCTTTTCGTCTACATGTACATTCGGAAGGAAGCGGTGCTATCGAGCCAGATCGAAGGGACTCAGAGCTCCCTTCAGGACATACTGGAGGCAGAGGCAAGGATACTCGATCCTCAGCGGCCAAAGGACGTGGGCGAAGTGATCAACTATGTCCGAGCCATGAACTACGGTCTTGAGCGACTCATGAAGCTCCCCCTGTCGGTCAGGCTCTTTCGGGAGATCCACCGCATACTGATGGAGGGAGTGAGAGGATACCGAC
>CAZXEF010000158.1:0-6934 GCA_964639605.1 uncultured bacterium | reverse complement strand
CGGTGGTCGCCACCCTGGAGGAGCGCAGGGAGCTTGAAGAGCTCCCCCTGTCCATTCGCGACCTTACCTGCCCCAGAGTGGGCAGGGCCCTGGCCATGGCCGGGAAGAAGAACGAAGAGGGATGCGATGTGATAATTCTCGGTGACCCTTTCCACCAGGAAGTCAGGAGCATCAGGTCCTACGGAGGAGCCGGGGCCAGGGTCATAACCGGCCCTTCCGACATAGAGTCCCTGGGCGATGTCAGGAAGCCTTTCCTCCTCTCGCAGACCACTCAGAACACTGGTACATGGGAGAGGACAAGGGACGCTCTGGCAAAACTCTATCCCGACCTGGAGTCCTGCTGCACCATTTGCAATTCCACTAGTTTGAGGCAGGAGGAGCTCAGGATGATGTGCAGCAGGGTGGACTGCGTGGTGGTTGTCGGGGGACGGAACAGCGCCAACACGGCGAGACTGGTGGAGGTGGCCCGTGAGGAGGGGCTTCCAGCCTTCCATGTGGAGACCCACGATGATTTGGACCCCGTGGAGCTGGGGAAGTATGAGAACATTCTGCTCACCGCCGGCGCCTCAACTCCAAGCTGGAGCATAAGAAAGGTTCGCGAGAGACTGCTGGAGCTCCAGGGCGGCAGGCTCAGGAAAGGCAAGGTCCGACGTTTTCTTCAGAACGCGGTCTTCGGGAATTTCCATGTTCTTCCGGTCACATTTACGCTGGGAGCTGCCGGAGCCTGCGTCCTGGGCCTTCATGACTGGCTGATGCCGGTGCTGTCTTCATCCCTTTTCCTGTTCGCCGTCCACCTGGTCACATCTGTTCTGGAGTCCGGCTATTCACATCCGTCCGGGATAGGGAGGCAGGAATTCCTCAGGAAACACAGGAGTCCGCTTATGGCACTGTCATTCGCAGCCTTCGCATCGTCCCTTGCGATCTCCGTTCATCTCGACCCTCTCTGGCCGCTGGTCCTGGGCCTGATGCTGGTGGCTTTCCTGGTCTATTCAATCCCCCTTATCCGAAGGGTTTACCCCTTCAGGGGGCTGAGGGCCCTGCCCGGTTCACGGGACCTGATGTTCGCCGGGGCCTGGTCATTCCTCCTGGCGTTCCTGCCCGGTTACATCTCCTACGGGATCGAGGCGGGGACCATCCTGTGGGCCGGCATGCTCTTCTTTCTCTTCCTCGGCCGATGCCTGCTGGCGGACCTTGTGGACCTTCAGGGCGACGCCCTGATGGGAATGGACACCATTCCCATACATGCCGGCAGGGCGAGGAGCGTGCTGCTCTTCTGGCTCTGCTTCGCCCTTGCCGCGCTCCTCATGATCTTCGGCACCGCCTCCGGATATCTCAGCCATGTAACGCTGTACTCTGTACCGGGACTCGTCTCCCTGGCCGCCGGTTACATTATCCTCGGGAGGGTACCGTTCCCTTCGGAGCTTGCCAAGAGGGCAATGGCCGATGGAAGTCTTTTCCTGGCCGGGTGCGTTCCCGCCATCATTCTCCTGTCAGGAGTCATCTGATGCCAAGAACCATTGCCATCGGGCTGCTTGCCCTTGTTATCTGCCTTGCAGGCAGCGGTTGCGGCAGCGGCGGAGCGGCGGCGATACCGTCGGGCAACCCCTCGACCGAATGCCATATTGCATGGAACACTGTGGAAGTGACGGGGAACGTTGTCAACTTGAGGGCCGGTCCGGGGACGGAGTACGCGATTCTGGCCCAGGTCGGTCGAGGTGATTCCCTCCAGGTCACCGGCGGGACTTCGGAGTGGTACAGGGTCTACGTCCCTGACATGTCGCTCTTTGCATGGATCTACAGCCCGTTGACCACGGGGACGGAACTGCCATGAGGCTAACAAAGGCGTTCAGGGCACTTGAAGCCATCCTTCTTCTTCCCGCTCTGGCCCTTCTCCTGTCATGCACCGGCGGGATCGGGAGGCCATCGGTGGTCCTTATCATCATCGACACGCTCAGAGCGGACCATCTGTCATGCTACGGCTGCGACAGGAGCACGTCACCCGTGATCGACAGCCTTGCGCAGGCGGGCGTCATGATGGAGAACGTCTCTTCCCAGTCCTCCTGGACCCTTCCCGCCACCGCAAGCATTATGAGCGGACTGACCCCTCTTTCCCATGGCGCCCGCATGGATGTCCCCACAGGTAACGTATTCGGCATGGACCCGGAGATGCCCGTTCTGCCAATGGTGATGAAAAGAAACGGTTACGCCACCGCGGGGTTCTTCAACGTCTACCTTCTGGGAGGGGATTTCGGGTTCCACAGGGGATTCGACCTCTTCATGTGCAGGGAGAACGGCGACGGTCTTGCGGATAGCACCGTATCGGCCGCAATTGACTGGCTGGTCGGCCTCCAGGATGACAGGCCCTTCTTCCTGACCGTGCATTTCTTCGATGTCCACGACCCGTACGACCCCCCGTCGCCCTTCGACAGGTACTTCACCGATGACGGGGCCCGGGGCGTTGTAAACTGGGAGTTCACGCCGGAAGGCGGCGTGGCCCGGCCGGAGCAGCGGTCCCACCTTGAAGCTCTGTACGACGGAGAGATAGCCTATGTCGACCACCAGCTGGGACTCCTCTTCTCCAGTCTCAGGGAGCTGGAGAGGAAGGAGGGAATACTGGTGGTTCTCACGGCGGACCATGGGGAGGAGTTCCTGGAGCACGGCTTTGTAGGTCATGGAAGGACCCTTTATCCTGAGATAACGTGTATCCCGATGATACTCGCCGGGCTCGAACGGCTTGATTCCATTCCCTCCACCGCCCTGTGCGGGCAGTACGACATTTTTCCCACGATCCTCGACCTGTGTTCGATCCAGGCGCCACAGTCGCTTGAGGGCAGGTCCCTTCTGGACCTGGAGCCCGATGGCAGGAGCTCTGTGCCGGCAAGCGGCATAAACACCGGTGCTGACTTTCACCAGGTATCCGTGAGGAACGGTAACAGACAGCTGATATGGAACGCGGATACTGACCGGATGGAGATGTATCGCCTTGACACGGACCCCCTGGCCCTCGATGAGGTCCCTCCTGACAGCGCCCTGCTTGATGAGGCCCTCCATTACTGGTCCACCCCCCTCAGGTGGGACCCTGTGCTCCTGGAGGACTGGAGGGTAACACCCGTTCTGCGCGATCTCGGCTACGTGAAATAAACAGCTGCCCACTCCTTTGGCAGTTCCTTCCTCGGAGACCGCCGGGTTTTTGATATATTACAGCTGTCAAAACCCTGATATGGATTTCCGGAAGGGGTTCCCATGATAGAACGGTATTCCATTCCCGAGATGAGCGAGATATGGTCCACCGAATCCAGGTATTCCCGCTGGCTGGAGATAGAGATACTGGCCGTGGAGGCCAGAATGGAGGCCGGTCTGGTCCCCGGGGAGGACTTCGAGAAGATAAGGGCGAACGCGTCCTTCGACCCGGGGCGAGTGGCGGAGATCGAGGAGACGGTACGGCATGACGTCATAGCATTCCTCACCAGTGTTTCCGAGAGCCTCGGGCCGGAATCCAGGCACATCCATTACGGAATGACCTCGAGCGATGTCCTCGATACCTGTCTGGCCACCCAGATCAGGGACAGCGGCGCCCTCCTGATGGGGGCGCTCCTGGATCTGGGGAAAGCCCTCAAGGGACTGGTGGGGAGGACCAGGGGTGTCCTCTGCATGGGCCGGAGCCACGGTATGTTCGCGGAGCCCACTACTATGGGGCTCAAGTTCGCCGGGTACTATTCCGAGTACCTGAGGGTGAAACAGCGGCTGAGCGCCGGACTTGAATCCGCCTGTGTGGGCAAGATATCCGGCGCCGTGGGAACCTATGCATACCTGGATCCCTCTGTTGAGGAATTCGTCTGCCGGAAGCTGGGCATCGGCCGGGAGCCGGTGGCCACACAGGTGGTGGCAAGGGACCGTCATGCGGACTTCATGTACGCCCTGGCTTCCGTCGGCGGTATGCTCGAGAGGCTTGGGACCGAGATAAGGCACCTGCAGAGGTCCGAGGTGGGGGAGGTGGAGGAATCCTTCGGAAAGGGACAGAAGGGCTCCAGCGCCATGCCTCACAAGAGGAATCCCATAGTGAGCGAGAGGCTATGCGGGCTGGCCAGGATGCTGCGAGGGTACCTCGTCCCCTCGCTTGAGGACACCGCTCTCTGGCACGAGAGGGACATTAGCCATTCCTCGGCGGAAAGGTTCCTGTTCCCCGATGCCTGCGGTATTGCCCTTTACATGCTAAAGAAATCTGTCGTCCTGGTCGAGGGGCTCAGGATATTCCCCGACAGGGCAATGGAGTCGGTCCGCGCGGCGGGGGACAGGTTCTACTCCCAGAGCCTCCTGCTGGCCCTCATCGACAGGGGGGTTTCCCGGGAAAAGGCCTACAGGATCGTGCAGGGCGTCGCTATGGTGGCCATGGAGCGGAGTTCGGGCTTCCTGGAGATGGCGGGAAGGGATCCCTCGGTGACGGAGCTGATCAGCGAAGATGAGATGGCGAGCATATGCACACTTGAGTATCATCTAAGGAACGAGAATAATATACTCGACAGGCTGGGCCTGGTGGATGATCTGAAATGACTTTTCCGGAGGGTGAAATAGATGATTGAGGGATTGATCGCAGGGCTGGTCGGAGGCCTGCTCATAATGTGGCTGATCCAGATAGGGGTCGGCAGGAAAAAGGCAGCCGAGTACGATGAGCGGATCAACGAGCTGAAGAACAGCGTGACCTCGCTTCGTCTCCAGCAGCAGGAATCCGACGCAAGGCATACCAGGTTCGACCTGGAGATAAAGAAGCACAGGGACCTTGCCGTGCTTTTTCCGGAGTTCGTGAAGCAGATCTTTGCTGCCAGGACTCCGGATGAGCTGGCGAACCTTGTGGCCAGGTCGATGAAGAAGCTTACCGATTGCGATAAGATAGCCATTTTCCTATCTGACGTTCGAGGGGGCAAACTGGGCCTTGTCCACTCCGAAGGGCTGGGTGACATCCTCAAGCAGCCCCTGGTGGTGAACGTCGGTGACGGGCATGTTGGTTTTGTCGCAGAGACCGGAATGGTCTTCGAAAGGAAGAACCTGGAGAAGGTCAGCGAACTTACAAGGAACAGGCTGGAGAAAACTGAGATCCCCGGATTCATTCCCGATATCGCCGCTCCCATGATGTCGCAGGGAGTGCTGTACGGAGTGATATGCCTGATCGATATCCCCATCACCTCCACCCTTCCCAGAGAGAGGACGGTTTCCATCGCCGCCATAGGTGCCGCGGCCCTGGAGGGTATAAGGCTTCTGGGCAGGTTCGAGTCGGCGGCCGACCTCGATCCCGATACCGGTCTGCCAGGCAGGGGAAGGCTGGTGCCTGTCCTCACCCAGGAGCTGGAGAGGGTCAGGAGGTTCGAGAGCCCCCTTGCGGTCATGGAGCTGGTTGTGGAGAGAGGTTCAATGGAGGACCGCTTCAGGGCCAGGGAATTCATGTCCATCGCGGCGAACCATCTGAAGGCGAAGATGCGGAACATCGACATCGGTCTCCGGACCGGTACCGACAAGATTACCCTGCTCCTGCCGGGAACTGATCAGGACGGTATGGAAAGCGTCATGCACAAACTCCTTGACGGACTTCCTGCGCTGAAGAACGACGTGAACGAGAACCTCGGGTCGGTGAGGCTCCGATACACCGTTATCGAGGCAGGCAAACACGAGGAAGCTGAAAAGGTCCTTCAGGACCTCGAGTCCAAGGCTTTCATATCATCCATAGGCACATAGGCGGGACCTGGCATTCGACTGGCCCGGACCAACCCCCGTTCTATCTGGAGAGGTATCCATGGATCTGAGGAATGAGCTTCTGGAAGCCATAAGAAGCAGGAAACTGTCCATGAAGCCCGAAGAGGCCGAGAAACTTGCGGGTTATGTGGGAAGGATGCCCACACCGCTGGAATTCCATCTCTTCGACACCATGTGGAGTGAGCACTGCTCGTACAAGAGTTCCAGGACTTTCCTGAAACGGCTGCCCTCCAGCGGACCGCTGGTGGTGCTGGGACCGGGTGAGGACGCCGGGATAGTGAGCTTTACCGAGTACCAGGGTCAGGAATGGGACCTTGTGGTGGCCCACGAGAGCCATAACCATCCCTCCCAGGTCCTGCCCGTGGAGGGTGCAGCCACGGGGATCGGCGGGATAGTCAGGGATGTATACTGCATGGGTGCAAGGGTCATGGGCTCTATGGACCTGCTCCGTTTCGGGGACCCCTCGGGTCCTTCAGGCGAGAGATGCAGGGCCATCTGCCGCGGTGTGGTGGAAGGCATCTGGAAGTACGGGAACGCCCTTGGAGTACCTAATCTGGGAGGCGACACCAGGTTCCACCCGGGCTACGATGACAACTGCCTGGTCAACGTAGTAGCCCTTGGACTTGTGAGAAGGGACAGGATAGTCCACAGCTTCGCTCCCCGGGAGGCCCACGAAGAGCAGTACGTGCTTATACTTGCGGGCAAGCCCACAGACGACACGGGTTTCGGTGGAGCCACCTTTGCATCTTCAGATCTGGAGGACGAATCGGAAAAGGGTGCCGTTCAGGTTGCCGATCCCTTCCTGAAGAGGGTGCTCTCCGAGGCCAATGCCGCTGTGCTGAAATACCTATTCGAGGCGGGAGTGAGTTTCGGCTTCAAGGACCTGGGGGCTGGAGGAATAGCCTGTGTCACCAGCGAGATGGCTGCCCACGGGGGACTTGGGATAGTTGTAGACCTTGACAGGGTGCCGGTGTCCATCGACGGTCTGCCATCGGAAGTCATAGCCTGCGCGGAGACGCAGGAGCGTTACGGGCTGGCGGTCCCTCTGAGGGTGGCCGATGATGTGATTGATATCTACAACGAAAGGTACGAGCTTCCCAGGCTCTTTCCCGGTGCGGGCGCTACCCTCATAGGAAGATTCTCAAGCGATCAGTCCTACAGGGTGATGCACCGAGGGGAGGAGGTGGCC
>CAZXEF010000157.1:0-6988 GCA_964639605.1 uncultured bacterium | reverse complement strand
AGACGGTACACTTCCTGTATCTCGTTGAGCAGGTACTTCTCCGCAGCCTCGGTTCCCTTGATCCGGAGTATATCGTGTGGGGAAAGGGGACCCTCGGTGAGCCTGTCACCGGCTTTGACCCTGTCGCCCTCCCTGACCCTGATGTGCCTTGAGGCCTGTATCTTGACGGCAGACTCCTGGCCATGGTCGCCACGGATGGTCACGGTCCTTATACCGGCCTTGATGGGGCTGAGGGATACTACTCCGTCTATCTCGGCGATGCTGGCGGCGTCCTTGGGTATTCTGGCCTCGAACAGCTCGTCCACCCTGGGAAGTCCGCCGGTGATGTCCCTCTGCTGGCCGAGCTTGCGCTCGATCCTCGCAATGTGGACACCCTGCTTGATGAGGCTTCCATCGTTCACCCTGAGGTGGGCTCCACTTGGAATGGGGTACTTGCCCTTCACCGATTCGGCAATGTACTCCTCCACGGGATCCTTCTCCAGCTTCTTCCTGCCCCGCTGGGCAATGTGGCTCCTAATGCCCCTTGTGGTGAAGTCGGAGATGAGCATCATCGATCCCTGATGGACTATCTCCTGTACCTTCTGAACCAGGTTCCTGGTACCCTGGTGCCCCCTGTCCAGGGATTCGATGATCATGATGAAGGGTCCCACCCTGCTCAGGTCGGCCAGGTTGCCGGCAAAGGCCTCTTCCAGTTCCGTGTTCTTGCGCCTCTTGGTCTCCTCAAGCTCCTCGATCGTCTTCTCGAGTGCCTTGATCTCCTTCTTCGCCTTGCCGTCGAAGGTCTTGATAACCTCCCTGGCTGCATTGACAAGGGCGGCATAACTTCCGGTCCCGGCCTTCTTGCAGTTGACGGTGACCACCGGGATCTTCTGGCCCTTCATCCTGCTCGCGAACTCTTCGGCAAGAGTATCGGTCCGGTAGGTGCTCACTTCCTGGTAGGTGTAGATGATACGGCCGTGGCCGTCCATCATCTCCTTCTCAAGCTCGCCAAGGGTGTAGAGCTCCTCCTCACGCCTTCTGGGGCGTCCGCTCAGGACCACTATCTGCTCCGGGAGGATGAAGATGTGCGGATGGAGGGTCTTACTCCGATCCTCCACTATCACCATCTGCTTCCGCTGCTCGCTGTCTATCTCCTCCTTGAGGGTGGTGTCCTCCTCGATGTCCACGTAGTGGATACTGCCCTCCTGCTCGGCCACGATGGGGATTATGAAGGGATCGCTCCTGCAGATGACATCATCCCTGTCCACCTTCTGGCCGTCATCCACCATCATGTGGGATCCCACTACTATGTCGTAGGTGGAGAGGACCTCGCCGGAACCGTCAAGGATGTCCAGCTGGGTGTTGCGGGTACTTACCATTATAGGCTTGCCGCTTTCGTCGGTACTCTTCACGATGCAGGGAATGCGGTAGCTTACGAAACCTTCATGCCTGGCCACGACCTCGGATTCCCTTGTCTCCCTGCCGGCCACTCCACCAGTATGGAAAGTCCGGAGAGTGAGCTGGGTGCCGGGCTCGCCGATGCTCTGGGCCGCAATGACGCCCACTGCCTCGCCGACTGTGACCATCCTGTTCCTCGAAAGGTCCCAGCCGTAGCACTTGGCGCAGAGACCTCTCTTGGCCTCGCAGGCAAGGACGCTTCGGATCCTCACGGATTCCACACCTATCATGTCGATCTCGGTGGCAAGCTCCAGCGTTATCTCCTGACCTGCCTCGCAGACCACGTCATCGGTACCCGGTCTGTATATGGTCTCGGCGGCCACCCGGCCAAGGATCCTGTCCCTGAGGGGTTCGATTATCTCCTCGCCCTCTTTCAGGGCGGTTATGATCCT
The DNA here is from genome assembly GCA_964639605.1 of uncultured bacterium. Classification (GTDB taxonomy): domain Bacteria; phylum Fermentibacterota; class Fermentibacteria; order Fermentibacterales; family JCC-6; genus Aegiribacteria. Next base: position 5,159 of record CAZXEF010000157.1, on the reverse strand, counting down.
GCCCCTTATGGTGCCGCAGTCCTCCATCGTTATTATCACGTCCTGGCAGACGTCCACCAGCCTCCTGGTCAGGTAACCGGCGTCGGCCGTCTTGAGCGCGGTGTCGGCAAGACCTTTCCTGGAACCGTGAGTGGAGATGGAGTACTCTATTACGGACAGACCTTCCTTAAGGGATGAGATGATGGGAGTCTCTATGGTCTCTCCCAGCTCTCCCGTCAGTTTCTTGCTGGGCTTTGCCATGAGTCCCCGCATGCCGGCAAGCTGCTTCATCTGGTCAACGCTTCCCCGGGCTCCGGAGTTGGCCATCATATAGATGGGGTTGAAGCCGTGATTGTCGTGGCTCAGCCCCTCCATCATGGCGTTCTTCACCTCTTCGGTGGCCTTGGCCCAGTTGTCTATGACCCTGTTGTACCTTTCAGCCTCCGTCAGCTCGCCCCTCTTGGAACTCTTTTCGATGAGCTCTATCTCTCTGGCGGTCTTGGCTATGATCTCCTTCTTGCTCTCCGGTATGAGCATGTCGCTCATCCCCACAGTCAGACCAGAGGTGGTCGAGTAGTGGAAACCAAGCTCTTTCAGATTATCCAGGAATACGGCGGTCCTGACTGCGCCAAGCTCGTTGAAGCACCTGCCGACTATCTGGTTCAGGCCCTTCTTGCTGAAGATCTTCTCGTGGGGGATCCTGGCGTTGGCCATTATGAAGCCCAGCTCAACGGGGATGATCTCGTTGAAGAGAACCTGCCCAACGGTAGTGTAGTCCTTCCAGAAGGGCGGTGTAATGCGCTCTTTCTTTCCGTTCTCCTCCACTATCCTGTTAAGGCCCCTGACCTTGATCTTCGCGTGAAGCTCCACCTTGCCTGCATCGTAAGCACCCCTGACCTCATCCCTGGACATGAATACCATGCCCTCGCCCCTAGCTCCGGGAAGGGGCTTGGTGAGATAGTATGCCCCTATTACCATGTCATGGCTGGGAGTGGCTACCGGCTCGCCGCTGGCGGGTCGGAGGATGTTCTTGCTGCCCAGCATGAGCATGCGGGCCTCCACCTGGGCTTCGGCGGATAGAGGTACATGAACGGCCATCTGGTCGCCGTCGAAGTCGGCGTTGAACGCAGCGCACGCAAGAGGATGGAGCTGTATGGCCTTGCCTTCCACCAGGACCGGCTCGAAAGCCTGGATACCAAGCCTGTGAAGGGTGGGAGCCCTGTTCAGGAGTACTGGATGGTTCTGTATGACCTCCTCCAGCACCGGCCAGACGATGTCGTCGGCCTCTTCCCATCTCTTGGTGGCTTTCTTGACGGACTCGTCCAGCAGCTCGCTGATGCGGGCGACTATGAACGGCTTGAACAGCTCAAGCGCCATGTTCTTGGGCAGACCGCACTGGTTCAGCTTCAGGTCGGGGCCCACCACAATGACGCTTCGGCCGGAGTAGTCCACACGCTTGCCGAGAAGGTTCTGCCGGAACCTGCCCCGCTTGCCCTTGAGGAGGTCGGAAAGGGACCGCAGCGGTCGCATGCCCGCTCCCTTGACCGGCTTGCGCCTGGAGCTGTTGTCCAGCACCGCATCAACGGCTTCCTGAAGCATCCTCTTCTCGTTCCTGAGGATGACGTCAGGTGCCTGAAGGTCCAGCAGTCTCTTGAGCCTGTTGTTCCGGTTGATCACTCTCCTGTAGAGGTCGTTCAGGTCGCTGGAGGCGAACCTCCCGCCGTCCAGCGGAACAAGGGGCCTCAGGTCGGGCGGCAGTACGGGAAGGATCTGCAGTATCATCCACTCGGGCTTGTTGTCGTCGGAGGAGAGCCTGAAGGCCTCCACCTCCTTCAGCCTCTTGATGTTCTTCTTCCTTCTGGAGTAGGTGGTCTCGTTTGCTATGCTGGTCCTCAGCGCAGTGGCCAGCTCCTCCAGGTCAAGGTCGCCGAGCATGGTCCTTATTGCATCCGCGCCCATGCCCACCTTGAATACGTCGCCGTACTCCTTCCTCGCCACCCTGTACTCCTCGTCGGTGAGTATGGTGCCCACTGGGAGATCGGGATGGTCCGACCTGGTCACGATATGGGATTCGTAGTAGATGACCCGCTCCAGCTTGAGATTGGTGATGTTGAGAAGCTTGGATATCTTGCGGGACTTGAAGTACCATATGTGGACAACTGGGACGGCGAGATCTATGTGGCCCATCCTCTCGCGGCGTACCCTGGAGTGGGTAACCTCCACTCCACACCTGTCACAGACTATTCCCTTGTTCCTTATTCTCTTGTACTTTCCGCAGCTGCACTCCCAGTCCCTCACGGGACCGAATATGCGCTCGCAGAAAAGGCCCTCGGCCTCGGGCTTGTAGCTCCTGTAATTTATCGTCTCCGCCTGGGTAACCTCTCCGTGGGACCATTTCCTTATGGTCTCGGGGGAAGCGAGACTGATCTTCATGCCTCCAAAGTCGGAGAGCAGAACCCTGGCATCGCGTCGGGAAATGTTCTCTAACATTATATCTCCTCCCCCTCATCCGGCAGCAGTTCCACGTCCAGGGCCAGACTCCTCATCTCGTTCTGAAGAACGTTGAAGGATTCCGGTGTAAGGGATTCGGGAATGTTCTCGCCGTTGACCATGGCGCTGTAGGCCCTGGCCCTTCCGTCAACATCGTCGGACTTGATGGTGAGCATCTCCCTCAGGCAGTGGGCGGCGCCGTAGGCCTCAAGGGCCCACACCTCCATTTCCCCCAGTCTCTGCCCGCCGTTCTGGGCTTTTCCGCCCAGGGGCTGCTGCGTCACCATGGCGTAGGGGCCCGTTGCCCTGGCATGGAGCTTGTCCTCCACCTGGTGGGCCAGTTTCATCATGTACATGCAGCCCACTGTCACCTTCTGGTCAAGGGGCTCTCCGGTCCTGCCGTCGTACAGGGCCGTCTTGCCGTCCCTGTCAAAGCCCGCTTCCTCCAGGGCATTCTCTATTTCAGTATTTGTGGCGGAATCGAAGACCGGGGTCACAACATCGTACCCCAGTTTCTTCGCAGCCCAGCCCAGGTTGGTCTCCATTATCTGACCCACGTTCATCCTGCTGGGGACGCCAAGGGGGTTCAGGCAGATGTCCACCGGGGTGCCGTCGGGCAGGTAGGGCATATCCTCCTGTGCCACGATGATGCTGACAACGCCCTTGTTGCCGTGTCGGCCGGCCATCTTGTCGCCGACCTGAAGCTTCCTTCTCTTTGCTATGTACACTTTGACCGTCTTGATGACTCCAGGAGGAAGGTCGTCTCCCCGCATGAGTTTGTCCTCATTGGTCTCGAGCTCGTTCTCCAGCCTCTTGTGCTCCCTGGCTGCGTTCCTGAGTACCTGTCGGACCTTGTCATCGGCCTGAAGGTCTTCCACCAGCTGCTGGCTCGCATCGATGTCCGAGTAATTCACCTTGTTGAGAAAAGCGGCTGACAGCTTGCGACCCGAGGGTACAAGGACCTCTCCGGTCATCCTGTCCACAAAGCTCACGGCCTTCATCCCCTTGAGGATGTCCTTGATCAGGCTGTCCCTCTCCTCGAAGAGACGCTTTTCCTTATCCTCGAACTCCTCCCGGTAGTGGTCCCTCTTCTCGTCTACCTCCCGGCGCGTCCTCTCCGTCTTGTCCTTGCGGGAGAAGACCTTCACGTCTATGACCACCCCGTCCATCCCGGTGGGGGCCCTGAGGGACGCGTCCTTCACGTCCCCGGCCTTCTGGCCGAAGATGGCCCTGATCAGACGCTCAGAGGGGGAGAGGTCCTGCTCTCCCTTGGGAGTGATCTTGCCAACGAGTATGTCCCTCTCCCGTATCCTGGAGCCGATCTTGATAATTCCGTCATCGTCCAGGTTCTCTATCTCTTCGGGATTATCGACGCTGGGGAGTTCTCTGGTGAGTTCCTCCGGGCCGAGCTTGGTCTCCCTGAACTGGGTCTCCAGCTCAACCACGTGGACCGAGGTGAACATATCGTTCCGAATGACCCTCTCGCTCACTACGATGGCATCCTCGAAGTTGTAGCCGTTCCAGGGAAGGAATGCCACAGTGGCGTTCACCCCCAGGGCAAGCTGGCCATAGTCGGTAGCCATTCCGTCTGCCAGCACATCACCCTTCTTCACGTCGTCCCCGACGCTCACCAGGGGTCTCTGGTTGAAACAGGTGTCCTGGTTCGTCCGCTTGAACTTGTGCAGGTGATAGGTGTCGAACCTGTTGAAGTCATGCACTTCGGAGTCGGCCTTCACGACTATGTGATCGGCGTCCACCTCTTCAACGGTACCGGCCCTTCTCGCGGTGAGGAGAGTGCCGGAATCCAGCGCAGCCCTTCTCTCCATTCCTGTCCCGACTATGGGGGCCTTGGGATGGAGAAGGGGAACCGCCTGCCTCTGCATGTTCGAGCCCATGAGCGCTCTGTTCGCGTCATCGTGCTCAAGGAACGGTATGAGTGCTGCGGAAACTCCTATCAGCTGCCTTGGGCTTACATCTATGAACTCGACTTCCTTCGGGGTGACCATGGGGAAGGTCCCGGCCCTTCGCGTTCTCACCAGGTTCCCGGTGAGGAACCCTTTCGAGTCTATCGGGGCATCGGCCTCGGCAATGGTGGTGCGGTCCTCCCTGTCCGCCGAGAGGTACACGACTTCGTCAGTAACGAGACCGTCTATCACCCTTCGATAGGGAGTCTCGAGGAACCCGAACCGGTTGATGGTGGCAAACACTGCCAGAGTGGTGATCAGACCGATATTGGGACCCTCGGGGGTTTCCACGGGGCACATCCTGCCGTAATGCGTATGGTGAACGTCCCTTACATCGAATCCAGCCCGTTCCCTTGTCAGGCCCCCCTGACCCAGGGCGCTTGTTCTCCTCTTGTGGGTCAGCTCGGCCAGAGGGTTCGTCTGCTCCATGAACTGGGAGAGCTGGCTGGAGCCGAAGAAGGTGTTTATCACGCTGGAAAGCGTTCTGGAGTTGACAAGGTCGTGGGGCGTCAGCTTCTCTCTGTCCTGCTGCCCCATCCTGTCCCGTATCGTCCTGGCCATCCTGCTGAGGCCCTTGGAGAATTCCTGGCCCAGCAGCTCGCCCACGGTCCTTACCCGTCTGTTCCCCAGATGGTCTATGTCGTCGGAAGTATTGCGACCTTCCCGAAGCTTGATGAGGTTCTCCACTATGGCCACGAGGTCGGGGACGGTGAGGGTGAGTTTTTC
>CAZXEF010000156.1:0-7008 GCA_964639605.1 uncultured bacterium | reverse complement strand
AATAGAGGATCAGCGTGTCACCGCTGTTGGAGAGCTTGGTCCAGACGCCGTCCCAGGAGACCAATTCGATATCCTCTCCATAAGCTCCCTTGAAGGACTGCATGTCGGCGGCCACCACGACCCTGCCCTCCGGCTCCAGTGTGAAGGGATCGAGGAAGAGCTGGTTCCCGCCGTCGCTGAGCATCATTCCGTACAACTCTACCGGTCCGGAGCCGATGTTGCACAGCTCGATCCACTCGAAGCTGTCGTCGTCCCCAAGAGTGGGACCATCGGGGTTGTACATTATCTCGCTTATCACGATGTCACCCGGTGCCGCCAGCACCAGTGAGAATACAATGGAAAAGAGAAGCACTGTTACCTCCAGGTTAAAATTTCGGGACTCCCTGTCCGGCTTATCTCAGTGACCAAGAACCACGACCTTCCTGCTATCGGACAGGCCTGCCGAATGCATGACATGGATCAGGTAGACGCCTACCGGGGCGAAGCCTCCACTTCCCAGGGTGGTATCCCAGTATATCCTGTACTCGCCGGATTCCAGGTATCCATCGAAGGGGACCGCAATGAGCCGTCCCGCCATGTCGTATACGCTGACCCTGGTGATCCCCGCGTCCACTGTGAGGTCCACCGCCACGGGACCCGCAAATACGGGATTGGGGAAGGCGGCCGAGATCTGCAGGAACCCTATATCGCTCCAGGGCAGTGAATTGGACCATCCAGGGGTACAGAACTCAAGCATGCCCCAATCCTCCCCCCCGTCACTGTACCTTCCGAAGGAAACATCCGGAGGGATCGTACCGAATCGCCTCGAGTCTATCAGGTTCAGGGCCCTCTGGTCCATGGACCGGCACCGGCCGGAAGCCTGCTCCGAAAGGGTTCCGGCGAACATCTGCTCCGCAGGTTGCCGGGATACATAGATACTGTCACCCCCGCTGGAGAGGGCGAAAGGAAGGTGAAGCCCTTCCTGCCAGGTGTGGCCGTCGGCCCACACGACGAGAAAGCCCCCGGCGGGTATGACCGTGCCGGAGGGGAACTGGTAGATGTCCAGCTGCGCCGGGTCATCGGAGATGAATACCCAGCTGAGGTCGCAGTCGTAATCCGAACCGTTGTAGAGCTCCAGCCAGTCGTCGTATTCCCCGTAGCTGTCCGCCAAGGTAGTGTCGTTCACGGATTGTATCTCGTTTATGAACAGTTCATCGAAGGACTGGGGGAAGAAGAGGGCTCCGATGTCGGACCTTGTCCCGTCGGGATCGTCCATGGAAGGATCGCCGGAATCGATGCAGGGCGACTGGTAGGACAGATGGTAGTCCATCTCCCCCCAGTCGACGAAGACCGGATCCCCGGCGATGTTGCCCTGGCCGGGCCAGACCAGCTCGCTTCCCGTCAGGCAGTAGCTGACGTCCCCCTCCGAACCGTCTTCGAAGCTGAAAACCTCTCCGTTGGCGTGGAGGATGGTGTTGGTCACCGTGGCATAGGCTCCGCCTGAGCCCACCGTCTTCCTGTAAGCCCTGATCCCTATGTCGCACTGCGTTATCGTGCAATTGACTATATCGGCGTAGGAGTCGTCCTTGACAGCTATGCCGGTGTAGCAGCCTGTCACGGTATTGCCTGAAAGCACCACATCCGATATGGCGCTTCCCACATTGCCTATGCCTATGGAGAACCCCTTGTCCGTCGCATCCCATATCCTGTTGTCTTCCGCAACGATATTGCTGCTGTTGGAATCTATGGCATCTCCTGTGATGTTGAACACATCACAGTTGCGAACGATATAAACGCCGGACCTGCAGTCCTGGAACTCCACTCCATCATGGTAGGATGTGGGAGGGTTCACCATGTTGCCGAAGCTGCTGTTCTCTATCAGGGCCGATTCACCGTTGCTCATGTAGAAGAGTTCGCCTCTGTTCCAGCCGGTAACCCTGCAGCTGTCGATGACCACGGTCCCGCCGGTGAGGTTGATGCACCTGATGTTGTTTGTGAAGGAACAGCCCTTCAGGCAGATGTCCGAGGACTGGGCGAATATCACGGCGTTGTCCTGGGAAGCGCCGCCGTAGCCCACGGAGCCGGATATGGATGTGCATGTGAACTCGGCGCTGCCCCCCTGGACCCGCAGGCCGCCCCAGGGCCGCGAGACATCGTCCGCCATGAACCTGACCGAATCGGCGGAATTGCCCAGTCACGATATCTCGCCATGGCACAGCAGACTGACATCCTGCGCGAACCTCAGATCGACACCGCTCTCGATCACCAGTGACGCTCCCTGCGGGATGTAGAGGTCCGATGCCACCAGATAGGGGGACCCGGAGGCATGGAGTACTGTTGTCCCGCCCAGGGTCCCTGAGAGGACCGACCAGGAGCCTATCACTGTGAACGGGTTGTACCGGTCGTAGGCCTCCGTGTACCTGTCGCCGCCGGTCCCGGCCTCCACCCTCCATACGTAACTGCCCTGGGGCAGTGAACCGAAAGTAAAGAAGGTGTCGGTGAGGGCGTGGCTCTCAAGCACATCCAGGGGCCATCCCTCCTGGGTGTAGAGGTAAAGCCTGTAATCCACGTCACCTCCCTGCGGGTCCTGGGCAGCATCCCACCATACGAACTTGTCCCCGAGCGAGACGGTGTCGCCGGCGAACGCCCTGAAGGACCTGACGTCATGATCGTACATGAAGTCAAGTCCGATTATCCGTCCGGGTATCCTCTCGTCCCTTATCTGAGCCACCGCCTCATGGAACTCCTCGGGGGTGTAATTGTCCATCTCGTCATCTTCCACAGCCGTGGTGATGGCTGTCTCGAGTGAATCGATCACCGGGTCGATGACAGCCGGAGAGAGGAACTCGGCGGATATCTGATCCATCCTGTCATAGTAGAGCTGGAACAGGACGGGATCAAGCAGCACTTTCTCCAGCATAGGATTATCGTACCAGAAGTTGTTCACTCCCGCCGTATAGGTCCGCCAGGTCCAGTCTCCCCAGAGCTTGTCGACGTCCCAGGGAAGGACGGTCCAAAGGCCGGTACCCCTGATGTCGCGGTAGACGTAGTAATTGTGATAGTAAGTGCTGAAGTTCATGGTCAGTGTGTTGACCGCCAGAATGGTCATGAGATCGTTCAGCTGGAAAACCTCTCCGGCTGTCTCGTGGAAGCTTGCCGGATCCACCTGGTCCATATAGTCTATCAGCTGGTAGAGATCGTTCCAGCCCTCGCTCTCGTTGGCTTTCTTCTCCCACATCTCCTGCACGTCATCGTACCTGCTCAGGCAGGAACCGTCCACAGAGGCTTTGAAAAGGTTGCCGTCGGCGTCCATTCCACGATCGGAAAGGAACTGCTCGTCGATGGGCTCCGCCTTTACATATAGACCTATGTAATCGTCGTTCACGTACATCCTGACATGATCGATGGTGAAGCAGGGATAATCGAGCTGCCGCATCAGCCATGAGAAGAGCCAGGAATGCATGTAGGTCGCATCGGTGTACTCCGAGTTGAAGTTCCACTCGGTCCTTCCCGAAAGGGGCTGCAGATCAGAAAACGTTATACGGAAGGATTTCTTGGGGTAACCCCTGGAAGTGTCTCCCCGAATGCGTATCCTGGCCTCGGGATAGACGGTGTCGGCCAGGACCACAGTGCAGTCTATCTCGATTTCCTCCTCCCAGAAGTCGATCATGTTCTCGTATTCCTGGGGGTCGCAGTAGACCAGCACCGAGGGCACCTGGGCATGCACCAGGGCCGGCAGCGCCGCTAGTAGGGCCATGATTGCCGGTATTCTCACTGCCTGCCCGAACCAGCCTTCCTCTTCCAGAGATAACCGATGAAATCCTCGATCTCCCTGCGTTCGGCCTCGTTGATGGGGTCGATCCTCTGGAAGACCCATGAACACACTTCGCCCGGGCCCTGGAAGTTTTCAAGCCTTCCGGTCACGGATGCTATGACCTCCGCCATCTCCTCCCTGCGGACCAGGTCCTGAAGACCCTGACCGGCTCGTTCCGTCTCACCCAGAAGGTCATCTCTGACTATGGAATCGACGTCCACCGCCTGGGATATGGAATGGTAGTGCTCACCCAGCTGGGTGGTGGAAACGCCGTACTCGTCAGCCAGCTGCTTCTGGGTGAAATGGGGGCCATACTTAGTAACCGCGTATTCCAGGGCTGCTGCCCAGATGGCAGGTTTCCTTCCCGCGGGGGTCTGCCTGCTGCAGAACCGGTTCCATATTTCCATGGCCTGCCTGGATTTGTCTCGGGAGTAGCCGTGCAGCTCCAGCATGCCGCTGGCCATCCCGGGGACCAGGTCCTCGATGGGGAGGTCATCATGGTGGAGGGCCCGTCTCTTGAGGCTCACACGCAGGGACTCTATTCGAAGGAGGGTGTGCTCTATCTTCTCGTCGAATGGCGCCAGCTCCCTTGCCTGGAGAAGCAGATGCAGGCTCTCTTCCAGTCTTCCGGCCTTGGCCTCCAGCATTGCAAGGTATGTGAGAGTGTCGGGTATGCGGTACTTCTCCCTCCTGGCCGTGGCCAGCAGCAACCGCTGCGCCTGGTCGTCATCGTTCAGCATGAGGTGGACCAGGCCCAGCTTCCTTCTTGCGTCGAGGTCTTCGGGGATCAGCTCAAGGTACTCCTCCAGTGCATCCTTTGCCTGGGGGAACCACTCCAGTCTGAGGTATACGTCCGCAAGGAGCAGCAGCCCCGCAGGACCTGGCACACCGTGCCACCTGAAATCCGCGAGCCTGAGAGCCACCTCGCGGCTGCGCCCTTCGTCCAGGTCAAGCTGGCTGAGGTTGATCACCGCAAGGTCCTCGTCCGAGGTATCCCGTATGGAGGGGTCGGACAGAAGCCGTTCCAGGCTCTCTCTGACGGCATCCCCGTTCCTTTCCTCCCTGGCTTTGTCCACCTGTTTCCAGAGCCAGTCGATCTTGTCGCTGGAAGCGCCTTCCAAGCTCACTCCTCCCCGGCAACCGCCATGATGCCGTACTCCTCCGCCGTCCTGCCGAACACGGAGGAGGAACCAAGAGCATCCGCCTTAATCTTGTAAATGTACGGTCCCGTAGCAACCGGGTCACCGTCATGATCGAGGCCGTTCCAGAGTATCTGGTTGTATCCCTGGAGGCAGATAGCGGTGAGTTCCTCTATTCTCGTTCCCGCTACGGTATAGATGGAAACCGTGACCTGTGCATCCTCCGAGACCCTGAAGCTGAAACAGCGCATGCCTATGCCGGGATTGGGGTAGACAAGGGCCTCGGTCACGGCAAGGTCGGTATCCTGGAGGATACGGAGCTGCAGTGTGTCACGGGAACTGTTCCCAAGCCCGTCCACGCTCCAGAGAATGAGGGTGTGGTCTCCCTCCGTGAGGGCTTCCATCCCGTATTCCAGTCTTCCTGAGACGGAGCTGCCCCTGTCGTAGGAGAAGTGAGATCCTACATCATTCCCGGATCCGTCTATGAAAAGGTTCAGCTCCTTCCCGGTGCCGCCAAGCAGGCATATTCCGCTGGAATCGGTCAGCTGCGCCTCCAGGGTAACGTCCCCGGTGAGCTGGGGAAATTCGATATCCTCGTAGCCCCTTATCCACATGTCGACTTCCGGTCCCTGGAGGTCGCCCCCGGACGGGGTCCCTTCAACCAGAACGGCCGGATCGGCGGCGCCTGCCACGGAAGACTCGCCGGAAAGGGAGAAGGCGGCAGCCCGTGCCATGTTACCGGCGGTGGACTGTACGGGGATGAAGCAGTCGATGGAGAACTCACCCCCCTCTACTGTCTGAGTCCCGCTGTAGGCGGTCCCTCCGTATTTGAGATAGGGGATCTGGGTACCTCCCAGGCATGTGTAGACAGTGTTCCAGGACGACTCCAGGACCTTAATGAAAGCCAGTCCCTGCCCAAGGAATCCCTGACCCGTAATGGTGTTCAGCTCTCCGCTGCGGAGGGTATCGCCCTCCACGGTCACGATCCCGTCCGACACGGGCATGGGCAGTGGCATGTCGGGATAACCGAACACCACGTAGAACTTGTTGTTGCTGGAGTAGGATGTGGAGAGGGCTATCTTTGACTGCCAGACGGCGGTGCCGACCGACAGGGTCGGATGATGGCACAGTGAGTCGATGACGCTCCTGAAGAACTGGTAGTTCGATTCACCGTAGGTGCCCCTGGTGGCGGCGACACTGGATATGCAGCCTCCGGCGGGATGAAGGACCAGGGTCTCCCCGATCACGTCGGTGCCGGGGTTGTCGAAATGTCCCACATCGCATGTGCCCCAGAAGGAGACCGGAAGTCTGTTGCCGTTCTGCAGGCCGCTCACGTCCTGGTCCATCATGAGCACCTCGTGGGCTATCTGGTTGCCGGCGCCGTGGCCCTGGTACAGGATGAACAGATAACCCGTGTCCAGTGCCTCCAGGAAGCTCTCCCTGGCCTCGGGCTTTTCCGGATGGGGTCCCTCGGGGGTCCATGGGCCCGGAGGCCAGGGATACTCGATCATGTAGAACTTCTCCCTTGACATCCACCTTGGAAGCACCTCCTCCGCGATCAGCTCAGAATTGGTAGTGTGGAGCGTCTCGTTCCAAGTTGCGCCCTGTCCCCACTCGTCATCGGCTATTATCAGGACCCTGTCGGTCCATTCGCCGCTGCTCCCCTCCTGTGAGTATGCCAGTAACTTGGCGGTGCAGGTTCCCAGCTGGGACGGATTATCCACAGGCATCCTGCTCACGGGTATCTCCGGAAGTACCGCACCCGTATGGACCATTGCGTATAAGTCGTCCACCGAATCCTCCCTGCCTGTGCCAAGGACTATCCAGGGGGGCACCATCACGGGCTGTGCGGTGCTGTGACCGAGGAAATCGTAGTGACCGTCTCCTGAGAGTATCAGACCACCCAGGCCCGGGGACCAGCTGTCCATTGCCCACCTTACGGCGGACCTTATGGCGCCGGGATCGGCCACCCCCTGCCCGAACTCGTCGTATATCTCGGATGTAGTGGCTGCCACGGGACTGAATCCCTGCTGCGAAAGCAGTTCCTGCATACCCCAGGTGCCGTCGAGCATGGAC
>CAZXEF010000155.1:0-7024 GCA_964639605.1 uncultured bacterium | reverse complement strand
GATAATGCTCACGGGGATGACATCGGGCAGGTCCCAATCAGTCTTCAGACGGGACACCTCGCTCTGGCTGAGCCAAACCACCGGCATGGACAGGGTCAGCTCCTCCCTGAAACTCAGCAGGGTCTCCAGCCTGGGATCGCCTATGTCCACCGCCACCGCTGCGATGCCGCCGTCCATCGAACGGTAGAGATGGTCGATGCGGGGCAGCTCCCCCACACATGGAGTACACCAGGTGGCCCAGAAGTTGATCATCACCGGTATCCCCCTGGAACCGGTCAGCAGGCTGTCCAGTGACTCCCTGCCCGCAAGCAGCGGACCCTGATCCACCAGCTCCGCAGGAGATACACTGACCGAGCCGTACCTGAACACGGGGTACAGGAAAAGGGCCACCATCAGTATCCAGAGGTAATCGGTCAGCCTTCCGTATCTCATTTCTTCCCGGCCCTGACGTCCCTGCGGGTATCGTGATGTATGGCACCCACGGGACAGATATCGATGCACTTCCCACACCTGACGCATTCCGCGGAATCTGGTTCCTCATATATTGCTATGCCTACGGGGCACACTTCCCTGCATTTGCCGCATCTGATGCAGCTTCCGTCCACGCGCATCCTGAACACGGATACCTTGCCGGCCAGACCCCAGAAGGCTCCAAGGGGACAGATCACCCTGCAGAAGGCCCGCCTTGAAGTAATGACCCAGAGGAGGACGAGCACCATTACAGCAGTCTTCCAGGTAAAGAGGAAGCCTGTCTGAAGGGTCTCACCGCCGTGGTGAAGCACCAGTGGTATCCCGGCAGTAAGGGTGCCAGAGGGACAGATGGCCTTGCAGAACCAGGGATCGCCGCCGGCTCCGGGCACTGTCCTGATGGTCAGTGGAAGTATGATGACGAAAATGAGCAGTATGGCGTACTTGGCGTCGCGCCAGCCCGTGGGGACCTTCAGCTTCGGCGAGGGGATTCTGTACAGCAGGTCCTGAAGAAGCCCGAAGGGGCACAGCCAGCCGCAGGCGAACCGGCCCGCCAGGAAACCGAAGATCAGCAGGAAGCCAAGGACCCCGAAAAGCATGATCGCATCGGGCCTTCCAGTGGCGAGACCCCCGATGAAGCCCTCGGTGGACAGGATGTTCTGTACGGAACCCACAGGGCAAGCGAGTACGCTGGAGGGACATGAGTAGCAGTGGAGGCCCGGAATGCAGAACATCTTCGAACTGCCGGTGTAGATGGTCCCGTGGATGAAGCCCTGGTAATACATGTTGGTGACCAGAAGGGACCCGAACTGCACCGCCCTGCGCACCCTCTCCCTTACCATCATCCCACCCCGATGCACTCAAGGCAGATGCTGGCCGCCTTCTGCCAGATCACAAGGGGGTCGCCCCAGATGTAGCCGGAGACCATCATCAGCAATGCCGAGGCAATGAAAGCTATTCTCAGGGCAAGGGGGATCTTTCTCATTCTCGCCAATCGGGGAACATGCTGGAGGCGGCGATCGGATTCGAACCGATGAATGGAGGATTTGCAGTCCTCTGCCTTCCCGCTTGGCTACGCCGCCTCACAATGGAGGTCAATAATACAAATACGGCAATCAACGGGCAAGACTTCCCGGTATCAGTCGACCCAGTCCAGGTTGATATTGAGGGTACCCGAGTATGTCATGTCGCCGAAGGGGGTGGTCACGGTTGGGACCGCCTCTACCAGTATCCTGCCCAGGTGATCGCCGTCCCGCAGGCCCGAGTCGATCCCCCCGATGGCAAGGGCAAGGTCTATGAACTCCAGGACGCCCAGTTCGCTCATCAAAGCCACAGCGTCGAAGCTGATGTCCAGAGGGAGCAGCACCGTCTCCCCCGATCCAGGCACCTCCAGGGGCTGTGCAAGAGCTCCTGAGGCAACCCAGGTGGTATCGAAGTCATCACCGGAGTCCCCGTCCAGGAAGAGGTCCCAGGCGAAACCAGAGAGTGTCGCCGGGATGATGTCAGGACCAGTGGAACCGTCGTTGGGATTGAATATCCCGATGTTCAACGTGAAGTCCACCGGGCAGCTTCCGGAGGCCCATACCGCCAGGACCTCGGCTATCTGAACGGGTGAAAGGGACTCCAGGCTGTCCAGCTGGATCCCGGTCACCACGAAGTCATTGGTGTTCTCCACCCTGAACTGGCAGTTGAGAAGGGTGAGGATATCCCCTGGACTGCAGGCTGAAACAAGCACCAGCAGAGACGTCAGAAGGATCGGAATGGCGTATTTCTTCATGAATACTTCCTTTCGAAGGGTCCAGCCCGTACATGCTATCAATCAGCTATCTATAGAATACCTGAAAGCAAGGGTTCCCGAAAGCTCCCGGAAAGACCCGTTCCGTAACCGCCTGTCCTTCAGAACCTGCCCATCTGCATCAGGGCGTGGGCCTCCTCGGCGGAGTCAATGTCCCAGGCTGACCGCACTATCAGGTTCCGATATCGGAAAAGCCTCATCTCCTGCCAGTCAGGATTCCCCAGGGTTTCGGACATGATATCCTCCGCCTCATCGGTCCTTCCCCGGTCGTGCAGCCATCCAGCAAGAAGCCCAGATGCCCTGAAGGCGGCCCTGTCGTTAGATCCGGTTATCATCCTCCGGGCTTCATCTTCCCAGTCCGAGCCGTTCACAAGGGCTCCGGTCCAGGACTCCTGGAGTCTCATCTCATCCACCGTCGTGAGGACCGAAGTGTCTATGATGGAGCTCATGCTGCGGCCGTGCAGCAGTTCCAGAGCCCTCCTGATCTCCTCCAGCGACCCTTTGAAGTCTTTCTCGGCCTCCAGGAGGAAGGAGTTGACCACCGCTGCGGACAGGTCTTCGGGGCGCCTGCAGAGAAGGTCGTTCATCCGGTTCCTGGCCACACCGAGCTGCCCAGACTCCATGGCCAGTTCGACCCTGATCAGCGATGAATCGTCAATGACCTTCACTTCGGAGAATTTCCGGGCCAGTTCCTCCACCTGGTCAAGGACTGCAGCGGCTCCTTCCATCTCCAGGGAATGGAAGAGCGCCTCGGCCATCTCCGCCTTGAGGACAAGGGTACCATGCAGGGCCGCAAGATGCTCGGACCTCTCGATGCCCTCAGAGAAGAACCTGGCCGAGGACACCGGTCTGCCTGAGAGAAGGGCGGTCTCAGCGATGTCGTAGAAGTACCACCAGGGGTACGATGGGTTGTTCCTGGTGATCTCGATGAGCTGTTCCGAGAGAGGGGCGGCGCTGCTGAAGTCCTCAGTGGCTATGGACAGGATCAGTTTCTGATGAAGGAGGTCCACCCTCATGTCGATATCGGGATCCTTCATCTTCGCAAGCTCCTCATCCGCCAGTTCCAGTTTGATCAGTGCAAGGTCCGGTCTGCCGGTACGGCCCAGACTGTCGGCGGTCCTTATGAGGCAGTCCACAAGAACGCGGCCATCGACTTCCGGCTCCAGACGGGAAAGCTCCTTCAGTGCCTGATCGTATTCGCCAACCATCCGGAGGCAGTCCGCGGCCATTATCCTGTTGGAGAGGGCCTTGAAACTGCTGCCGAGTTCCTCTGCCAGGTCAGCGTACTGCAGTGCCAGCTCCCTTGCTTTCCTCCAGTTCCCGGCGCTGCGGTAGGCGTTGAGAAGATCGTATTTGAGATCAGCGAGCCTTTCGGCTGGAAGCTGCGGCTCTGTGAAGCTTCGGCTGAGGCGCTCCGCCTCCTCGAGGCAGGCAACGGCTGCAGCGGGGAGACCTGAGCGAAGACACTGGCCGGCTCCTTCCCGGTAGACTTCCAGGGCCTCAAGGGTCCTGCCGCTCATACTGAGATGATATCCCGCGTTCAGGTGGTCCCCCTGGGTCTTTCTCTTCCCGGCCACCAGCAGGTGGTATTTCCTGATGGATGTAATCCCTGCGCTTCCGTAGACCTCATCCCTGAACGCTTCGTTCGTAAAATAGAACGACATGGTGTCATCGGTGCCGGTCCTGAGAATTCCCTGCCTTGCTCCCTCGTCCATGGCACTGAGTATCTCCCCCTGTGTGCACCCGGACATCTCCGCGAGGAGATCAAGCTCCAGGGGCTCCTTCCTTGCGACTGAAGCCTGCTGCAGGAGCCGTCTGGTTTCTGGATTGAGCGACTTCATCTTCTTGGCGACTATGCCCTTTATCCTGTCGGGAACCGCGGATGGCGAAGAGAATGGCATCAGCCTCCTGTCCTCCACTTTGAGCAGGCCGGCGTTCAGCATGGTCCTTACGTATTCGCATGCGAAAAGCGGGTTGCCTCCGGAGAATCTGTAGACCATGTCCGCAAACTCCTCCACATCGCTTGCCACACCCAGTCTGCCCTTGATGAGCTCGGCCGTCTGGAATGCCGACAGCTTCTCCAGTCTCACCTCCCTAACGGAAGGGATCTCGCGAAGCAGTTCCAGGGCGGTGCCGGATTCGGACGCGTTATCTTCGGTGGCTGCGGCACATACGGAAAGACCGGACACGACGCCGGTCTGCAGAGCGTACGCCAGCATCGACAAGGTCTCCCTGTCGAGCCATTGCATGTTGTCGATGATGCACAGGAGAGGGGTCCATCCCTGCAGCAGCCGGGAGAAGGCATCAAGCAGCGCGAAACTGTCCATGATACTGTCGTTGAGGTTCGACTCGCCGAAAACATCAGGCATCAGCCTGCCAAGCAGATTGGACCACATGCCCTGGAGCTTCACCTCGGGAAAATCGCTCACATGCTTCCTTATTGCGGCCGCCAGGGCGGCCCATGGTATGCCGGTAAGTTCGGGACGGCCCTCTATCCTGAGCACACGCCTGTGACCTATCCTTTCGGTGATCACTCCAAGGAACGAGGTCTTCCCCGCCCCTGTCTCTCCGGTGACCAGAACCAGGGAGTTCCCCTCTGCATCATCCAGGAGGTTGACCGCCAGATCGATCTCCCGGTTCCTGGCCATGAAGACGTCCTCGTGCCAGAACACGCTGCTCCCCTCGGGGGCCGCGATCCTCCAGGAAGCCCTTCCGGAAGCCTTTGCCGAATACATGGCATTGTCCGACATGGATATCAGATCGCTGGCGACAGAAGCATGTTCGGGAAAACAGGCTATGCCTATGCTGGCGGAGACCCCCCATACCGAGCCCAGCTCGCTGTCCACGGAAACGATGACCTTCTCGGCCACCAGTATGCTCTCGTCCCTCTCTCCGCCTGCAAGTATTATGACGAACTCGTCACCGCCGTACCTGGCTACAAGGTCGCGCCTTCGCAGGGAATCCGAAAGCAGCGACGCGAGCTTGCGAAGTATCCTGTCGCCCTCCTCATGACCGGCAGAATCGTTCACCTGCTTGAAGTTGTCCAGGTCCAGAAAAAGAACGGAGAAGGGTCCGCGGCTCTCGATCAGCCTGTCGAGGACCCTGCGGAGGAACCTGCGGTTGGGAAGTCCTGTCAGATCGTCTATGTAAGAAAGGGAGGTCATCCTGGGGATGCCGAACCTGTCAAGAACCTCCGGTGCTATTTCCATCTGATCCCTCTTCTGGCAATATCAGTAGCTGCATTTTATCATCCATTTGATATCTGACGAGAATACAGCACCCTCTCCCGCCCTGTCAATCGACGGGAACCGTTACCCCCGTCTAGGAGCTGCGCTTCCTCACGCTCTTCGCCGTGACACCCGTCTGAGAGTTCAGGGGTCCAGCAGTTCCCCGCCGCAGTCCACCTTCAGGACCCAGATGTCCGTATCCCCCGCACCCCAGCTGGAAGTGTAACCGGAAACCACAAAACCTCCCGATCGAAGGGGTCCTATATGCTCCGCTCCCTCGTTCCCGGGGCCTCCGTGGGTCACCGACCAGAGTTCTTCCCCCGCGGTGGACAAACCCATCAGCATGAGGTCGTTCCTTTTCGCAGGATCAGAGGCGGTGCTGCCGGCTATAACCAGTCCCCGAGGACACGGAGTGGTGGAGAAGGCCATGTCGTCCATCTCTCCCCCGAAGCTCCATTCTCCCGCCGGTTCCCCGTCCATCGTCATTTTGCCGACCCAGACATCGTAATCACCCATAGCGGTCTCACCGTAGCCGGCCAGCATGACGGTGCCGTCGTTCACCACGGACATGTCCAGGGAGTAGCAGTTGCCCGGCATACCGCTGCACGTCCTGAACCACTCCGACTCTCCATCAGGATAAGTACTCATCAGGAAGGGAACGGAAAGCCCGGTCTCCTGTGTTTCCACGTTACCGCAGACCATGAGGTGCCCGTCATCCCTCTCAAAGACGGCCTCTGCCATTCCCACTCCGTGCTGGCCGTACTGCCTGCTCCAGATCTCCTCCCCCTCTCCATTGATCTTCAGAAGGCTTATCACGGGACCTATTCCGTTCAGGCTGTCGACGTAGCCGGCGATGATGAAGCTGCCATCGGAGGTCATGGTCATGTCGTAGGCCCAGTCGTCGCAGTCGGTACCTGGAGAACTCTCCCACAGCACCTCACCGCCTTCAGCCACCTTGAATATCCAGTACTGCTGCCCCTCCTCCATGGTGGTGGTCGCCCCGGCAAGAACGAAACATCCGTCATCGGTCTGTACGCCGGCCACCGCAAGGTCCGGCCAGGGACCCGAATAGTAGTCATTTTCCCATAGAATATTTCCGTCAGCATCGGTCCTGACCAGCATGCAGTCCACTCCGCCGGGGCCTTCGGAGGATACTATGGAATATGAGACGTCGATTATGAATACGCCGCACGTGAGCATTCCTCCGTCCTCCGTGACCAGTGAGAAAAATGCCTGTTCTGGAAGGTCACTGCCGAATGTCCTGTCCCAGGACAAAGCGCCCTGTGCGGATAGGAAAAGTACTGCAACCGATACAGCAATTGTCTTCATTGAACGATCCTCCTGAATCAACAAAGAAGCCCGGACCGACAGGGTCCGGGCTAGAATAAGCAACTGGGGTCCTCAGTTCGAGGTCATCTCCTCGACCTCCAGTATTCTGTCGAACGGAGTTCCGGCCTTCATGAAAAGCTGCCTGAGATCAGCCTCGGACGGTGCGTTCCAGCAGCAGCACGCAAGTCCCTCGTCGTAGTTGATG
>CAZXEF010000154.1:0-7052 GCA_964639605.1 uncultured bacterium | reverse complement strand
CACGGAGAACGAAGCACCTCATCAAGGATCTCCCAGGCCTGCCGGAACTCCATCTCGTCCATAAGGTCCCAGGCCCTTTCGAGGATCACGGAGGGACGATGGGAATATGCCCGGCCCCTTGCCAGGCCGAGCCTGTCCTCGATCCCGGTGGCAAGGTCCGAGGAATCGCACAGGGAGTAAGCCTCCATCAGAAGCGACTCCGACGAGTCCGGACCGACTGGAAGGATCTCCGACAGCGTGGCCAGGGCCACGGCCTTCTCCATGTCGTGCCCCTCCCCTGCCACCTGCAGGAGAATTTCCATGGCCTGGGGATCGCCCTCCCCGTAAAGGTCGATCCTTTTTTCGGCTATCATTATCATTCTGAGCCAGCTGTCCTCACCTGCATCCCTGAGTTCTTCAGTGTACTCCAGAAGAAGCTCGAGGTCTTTCTTCCTGTCTGCAGCCAGCCTGAGCCACAGGTAATCGCCACTCCTACCTGTGAGCTCCTCCAGGTCTGCGATGGCGTCCTCCGTTCTACCCTCGCTCTCAAGGAGTAGAGCCCGTCTGTAGAGGGCTTCCGCTCCGTGCTCCCTGTACCTGTCGAGGTCCGCCGCGGACCTGTAGGACAGAAGGGCTCCGGAAACGTCATGTGAAAGCTCCCTGGCCTTGCCGTTCAGCAGAGCGATTGCCGCCGTCTCCTGATCGGACCTGTATCCCGCCAGGAGCTGGTTCAGAACGTCCACGGCCATCTCGGGCCGCTCTTCAAGCAGGTATGCCTGGGCTGCGGTGGTCAGGGCCCTGTAGTAACCTTCCCCCCTGCCGAACTGCATTCCGGCCGAGAGGGCCAGGACCGCACCGCTGTCAGCCATCCCTATCTCCATGAATGCCCTGCCGGTGAGAAGGGTGAGTTCTGCTGCAAGGCTGTCATCGTCCGGCCTCTCCAGGCTGTCTGCAACCTCCAGGGCCACTTCGGGCCGCCGGTCGAGAAGCAGCGCCTCCATCAGGAAGAGCCTGGACTTGAAGAAGAGTTTCTCGTTCTCGTCGGAAACGCTCATGAAAGATGCAATGGCATCGTTGTACCTGCCCAGCTCCATGGCAGCCATCCCCATGCCTGTGCACGCCCGGTCCCTCACATCCTGGTCGTCGGTCATGACTATGGCGGAAGAATAGGCCATCATGGCCTCGCTGAAATCAGAGGTACCGCTTCCGGTCAGGGTCCTTCTCCCCGACTGGAGCAGGGCATCTCCCAGCAGGAGCTGCGCATCGTCAACCCAGCGGCTATCCGGATAGACCGCCAGCACCTTTGCAGCCCCAGACACAGCTTCGTCAAGGAGCCTCTCCTCCATGGACACCGGGTCATCCGGATTCTCCCTGGCCAGCTCCATGGCCTCCTTGTAGCTTCTGCGGGCATTGTAGAACGTATTGTAATAGGCACATCCTGCAAACATGAGCACCATGACGAGAAGAGTGAGCAGAGAGACCAGCCTAAGTGAGTGCAAGATCACCATCCCTGTATATGAGTTCGTTCATCCACACTGCTTTCACCCTTCCCCGAAGCATCCTCCTCATGAACGGTGTGTTGGATGACCTGGAGTATGTGCCCCGGTCCATGAGCGTATACTCCTCGAGGGGATCGAAGAGAACACATTCAGCACTTCCACCGACCCGCAGGGCCGGCGGCTCGATTCCCAGTATCCCCGCCGGACCGGTGATCAGGAGCCGCAGGACCTCCAGAGGGGACATCCCGGAACCGCAGAGCACCTCCAGGGTTAGGGGCAGCAGCGTCTCCAGACCGGTTATGCCGAATGCCGCCGCTTCCATGGGAAGCTCCTTCCTGCCCCTGGAATGAGGAGCATGGTCCGATGCCACTGCATCGACCATCCCTTCCTTCACCATCTTCACCAGCAGCTCCCTCTGACCTGGAGTCCGCAGCGGAGGGTTCATCTTGGCCATGGTCCCGTGCTCATCCAGGGCGGTCTCGTCCAGGACCAGGTGATGGGGGGTAACGTCCACTGTCACGCCTGAATCGCTGAAAAGGTCACTCCGCACAAGTTCCACGCTTCTGGGAAGGGACAGATGGGTAAGGTGCAGCCGGCCCTTCGAAGCCCTTGCCAGCTCGAGGCACCTGGCCACGTCCACTGTCTCGGCCAGTGGAGGTATTCCCTTCACACCCATCCTGCGGGACACCTGTCCCTGGTTCACCGCCCCTCCCGAAAGAGACCTCTCCTCGGGATGTTCGATGATGACACCTTCGAACTCACTGACAGCGTCCAGGGATCTCAGCAGGAGCGCAGTATCATGGACCGGGTCACCGTCGTCGGAGAACGCCCTGACACCAATGCGGGAGAGACCCGTAAAATCGACGGGCTCATTTCCCTTCCTTCCCCTGGTGACGCATGGAATGGGAACGACTCTCGCCAGCCCGGCGGCGGCAGCCGAGTCCATCAGACGCCGGACCCTGACCACTGAGTCCATCGGGGGGTCCGTATTCGGCATCACTCCCACGGTGGTCACTCCCCCCGACACGGCGGCCTTGAGACCTGTCTCCACTGTTTCGGATCCCTCGTCCCCCGGTTCCCTTAAATGCACGTGCATGTCCACCAGGCCGGGGAACAACCACCAGCCGATTCCTTCAATCTCCAGGCTGTCCTGGGGCGGTTGCGCGTCCTGACCTATAAAGTCCACCCTTCCGTCGATCAGAAGGACATCCCCTTCAAGGTCCAGACCGGACCCGGGATCCAGGATCCTAACTTTCCTGATAACGTAACTGTTCAGGGTTCCATCACCTCAAAGTCCGAACCGCGTGCGAAGACAGCGGTCAATCCGAGTAGTCGATGGCGTCCCAGGCAACCTCTCCGCTGTCGGGGGCGCTGCCGGCCGAATAGCTGCTCCTGTCTGCCGTTATCCTTCTTTCCGGTGTGGAGTTCCAGTCATCCCTCTCCAGTATCCTCTCGATGACCCTGGTGCCGGTTCCGGTGGAGTTGAAGGCCTGGAAGAACCTGAGTGCCCATTCCTGGGTCTCGTCGATTATCCTGTCCCTGTATTTCCCCGGAAGCCCCATGATACGATGATGGAAGGGAAGGTTCGCTTTTTTGTAATCCCCGGAGCTCCTGGAATAATCATGAGCGTCGGCCCAGCAGACCATCTCCTCCCAGAGGTCCAGGGGGATGCCCCTGTCAGGGTTCTTGATGTAGGAACCGTTCTCTATCTCCGCGTTCCCGCTCAAAGGGTCCATCTCCAGTCCGAACACTATGTTCTGCCAGAGTGTGCCGACATTGCCCTTGTTGATCCCGTACTCCCTGAAATGCCCCACCTTGTCCAGGGGGGTCCCGCTGATACCGTGCTGGGCGATGACACAGCCGTACTCCGAGATCGTGTCTGCTATTTCCCTGGTCCTGTTCAGGTCTATACCCTCTCCTTCACCCTTTGATGGATCGTACGTCCCGTGTTTGGAGCCGTTGGAGATGGCCAGGAAGTCCGGGAATATACCCCAGCTGTTTAGCCCGCCAACGAAGTACTCCGCCTCCTCCACTGTGGTCAGTACGCCTGCCCCCTTTATCTCTCCCACTTCGGCCTCGAGACCGATATAGGAAGGGATGTGCATGGCAAGGTCCCTCGTGTATGTGAGGTTCTCGAAATCGTGGTTGTGGGAGGCGTCCACCGCCACAGATGTCCATCCCCTTGAGATGGCGTCGGGTACCGTTGTTATCGACCCGTCCCTGTCAGCCGCGGATTTGATGGCGAAGTGGTCCATATGAAGGGAGTAGACCACCCCGTCCCCGATCAGGCTGGAATACTGCATTGCGAACCATGGAAGGTTCCAGAAATTGACACCCGTGTAGACGGCTTCCGACTTGGCGAGCTCCAGGACCACGAATGAATCCACCTCCCTGGCCGCCCGCATGATGCCAAGGGCGCTCAGGGGGTTCCTGATATTGGCCGCCATCACTATGGCGTTCTCCCTGACAGCCACCGCTGCAATATCCCTCATGCTGACCAGTGCGCACCTGCTCCGGGGCAGCGCGCTTCTGACATTGAGGGGTCTCAGGTCCAGAAACCTGTTGTATTCCTGCATATTATCCATAGAGTTTCCCTTCATGTTTGACCGGAGCTTACAAGATTGTTAATATGCTTGAAACCGTGGCGGAGAGGAATGGTGTTTTACTTGGACAGTTTTCCAGGTGACAGGACAACCAGACTGCTGCTTGCGCTGCTCGTACTAGTAGTCCTGACACTGCGTTTCGGTCTCCTGCCGGACTCGCAGAACGTAAGGATAATCTCGGATGCGCTCATTCTCGCCTCCTGCCTGCTTTTCCTTGCCGGAGTCGTCCTGCCGCCGGGCATCCGGTCGTTCAAGGAGCGCTTCAGTGAGGAGAAGTGGCTGTTCCTCTTCTCTTTCGTGTACATCGTTACCCTGCTTGCGGTGGCGGCGGGAACATCGCGCGGGGGAGGCGGATCACGGTTCGGGACCATTGTGCTGATCTCCATGGGCTACTCGATCCTGTGCTCAGTAAGGGTATTCCTGGCGAGGTTCGGGTCCTGGGCACTGGAGCATCTGGCACCCTGGGCGATCCTGCCGGTCTCCTTCGCCATCGTCATAGCCTTCGGCACTTTCATGCTCATGATGCCCAACTCCACGCCTGAGGGCAGCATAAGCCTGGTGGACGCTGCTTTCACATCGACTTCGGCCACCTGCGTGACCGGTCTCATCGTGATGAACACCGAAACGGACTTCACACTGTTCGGGCAGACGATCATCCTCATCCTGATCCAGGTGGGGGGTCTGGGGATAATGACCTTCGCTGCTTTTTTCGCCATGTTCCTCGGGCACAGTGCGGGCCTCCGGGAATCCGCTTCGATGATCAGGGTCATGGACAGTGACTTCATCAGCGACCTGAAGCGGATGATGGGCTCCATCATAGGATGGACCCTCACCATCGAGACGGCCGGGGCCTTCATCCTTTACATCATCTGGAACGGGCAGGCAGTGGACTGGTCCAATAACATGAAGATATGGCAGAGTGTCTTTCACAGTGTCTCGGCGTTCTGCAATGCAGGATTCAGTCTCAATCCCGTCCTTGCTGACCCCTCTGCCGGGCTCTTCAGCAATCCCGAGAACCTGGAGGGTTTCGCTCATGTCCCCGGCATAGCAGTCACCATAGGGACCCTGATAGTCCTTGGTGGAATAGGGTTCATGGTACTGACGGCCATCTGGGGCCACGCGCTGCACAGGATGATGACCGGAACGAGAATGAGGATGTCCGTGCAGGTCAAGCTCGTCCTCTTCATTACGGGGATACTGATAGTGGCCGGGATGGTGGTGTTCCTGGCCCTCGAATGGAACGGTTCCCTGCAGGGAATGTCCCTGACCCAGAAGCTGGCGAACTCCTACCTAGGCTCCGTGACCCCGAGAACGGCGGGTTTCAACACTGTTCCCACGGCAGGCCTGGCCCCTTCCCTGCTGTGGTTCTTCGTGATACTGATGTTCATAGGGGCGTCCCCCGGCGGAACAGGCGGAGGTGTCAAGACAAGCACGGTGGGAGTCCTGTTCATGACCGTGGTCTCACTCGTAAGGGGCAAACCCGCAACGGAGATCTGGAAGCGGAGGGTGCCGTCCCATGACATCAAGAGAACGGCGGCCGTATTCCTCATGGCCTCGATAGCCTTCGGAATGTCTGCAGGGTTTCTGCTTCTGTCGGAGCAGGGAAGCAAATCGGGATTCGGCCCCTTCGACTACATCTTCGAATCCATGAGCGCCTTCGGTACGGTGGGCCTTTCCACAGGCCCCACGGCGTATTTGACCTGGATGGGAAAGATAATAATCATACTGACGATGTTCCTTGGAAGGATCGGCCCCGCCGCCCTGGCTGCGGCAACCGGCAGAAGGAACGTGATGAATTACGGATATCCCGAGACCAGGATAACGATAGGGTAGGATCGGAGAGGAACTGTTTTGAAAGCTCAAAAATCTGCCGTGATCGGACTCGGCTCCTTCGGGTTCAGCCTGGCAACGAAACTCGAGGACCTCGGCGCCGAGGTGCTGGCCATCGATCAGAGCGAGCGGATTATCCAGGAGATCAGCAATTCAGTTTCCGCCGCCGTGGCCTTCGACTGTACGGACGAGAACATGCTGGAGGCCCATGGGCTTGCCAGCATGGACCTGGTTATAGTGGCCATCGGAGAGGACTTCGGTTCCAATGTGCTGGTCACCAAGATACTGAAGGACATGGGCCTTGTGGTCCATAGCAGGGCCACCAGCAAAAGGGAGGCCCGAATCCTGAAGGCCGTGGGCGCGGACCACATATACACTCCTGAGCAGACACAGGGGGTCACCGAGGCCAGGAGGCTGACACTCCAGGGAGTGGAATCCTACATCCCTCTCTCCGGAGGCATCGTGTTCGCCCATGTGGAGGTCAAACCCGCCATGGTGGGCAGGATGCTCAGGGACCTGGACATAAGGAAGATATTCGGTCTGAACATCGCCTACATCGGACGAATGACCGAAGAGGGCAGGAAGTACAGGATACCCAGGCCGGACGACGTCTTCCGCGAAGATGACCACATCTTCATAATGGGCACGCAGGAGGACATCAAGAGGTACCTCCAGAGCTGAAGGTCAGAGTGATAGCCCTATTTCTTTCCCATCAGCTCGGCCAGTCCTGCCGAGCCCAGAGCATGCCTCTGGTCGCGGTTGATATCCCTGAAGAGTTGAATGCACAGTTCGGGATTCCTGTGCTTGCCTGATATTGAGGTTATCAGGGTCATGACGACATCCGGCAGCCGCTGTGGATCATCGAAGGAGCCCTTCTGCTGAAGGCCCTCGTCGGGGATGAGAACCATCTTGCTCAGAGCGGGCTTCTCCTGCCTTAATATCCCGAAGATGTTCACCGATTGCATGAAACAGTCGGGCCAGCTCTCCATCAGGGCCAGATACCATTTATTGAAGGCCGTTATCAGGAGTGATATCTCGTCCAGTCCCACACCGGACAGGGATTGGGTCTTTCCGGGGTAGAAGTATCCCACACCCCCGTTGATGACCTCGTACTCAAGGAATTCCCACACACCGGGGCCGT
>CAZXEF010000153.1:0-7123 GCA_964639605.1 uncultured bacterium | reverse complement strand
GGGAGGCAACATTCACCTGACCCCGTCGTTCTTCCGGGAACATCCGGACTTCCTCGGAGAAAGACCCTCCTTCGAGACAGAGATTCAGGGAGTCGGGGGCTCGGAGACCATCCACGGCTTCAGGGTCTCCCGGATCACCCTCGGGGACTTCACCGTCCCCGGTGGTCTGTGCACGAGTTTCCAGGGCAGCGACATATTAAGCAGCTACGACGGGATACTGGGGAACGGTGTACTGAGCAGGTTCGTGGTCCGCCTCGATTACCGGACCGGAAGAGTTGTCCTGACACCCTCCTCCCTTTTCAATGAGGGTCTGCCGGAAACACTTACGGGGATCGGACTGGAGATAAACGACGGCCGTCTTCGGGTGAGGACGGTTATTCCCGGTTCCCCGGCGGACATCGCTGGTGTTCTCGAGGGTGACATCCTTCTCCGGGTGGACACCACTGACGTCACGTCCGATCATCTCGGTCTGATGGACGCGCTTCTCCCAGGATCTGAAGGTGAGAGGACCAGCCTGCTCCTCGATAGGGACGGCACCGAGATCAGCGTGGAACTGTATACCGGCAGGCTGGTTCCTTGATTCATCTGGTCGCGGGGGGGGAAAGCAGGATTATCATGCCTGTGGTGTCCTCGCTGACGAATATTCGTCCGGAACCGTCCACAGCCACGTCCTCGATGTTCTGAAATCCCTCGGCCACTACAGCTGAACCACCGTCTTCATAAAGGGCCGAAACCCTTCCCCGGCCGCCCCCCGCATCCTCCTCAGCCACGTACAAAGGGAAGAAACTGCCGGGAGTGGCACATATTCCCTCACAGGAATGAAGGCCCCGCGCGAAGACGATCCATTCACCTGTATCGGGGGCCACGGTCATCACCGATTCCCGGATGAATGCGTAGCCCGACAGCTCGTTGCATGCATAGACCAGCCCGGAGCCGTCCACCGTAATGTCCGACAGGCTCCAGAGGTAAAGGGAGCTGCAGGATACTTCCGAGCCATCGGCGCGGAATTTTCGTATGCCGGTAAGGAATGGCGGGATGTTGCCGGTCTCAGCGCTGGACTCGGTGACGAACACATCACCGTCGGATGATACCGCAATACCCTCAGGGAACTGAAGGCTGTCCCGGATCGTCTCCAGTGTTCCGTCGGGGTGCAGGGCAAGGGCCCGTCCGAATTCCGTATCTTCGCAGACGTAGACCACTATAGAATCGTCCACCGCCACTCCCTCCGGATGGTCAAGGCCCTGCATGACCATGACAGGGCTGCACGGAGGGTCAATCCTGTAGACCTCCCCGCAGGTCTCCGAGACAGCGTAGAGGATGCCGGAAGGCGAGAGTGCAAGTCCATCGACACCGGCCACTCCGGTACACAGGACCGAGGCCGTGTAACCCCAGGGTGATTCGATGCGCTGCAGAGTGTCCGTCGATGAGTAAGGAGCCGAACCGACATCGGGAGCCAGTGAGAGAAACAGGGCGAGAATGGGTTGCGCTGTACACATGTTGCATCCTTCCGTATTCTCTGACCAGGAACATAGACTGACAAAGGCATCGGGGTAAGTCAATGAGCCGGGTTCGTCCGGGCATTGACGCCGAAGACACCCTGTTCTCTATTTGTTGAGCACAGAACGCTTCGGGAGAAAGGGGGAAGGTCCATGGATATACTGCTTGTGGAGAACAACCTGGATGATGCCCGCGCCTTCAGGGAAGCTCTCGAGAAGATATCAAAGGGCAGTTTCAGGATAGACAGGGCCGGCAACCTTGCGGACGCCCTTGGAAAGATATCCAGCAGCAGTTTCGATGTGATCGTCACAGACCTGAACCTCCCGGACAGCACGGGCAACGATACCGTTCTCGAGATATGCAGGATCGCTCTCAAGATCCCTCTGATAGTCCTCACAGAGATCAATGATGAGGAGATAGAGCTGAACGCAATGAAAGCCGGGGCCCAGGACTACCTGGTCAAGGGCAGGATAGATCAGGACTCCCTGATGAGGACCATACGCCATTCCATAGAACGCAAGCACCTGGACTGGGAACTGCGCCAGGCCCGGAGGAATCTGCGCATCCTTCACGACGCCGCTTCAAGGCTTGAGACCTGCACCATGAAGAAGAGCGCGTACGAGCTGGCCATTGAATCCGCCAAGCTGCTCCTGCCCGAAGCCATGTGCCAGATCTTCACCGAGAAGGACGGAGTGCTGACGGTGGTGGCCACCTCACCGGAGCTGAGGAACAGGCTGGGCAACCGCACAAGACTTGATTTCGGCCTGGCCGGAATGACCTTTGCAGAGAACCGGACATTCCAGTTCAGCAGCAACGAAGAAATGCCTGTAATGAACACTCTGGACGAAAGGTACATGTCCGGCATCTCCATACCCATCGGCTCGCATGCGGTTTTCCAGTGCCTCTCGAACAGGTCGGATGAATTTACCTCCGATGACACCAGTATGATGGAAATGCTGGGAGGACATCTGGCCGAAACGGTGGACAGGATATCACTTGAGCGCAAGCTCAGGAACCTGGCCATTCACGATCCCCTGACCGGCGTTTTCAACCGTAACTTCTTCCAGATAGCCCTGAACCGTGAGAAGCTCAGGGCGGAAAGGTACGAGAGCAGCATCGGCTTCCTCATGGTGGACATAGACAATTTCAAGGAGATCAACGACCTCTACGGCCATCTGGCCGGGGACAAGATACTGAGGGAAGTGGCCAATTACCTCTCCGCCTCGGTGAGGGAGACGGATTATCTGATCAGGTACGGCGGAGATGAGTTCATCATGATACTGATCGAAACGGGTCAGACCGCCACTGTGGTCAGGGACAGGATACTGGAAGGCTCCAGGCTGGCCGAGAGGAGCATCAAGCTCATCGGAAAACCGGTTACTCTGTCCGTCGGCCATTCGCACTGGGACCCGAAGACGGGAGTATCCATAAGGGAAACCCTGGCAGAGGCTGACCGAAGGATGTACGCCCACAAGAACAGCAAGCAGTCCTAATCCACCTTGGCTCGCTGCCAGGCGTTCTCCATCATCTGAATATCGGCTTCATGCAGTGAGTATCCCGCCTCCATCAGGATCTCCTCCATCCTCGCGAACCTTCTGATGAACTTCCTGTTACTTGCCCTGAGCACCCCTTCGGGCTGAAAGCCCAGGAGCCGGCAGTAGTTCACCACACTGAAGAGGAGGTCCCCGAGCTCTTCCTCCTGTACCCGGCAGTCACCCTTCTCCAGGGAATCCTCGAACTCCTCCAGCTCCTCGAAGAGCTTTTCTCTGGCTCCCGTAGCGTCGGGCCAGTCAAACCCGACTTCGGACGCCCGCTGCTGTATCCTCCACGCTGTCTGAAGAGCGGGCATGCTGGGCGGGACGGATCCGAAGAAGCCCTCTTCCCGCTTCTCCGAAGCCTTTATCGCCTCCCACTGCCTTTCCACTTCCTTCGAGGAAAGGGTATTCCTCTCGTCGAACACATGGGGATGCCTTCTCACGAGCTTGCGTGAGATAGTGTCCACAACGTCCCTGAGAGTGAAAAGACCGTTCTCCTGACAAATGACTGCGGACATGACTACATGGAGCAGAAGATCTCCCAGTTCGGTCCTGAGCAGTTCCATGTCACCGCCGGCGATCGCGTCGGCCACCTCGTAGGCCTCCTCAAGCATGAAGGGACTCAGGGATTCCACGGTCTGCTCCCTGTCCCAGCTGCAACCGGAGGGACTCCTCAGCCGCCTTACTATCTCCACGAGACCGGTTATGGCGACTGACAGTTCTTCTACTGAGCTATCCATGTATAGAGCCATCCCCGAACGCCTCACCGGCTTCCATGAAAAGCTCCGTGAGGGTGGGGTGAGGGTGTATCATCCGACCTATCTCGGACGCCCTGACACCGAGGTTCACAGCAAGCACCGCCTGACCTACAAGGCTTCCGGCGTGTGCACCAACTATCTGGACACCGATTATGACCCCGTCGGACCTCCTGGCGATAAGCTTCAAGAAGCCCTCAGTCTCGTTCATACCCACCGCCTTCCCGTTGGCAATGTACCTGGAGATCCTTGATTCGACGGGCACGCCCCTCTCCTCCCATTCATCCTGACCAGGGCCGACGGCCGCGATCTCCGGGTAAGTGAAGATGCATCCCGGCATTGCATCGGGATTGACCTTTCTCTTTCCTTCGCCGAACATGTGGTCCACCGCGGCAAGGGCCTGGGCGCTGCCCGCGTGGGCAAGCTGCCATTTCCCGGTGGCATCGCCGGCGGCGTAGACCCCTTCAAGATTGGTCAACTGGTTCTCATCGGTCTGTATGCCCGCGGCCGTGAAATCGACCCCGGCGGAATCAAGGCCCAGGTCGTCCACCCTGGCGCTCCTGCCCACAGAAACAAGTAGCCTCTCGGCGGACAGGCACGTCCCGTCCGCGAGAGTGACATCGGCAATTCCGGGACGGATCAAGACTTCCCCGGCACCGTTACCCGTGATCAGCTTGACACCCGCCCGCTTCAGAGACCTCTCCACCACTTGCTTGACGTCCGAATCCACTCCCGGGAGTATGGAGGGCAGCATCTCCACAACCGTGACTTTTACACCAAGTGCTGAAAAGATGGAAGCGAACTCGCATCCGATGACTCCACCGCCAACGATAATGAGGCTCTCGGGGAGTGTGCTCCATGAAAGCACCTCCCTGCTGGTCAGAACACCAGCGGCTGAGAACGGCCCGGGCCTCATCGGACGGGAGCCGGGAGAGAGCAGCACCTTGCCCGTCCTGATGATCGAACCGCCGGCCTTCACCTCACCGGTACCCACCAGCTCACCATGCTCGGTAATTGTATCGATACCCAGCTTGTCCAGGTGGGTTTCAATTCCTTTTCTCAGTCTGGTGACAACAATTTCCATGCGCCTTTGGAGCATCTCCCAGGAGAAGGTAAGGGCTCCCTCCAGCCCGAACTTGCGAGCATTCCCCGCGTTGCGGAGGAGTTCGGTACTGGAGACAAGCGTCTTGGTCGGAATGCAGCCCCTGTTCAGGCATGTGCCCCCCATTTCCGCTTCTTCCAGCACCGCCACTCTCTTTCCCATCTGGGCTGCCCTTATGGCGGGTATGTATCCGGCAGGGCCTCCGCCGATGATAATAAGGTCGTATCTGTCCATTGCGCATCCTTGTCGTTTACTTTGTTAGAAAAGCCATGTGACGAGCAGGACTCGAGAAAATATGATATACTGAACAGTTCGGAAAGGGCGGGTCGATATGGTTGCGTTGTTTCTTGCGCTGTTTCTTACCCTGTCCATAGATATGAACGACCTTACCGCGAACCTGCACCTGGAGACCGGAATGGCCATGCTGCAGCAGGGCCTGCTGGAGCAGGCGGAGGAGGAGTTCAACTCCGCTCTTGAGCTGGGGGAGCAGTATTCGGCGGCATTGCTCGGGTTGGGAATGGTCAATGAACGGCGTTCTTCCTGGACCGCGGCGGAAGAGTATCTCCTCAGGTACATCGAAGCATGTCCCGACGACCACAGGGGATACCAGGAGCTTGCCGGGCTCTACCTGAGGACCGGCAGTCCCGACAGCGCGGCAATGATGTCCGACAGCGCCTTCGCACGGTCTCCTTCAAACCCGCCTATCTGGCTTCTCTGCGGAAGGGTTCGTCTGGTCCTCGGGGACCTCGCCGGAGCCGAGGGCTGGTTCTCCCGGGGAGTCAATGACGGCGGCGGGACCTCCTTGGAGTCACTTGTCCTGCTGGCATCTGTATACCGTCGTACGGAAAGGGGACAGGAAGCCAGGGAGATCCTTCTTCCCGCTGTTGAAGGGGGCTATGCACCAGCCTGCTGGGAGCTTGCCAGGGTATACCTGGGCTGGGAGGATTATCTGAGGGCCGGGGATGCCATTCGCAGATACCTGATGCTTTCCCCGGATGGCCCTTACGCTGATTCAGCGATAATGGTGCTGGAGGAACTGGGAGAGTCAGGGGAGTACATGGACTAGGCTGCCGTACCTATCGACGGTCCATATCCAGTCTGAATCCCGAACCCCAGAAAGCTACGGCCACCAGGAAAGCCAGAGCTTCTCCCGCGGTTATCCAGAGCCGTGCGGCTATGGAGACCAGTGAGGCCTGACCCGGTTCCACACAGGGCATCACAGCTGCTATCAGCCAGACCAGTGATATCTCCCTGATACCGAGGCCCCCGGGTGAGAAAACCGCCAGGAATCCTATACCCACCGCGGTGGGAAGCAGGAACGTACCGGGCCAGAAGGGAAGCATCATTCCAAAGCTCCTGGCAAGGAACACGAAGGCCAGACCCTGGAGTACGAACACCAGGATGTAAACCGGCAGGAGCTTGAGCACGTTGGCGAAGCCCGGGTCTTCTATGTCTATCTTTCTGCCGGCAATCCTTCCCGCCAGCTTCAGCAGCCTCCTGAAGGCGCCAGGATGAGCCGTGAAAAGCACTACTGCAGCAGCGGCGGCCACTATCAGCACGCTGAAGGTCCCCCCGAGGCCGATCTGCGCGGCGGCCAGGGGTATTACAGGAAGCGACATCAGAAGGCAGCCGGCGACTATGAAAAGGCTCTCCAGAACCAGGGCGTGCCCGGTCTGTATCCTTGTCATCCCTATCTTCCTGGAAAGGCCTATCTTTCCCACGGCTCCCCAGACCTTCCCGGGAATGTACTTGCCGACCTGGGCGAGAAAATGAACATTGAAAGCCTGGCCAAAGGATATCCGGACACCGGCTGCACCGCACACCAGCATCCATGACCAGGCAGCGGCGACCAGGTGAGCCAGCATGAGAAGGAACGAGATACCAAAGAGAACGGCATCGAAATGAAGCAGGTTGGAGACACCCCCCGCCTCCCTTGAGCCGGTGATGAAGGAATCCACGATGTAATAGAGCGCTGCGACCGTTAACAGCAGCCCCAGAATATTGAGAAGGGCTTTCTTCAAATCAGCTCCCAGAGGAATTTTGATGGTTTAAGTTAACAGCCGGTTGTTTGGCAGTTAACCGTGGACTGCCTTGAATCATGCATGAGGACCGGCTCAGTCCAGTATGCTGAGCTTGGCACCGGATTTCTTCGCCTGCTGCTTTTCGTTGCGACTGAACACTATGGTCTCGAAATGGGGAAGACTGGCCGTGTCCAGAAGCCTCTCCAGGGCCAG
>CAZXEF010000152.1:0-7124 GCA_964639605.1 uncultured bacterium | reverse complement strand
ATGTCAGGGTCCCAGGCTATCTCGAAGTCACCCTCCTTAATAACGATTCCCAGCATACCTTTGTTGTCCTCGTCGGAAAGATCGATGTTCTGATAGAAGATGGGGCCGGAGACAGCCAGGTTTCCGTTGACGCCTATTGTAAGTGGGAAATCGTCCGGCAGGCCGTGTGCCCTCTCGGGCGATTCCTCCTCGGTTTTAAGGTATACTGTGTCGTTGGGGCCGTTGTTCACCCATACGACGCTGTTGCTCAGAGCCCTCAAGTAGAACGTATCCACTCCGGCAGTCGGATTCCTGAGCACAAGCAACGTATCACTCTGAAGTATCATGCGGGTTCCATCAGGCACCTGAGCGCTACTGAGCATGAGCCCTCCGCTGTTGGCTGCGTTGTAGGCCCCCTCCCAGTTAACCACGTCCGACCCGAAGGGTATCGAATCTGCGTTCAGGTTGAAGTATGGTTCCAAGAGCATCATCTTCTCGTATGGTTCTATATACAGGTTCTTGTAGTGCGGTGTCGTAGCGGTCTCCGTGACGCCGGTCCCTGGATTGCGGTACAGGTAGTGGTCATCGGCTATGGAAATGGTGTAGAACCATGGGTCGTCGTCCCTTCCGACTGTCTGGCTGGACAGCTGCACCACGGAGTTGGAGTGGAAGGGACCGTCGAACCTGTAGCCGTCACCGAAGTAACCGCTGCCCGCTGAGTTCAGGAAGGTGGCGTAGACTGCGAAGTTCCTCGGGAGAACCATTGACCCAATGCCGTACATGTACGTCTGATCTTCCGCCATTACCTTGGACAGGCATCTCACCTCGTAGGCGTTGGCGCTTGATACCTCGGCGTTTGCATTGTGGGGATCCACCCATACCTGCACCCAGCCGAGGTCCTCGCCCATGAACTCCCAGTCCCCGACCACGGGCAGGAACTGGATAGGAAGGGTTCCGTGGGGCACGTCCGCGCCCTCCATTATCATATGGACCGCCATGTTCAGTCCGGCCTCGGCCGTGTACCTGGCCTGTATGCTCTCCATTATGTAGGCCTGGCTCCTGGTGTTCGCCTGGAAAAGCGTGTAGAGCGCGCCAACAAGGATGGAAAGCACTATGGCGGAGACCATGACAAGTATGAGGGCAGAACCTTTGTTTCCTCTTGTGTTCATGATTCTCCTCCTAAAACACATTCTTGCCGTAGACCCGGATGTTGTCAAGGTTCCAGCCACCGGCATTGAGGGCGGGACCGGAAGAGTGGGAGAACAGCACCCAGTAGTAAAGGTATGCACTGTCCGCCAGAGCCTCATCGAACACATCGGTGAGTTCTATGGCCTCGTACTCCCAGTTGGCGTGATTCACCTCGTACATCCTCACCCACGGCTCAATAGGAACCTTGGAATACCACTGGGTCAGGTCCATGGGATCAGGCGGCAGCGTATCTGTGGAGAATCCCACATGTATCCAGCCGATATCGTTTGCGTTCCTTATGCATCTGTATATCTCCAGGGTGATGACGTCGTAGGGGTCAGTATTGGCCACCTCCCACCTCTCCGAAAGAAGGTACGATGTCTCGAAGAAGTTGTACTTTCCGTCATCGTAGGTGAGGTCCTGACCTGCGTAGTGCGAGCCGTTGTATGGCGTAGCCATAGGATCCACAAGAGGGGTGAACTCCGGCGCAACGGTCACACCAATCTCCCAGGAGTCATGGCTGCCGCCGTGGACCCATGGACCTATGTAGCCTATGGAACCCCATGTGGTCCAGGCGTAGCCCTGCTCGAAGGGGTAGATGGGATCAACATTGTAGAGATGATGGTAGAACCAGTCATCGTTGTACCCGGGGAACTCGTGATGCTCCCAGAACCTGGGCTGTATCACAAGGTTATAGGGGTTCAGAGTCCAGGGGTCGAGTACGATGGAGTCCAATGCCGTCGTATCACGGTCAAGAAGAAGAATGGTCATGTCATCCACGATCCAGCCGTCCTGGTTGTTGGATTCCTTTTCCTCGACTCCGAAGACCCAGCGGAACCTGACATGCTTGCCGCGGTAGTCCTCCAGGTCAACTTCCTCCCTGGTCAGGGTCGGGCCGCTTGGGCTGTATCCCGGGCTCTTGAACATGTACGCTTCCAGACCAGCACCTCCTGGAAAACCGCTGGCGGTAAGCTGATGGTAGTAGCCCTCAGTGAGTAGACCATCTGGTATATGGTTCCAGACGGTATGTGTGGTGTCCACCCAAGTCGTATCGATATCGATGTAACCGCCTGCATTCCTGTTCCTGGTCCAGTAGCAGTGCGAGAATCTGAGGACCGCCTCGTAGTCGGCCTTAGAGGAGTCGTCCGGTATGTAGGTCCAGGGTGAGACCACATAGCAGTAGGAATCCTCTCCATAGCCGGGATTGACGTAACTGTAGTCCAAGGGGTTCTCGAAGTCCTCCTCCTCTATGACATCTCCAAGCTCACCGGAATTGTCGCCCACGTTCCATTTGACGACATTGTAGAATATCTGCCAGCCTCCGGAGGTGTACTCGCTGGCGTCCCAGGCGCTGAAGTGCACTCTTCTCTTGCCAAAGTCCTCGTAGCAAACCGTGATACCCGACATGCCGGCGAAGGAAGTCATCAGGGTCGCCGGCATTGTCAGAACGCTGTCGTCCAGCATCGAGTAGTTGAGGCTGTCAAGGATGGACTGGGTTGCCGTCGATCCGGTGACGTATACCTCGAAGGGACCAAGATCACTGGGGAGGTCGCGGTTCACCGGATGGGCCCATCTTGGATCCATCCAGGTCATCAGACGCTCATCGACCTTGTGCCCCATATCGAATATGTCCATGGCATCCTTCGCGTTCATTGTAACAACGGGTATGTACAGGGTATCCTTATTGGCTGAGTAGTTGTTGAACAGGTCGGGGTGAGGGAAGACATCCAACGGTC
Source organism: uncultured bacterium (assembly GCA_964639605.1). Taxonomy (GTDB): domain Bacteria; phylum Fermentibacterota; class Fermentibacteria; order Fermentibacterales; family JCC-6; genus Aegiribacteria. Next base: position 4,221 of record CAZXEF010000152.1, on the reverse strand, counting down.
CCCTGTGCCGCAGGAGGATGAGGTCGATATCCTCACCCCTGAAATCGAAGATGCCCATCTGGTAATCAGTGAGCGGGATGACCGTAAGCCCCCAGTCGATCATTCTGTTGATCTGGAGGAGCTCGTCTTCGTTGGGTAATGGTACGGTGTCAACCCCGCATACGTTGAATACGACGGTACCCTCCAGCGGGTCCGGAGGGGCGAAGGCGGGATCGATATTGTGGTTGACGCCGAGGTTCCGCGGAGAGATGGTGGTGGCCACTTCCGTGTAGTACATCTGGCCCCGGTACTCGTCCGCCATGGTCAGTTCTATCTGGATATGCCTGACAAGGTCCCTGTCATATTCGGACAGGGGCTCGGGCAGGGGATTGCCCAGTTCATCAAGGTAGTTGAAGTCTATGGAATAGATATTGCTGCCTATTCTTTTCACGTAATCATCGCGGTCGGTCACGACGAACTGGTTGTTGGCCACTTCCACTTTCCGGTAATCGATGGCCTCAAGGAGCTCGTTGGCATCCCAGTCGGCGTAGAACTCGAACTCCGAACTGTCGGCGATGACTACGGGATGCCACTCATCGTTTCCCCAGGCGGCTTTAGGCATATAACCCGCGTAGAGGATTATATCGGTAACCTCCTCGAGGGCAAGTCTTCCTATGGTAATAAGTTCGTTCTGTCTTCTGGAGAAATCGAATTCCTCGCTTCCCCTCGTGAAGAAGAGAAAAACAGCTCCGAACAAAACCAGCAGAACAGTCAGGACTATCATTATCTCCACCAGGGTCATGCCCGTGGAGAACTTTCTGAGCAACTTCTTCATGTTTATTACCGCCTTATCAGAATATAGTGCTGAAGCTGAGGGTGTCTGGTCCTGAAGCGCTGGACCAGTACAGAATGCAGGTCACCTGTCTGGCATTCGGGTATAATGGGTCGGCCTCAGCGATCACAAAGTATCTGTTGAACTTGAATATGCTCTCGACCGTGGTCTCTCCAATGGGCATTGACTGCACATCCATCGTCCGGATCTCCTCCAGTCCCTGCCTTGCCAGTTCCATCGCCCTGGTCTGGTCATCGACGATGTCGGACTGCTTGATGATGTTAGTGAAGAAGAACCCGACACTCAAGATAAGCATGGCCAGAAGAACGGATGCTATCAGCACCTCTATCAGGGTGAAGCCCCCCTGGCCTACGTCAGTCTCATGTTTCATCATATTTTCCTCCATTCTATCATTTCATTACTTACCGTATCGTAGAACTTCCTTGTCAGTTCAAGGCTCCTGCGATCATCCCTGGATATTATCAACTGCATCTCTCTGATACCGGGATTGCACTCGATCACGACCCTCCTTATCTGGAATCTTGTATCTCCGGCGATTACCACGCTGTCCAATACTCCCATCGCCGGCACCTCGCCTGATTCCCAACGGGTGAGCAACTGCCCCGCCAGAAGCAGAGCCTTCCTGCGATCCTCGATCAGGCTTACCCTGTCAACGAAGAACAGAAGCACAACCGTCATCAGTATGAAGACCGTTAAAAGACCGAGAAGCACTCTGAGGAGTACTTTTGAGGATTCGGACATCATTTCAGCCAACCCTTTCGCAGTACACTCTCTTAACGCCCTCGAAGCCGAATATCCGCAAATCCCATAAATCCTCGTTCATCAGGTTGCCCATATCGTCCCGGGTGGATGATCTGAGGGTCAACAGAAGACCGTTTCCATCAAGTCTGTCAATGAATATCCCGATGGAATCATTCTTCACGCTCATGAGATCCGTTCCGTTACCGTTAAGCTGGCAGAAAACGGCACTTCCAGTATCGCAGAGCGTGGTCACTTCTCCGGTGTACTCATTGGCCTGGACCACCTGTCCCCTGAAGGATCCCATCATCGACTGCCTTGAATACTCGACCCTCCCTTCCCATGGATAGGGAAGGTACTCGGGACCCGGGGAATCCATGAAGACCTGGTGGAGAAAAATTCTCCAGCGCTCGTGAGAACCGTTGACGATCCATCTTGCCGAAAGCATTCCTGTATCCTCCGCAGAACCCCACGCAACCAGTGTCCCGCCGGAAACAACATCAATAAATATTTCACCGGTCTTGCCGGAACAGAGGCAAATGCTCCCGGGACCGATGAAGACCATATCATCAATGCCGTCACCGGTGTAATCGCTACTTACGACTCTGGACACCCTGAACCTTGAATCTTCCTCGAAAGCATCCCCTAAGGCGCCAAAGAAGGATATACCGTCAAAGAGGTAGGGAGTGGTCCCAGTTGGGCTTGATACGTCAAAGACCGAGTCGGACGAGGTCAGGAAGAGACTCCCGGTGTTGTACCCGTCCGAGAACAGGACAGCGGGTTCGCCTTCAAAACTGCCGGCGGAGATCAGTTCTGCTGGGCCCGGGATCGGGAGTTCGACATGGAAGAACACGGGATCGTCCACCATTGAGACCATTGCGATCCTAACTCCGGAGCCCTCATCGTCAGCTATGAACAGCACCGGCCTACCATCAAGGACAGCGGCTACGGCAGCCCGGTAATCATCACTGAATCCCTTGATGCAAACCGACTCCTGCTCTTCAGAAGCACCCATCGGCCGGACAAGATCGATCTTCAACCCTTCATCCGAATCACTGATCACAAAGATATGCTCCCCAACCGGGACAGCCTCGATGATCCTTGGACCGCCGGAGATTAGGTGGAACACCTCGGGCTGAGTACTGGTGATCCTCATCATCTGGAACGATGTTCTGTATCCCGCCAGTTCGTAATCCGGAAGGTCGGCCAGGTCCGATATATTGCCGCCGATCAGATCGTATTGAAGGGCATCCAGGGCACTCTCCTCGGCGAGGACAGCCTGGAGGGATCCCTCGAGCCTCCACTGGTGGTCGAAGATGCCGGTGACGAAACTGAACAGTATCATCAATGAAATGAGTACGGCGGCGGATGCGAACATAAGCATCGTGAGGGCGGAAAAAGGCATCCTGCGGTTAGCTCTGGATCGGATCGCGGGCTGCATTGATACATTCATGCATATACTGAATGCAAGAAGCTTGCCAGAATATTATTTAATTTATTATATACATACGCGTTTAATAGTGCACATATTTTGACCGACTGACCGAATCCTGTGCAGACCTCTGCACACGGTGTGCACGACCTTGCACTAATCCCCTACGAGGTAGCACTATTCCCCGACGAGGTCGCACTCGGTGGTCTCCTGGAGACCAGCCTCCTCCATGATCCTCCGGGCATGGGCCAGACCCACGTAGAACCTCTCGGAGTACAGTTCGTAGTCGTCCCTGAGCCTCGGCGGCGTCATGTTCACGGTTATCACGTTCGCTCCGGCATTGAAGCACTGCAGCTGCCCGCCTTCCCGCAGTCTCTCGAAAGTGCTCGTGGCAGGTATCAGCGTGTCTCTGAGAAACAGCCTCATGGCGGCTATGAACCTGAGGCCGAGGTCCACGTCCCCCACCGGGTGGTCCTCCAGTGGAGTTCCCTCGGCGGGAAGGAACAGGGCCACACTGGACATGTCCACCCGGAGGTCCTTCATCAGAAGGAGATCGTCCACCAGGGTGTCAACGGTCTGGCCGGGAAGGCCGAGCAGGGGGCCTGAACCGATCTCGTACCTGTGTTCCCTCAGTATCCTTAGCCACCTGACCCTCTCATCCAGGGTGAAACCCGGTTTCATCCTGGAGAAGAGTTCCGGATCCGCTGTTTCATGTTTGAGAATGAACTTCCTCGCCCCGGCATCGTACCATTCGTCCAGGTCGTTTTCCTGATGCACCCCGACGCAGAGCAGCACCATCATCCCCATGTCATGAATGCGGCCGATCACCCCGCCCAGCCAGTCTGCGTTGTACTCCTCGCTCTCGGCTGCCTGCAGGAAGAAGGTCCTGATCCCGTTCTCACGGGCCTTTTCCGCGATGGAGACTATCTCATCAGGTTCCAGCGTGTACCGCTTCGTCGCGGAGTTCTCCACACGCATCCCGCAGTAGAGGCAGCTGCAGCGGCAGCTGTTGGCGAATTCCACAACGGCCCTGATGAAGGCTTTCTTTCCGAACACCCTGTCCCTGACATGCCTGGCCGCCCTGTAGAGCAGCTCCGCCTCGCTGTCCGACGACAGGAGCAGGGCTTTCAGGTCATCAGGGCAGAACCCCGTCTCCAGACGCTCTTCGATCCATCTCTCGTCAATTACCAATGTTCTCACCACTCCCTGTCGAGGAACC
>CAZXEF010000151.1:0-7293 GCA_964639605.1 uncultured bacterium | reverse complement strand
AGGCGAGGATCTCCAGCCTCAACCTGCCTTCCCGCCCCGCCGAGCTGTCCCTCATCAGGAAGCACCAGGAATCACCCTCACCCCTGCCTATCCTGCCCCTGAGCTGATGGAGCTGGCTGAGTCCGAACCTGTCAGCATGCGCTATGACCATGACAGTTGCCTCGGGCACGTCCAGGCCCACTTCCACCACAGTGGTGCTCACCAGGACGGCGATCTCGCCGGATACGAACCTGCCGGTCACCGCCAGCTTCTCCTCCGACTGCATCGCACCGGTCAGGAGCCCCACACCGTACTTTCCCAGGGGGCCCTTCCTCAATACTCCGAAGGCGGATGCGGCGTCCATCAGGTCCAGCTCCTCCGAAGCTTCTCTGAGAGGGTAGACCACGTACGCCCTCTCGCCCCTGGAGAGCCTCTCCAGAAGGAAGCTGTAGACATGACCGCGGTCATCCCTGTCCATTATCCTTGTGACGGTCCTTCCCCGTCCCGGTGGCATCTCGTCTATCACCGTCAGGTCAAGGTCCCCGTAGAGGCTCATTGCCAGAGTCCTCGGGATCGGTGTGGCGGACATCAGCATGAAGTGGGGACTGGGCTCCCTTGCTGAAATGAGCCTGTCCCTCTGGACCACGCCGAACTTATGCTGCTCGTCTATGATACAGAGTCCCAATCCCGGTATTACCACCTTTTCCTCGAAGACAGCGTGGGTACCCACAAGTACTTTCAGCGAACCATCCACGAGAGACCCATGAAGCCGTTTCCTCTCCGCCCGACCGGTGCCCCCCGTTAGTAGTCCGCAGCTTATCCCCAGAGGCTCGAGTATTCCGCTCAGGTTCCTGTGGTGCTGAGAGACCAGGACCTCCGTAGGCGCAACGACGACTGACTGGTGACCCGAAAGGAAACAGATGAAGCAGGCACCTGCGGCCACCACGGTCTTCCCCGAACCCACATCACCCTGGAGGAGCCTTCTCATGGGACTACCGCCTGCAAGGTCGTTCCTTATCTCGGAAAGAGCCCTCTCCTGCGAACCGGTAAGGTCGAAGGGAAGAGATGCCAGCAGGGGCTCCAGACTGTCGGGTCCGCAGGGCATCGGGATCCCTCGTCTTGCCGTGGCCCTTGCCCTAACATGCTGCAGCAGCGATTGATGTACGAAGAACTCCTCCAGGGCCAGGACCCTGCGCGCCCTCTCCCCTTCCGCCGGGTCACCGGGGAAGTGCATCGCCCTGACAGCTTCCCTCCTGCTGTCCCATCCCATTGAGTTCAAGGTCCCGTGAGGGAGTATCTCCGGTATCGTTTCCGAGCATAGATCGAGGGCATTCCTGACAAGCATGCGCATCGTCGTTTGGGTCATGCCCTGTGTAAGCGGATAAACGGGAAGCACCAGCTCTGTCTCCCGCGGCTCACCGTCCAGGAAGAGCAGCTCGGGGTGGGCCATCGAAAGACCGCCGAAGTAGTCCACCCTGCCGCTGGCCATGACACGTGTACCCAGGACCAGTCTCTCGGAGATGTACCTGTAGTTGAAGAACGTGAGCGTTATCTCCCCGGTGTTCCCGCGGAGAACCGCCTGGAACCTTCTGCGCCCCCGGCCGGAGCCTGAAAAACCGGATGAGACTATCTCTCCGGATACATTCACCTGCCGGCCTGGAACCAGTTCGCTCAAGGGTGTTATAACCCTTCGGTCATGGTACTCCCGAGGAGACAGGAGAAGGAGGTCCCCTATGGTTTCGATTCCCAGCCTGGAAAGCTGTCTCTTACGGGCGGGACCCACTCCCTTCAAGTACCTGACATCGGTTTCCAGCTTATTCCCCTTCGAGAAGAATGAAAAATAATACTACAGGCTCCGCGCCTTTCGGGCAAGTCGCACAGAAGAGGTCGCCGCGGGGGGGTTGACGAAAGGTCTTCCAGGAAGTAATGAAGGCGAAACCGTGATATCACATTTGGAGGTCAATACCCGAAATGGAGCTAAGTACGAGAGAGAACCTTGAAGCGATAATAAGGTCGGATCCCGGTAACATCGATTCGAGACTGAGCCTCGCAGAAATAATCAGGAAGGACAGGAGTCCCGAGGAGGCTCTGGAGATGTACGACAGTGTGATCGACCTAGACCCTGACAACGCCATGGCCTACCTAGGCAAGGGTCTCTGCTATGCCATGTCTCTCCTGGACAACATTCCCACCAGGGAGATCTGGGACAGGGAACTGGACGAGCAGGAGATGATCGACAACGCCATGGAATTCCTGGAACAGGCCGCTGAACTTGATCCGGAACTGACAGAGGCTTACAATGCCATGGGAAGGCTGTTCGCCATCATAGCCCAGGAGGAGGACGCGGTGGACATGTTCAGGCAGTCCCTTCAGGTGGACCCATCCCAGCTCGACGTTGTGGAAGACCTCAAGGAGATCACTGGAAAGCCTGTCTGGAAAATACTTGACAAGGGTACTTGGATGGGTGAAGAGGAAGAGGAAGAGTAACCCCTAGACCACCGTCGACATGGCTTTCAACAACCCCGTGATACAGGCTGATGCCGGACAGCGCCGCCCTGCATTCTCCATGCACAGACCGGTCATGAAATCGATCTCTGTGCGTCTCCCTGCGTCAATGTCCTGAAGCATGCTGCATCGATTCGAGGAAGAGCCCAGCAGATGGGTCATCATGCTCAGGGCCTCACTTCCCGCATAAGACCTGTATTCATCGGGTACCACCGGGAGGAGTTCTTCGAACAGCACCTCGATCGCATCCTCCAGGCCTGCTCCCAGCAGCCTGTCGTTGGGGAGTCCCGTTATGGCGCCAAGGGGATTGATAATGCTGTTGACCAGCCATTTCCCCCACCTGAGCATCTCCATGGAATCGGTGAACCGGACGGGAATGGGCGAGGTTCCGAAAAGACCCCCGGCCGACCCTTCAGACGATACGATGACATCCCCGAAGGTGGTCTCTACACTTCTCCCCGGGACCGGACCCGGTCCGAACCCGGCGGTCAGGATCGCGGGTTCGACCCTATTCTCCCACGAGTCACCCCACATCCTCTCCAGTCCCATGCCGTTTGAGACGCATATGCAGGCCCCGTCGGTACACCTTGTGGCAGGGCCTGATACTTCTGCAAGGTCATAGGCCTTCACTGCAACCAGGCAGAGTTCCGCTGCAATACGGTCAAGGCACTCGACCTTCTCCACCACCGCGCTGCCAGGGAAAGCACCAACGGACTCGATGGTGATGCTGCCCCTGCCGCTGCCCGGCGGTCCGACAAGGAGCACACTTCCGCAGGAGGAAAGGGCGACGGCCAGTCCAGTGCCAACGGCGCCGTCACCCCAGATGGCCAGACGGTTATTCCCCGGCACTGCTCGAAGCCGGTTTCTTCCCCCTCTTCTCTACCTTCTCCTTCAGCACCTCGATCTTTTCCCTGCCCTTTTCCTTTACCTCGTCCAGCTTCTCCCTTGTCTCCTCAAGCTTCTGGATGGTCTCCTCTATCTTCTCCCTGCCGGCGGTGCCGGCCCCGTCGATCATCTTCTTGCCCTCGGCGATGAGCTTCTCGGCCTCGACCCTGAAATGCCTGTAGAACTCCTCTCCTTTTCCGTAGAGCTCTTCGGTGGTGGCCCGGACCTTCTCCCTTGTCTCCTCGCCCTTTGCCGGGGCATAGAGCAGAGCTACCAATCCGCCCGCCAGAGTTCCGGCAACGAAGGCCCAGAATTCACCCTTGCTGTTCTCAGCCATGTCGTACTCCTTTCATTTTCCGCAACATTTCTTGTACTTTTTCCCGCTTCCGCAGGGACATTGGTCGTTCCGGCCCACCTTGGGCTGCTCCCTGACCACGGTCACCTGTCTTCGGCCCCTCACGCTTTCCCCGGACTGCTCCTGGCCCACCTCACCGGCTGTCGGAAGCGACGACGTAGGATGAAGGGCGCTGCCCTCCATCTGACGGTTCTCCGGAAGGTCGGCCCTGGCGTTCCTGGGCCAGAGGGAAAGGACCTGCCTCACCGCAAGCTTGTCGATCCTGTCAAGGAGCTCCTCGAAGAGACCGAAAGCCTCCTTCTTGAACTCCACCAGAGGATCTCTCTGGGCGTAAGCTCTCAGACCGATGCCGGATTTCAGGTGGTCTATGCCGTAGAGGTGCTCGCGCCACATTGAGTCGATGGAACTGAGCACCGCCCTCTTCTCGAGTTCCAGGGATAGTGCCTCACCGATACGCTCCCTCTTCATATGATAGTAATCAAGGACCATTCTCACTCCGGCTCCCCTGGCATCTTCCGGCGTGCCTCCTCCCGATGCCAGGCCCGGCAGGTCGAACCTCACGCCGGACATCTCACCCAGAAGGGCCTGGGCCCTGTCAAGGCCCCATTCCTCGGAATCCGTCTCGTCCGGGACAGCCTCCATCATTATGTGCTCCGCCACGGCTGACACCATGTCCAGGACTTCTTCGTCGAGTTCCTCTCCGGTCAGAGCCTGGCGCCGTTTGCGGTAGATCACCTCTCTCTGCTTGTTCACGACATCGTCGTATTCCAGGAGGTGTTTCCTGATTCCGAAGTTGTACTCCTCCACCCTCTTCTGTGCCTTCTGAATGGCCTTCGTGAGAAGCGCGTGCTCCACAGGGGCCCCCTCCTCCTCCCCGCCGCTCTTCTTCATGAAATCTATCAGCTTCTCCGAGGCGAAAAGCCTGAACAGATCGTCCTCCAGAGAAAGGTAGAACCTGCTTGAACCCGGGTCTCCCTGCCGTCCGCTCCTGCCCCTGAGCTGCCTGTCTATCCGCCTGGATTCATGCCGTTCTGTCCCTATGACGAAAAGACCCCCCGGTACTCTGCCGCCCTGTGAGTCGGTGACCTCCTTGATCTCCGGGGCCAGCTTGATGTCGGTTCCCCTTCCCGCCATGTTCGTGGCTATGGTCACGGCTCCCCTCTGGCCTGCCCTGGAGACTATCTCCGCCTCATGTTCGTGATGTTTCGCGTTGAGCACACTGTGGGGTATCTTTCTGGCTTTCAACAGTTTGGATAGTAATTCCGATACATCGACCGAGACGGTTCCCACAAGCACAGGCTGTTCTATGGAGTGAAGCCGCTGTATCTCGTCGACGATGGCCTTGTACTTCTCCCTGCGCGTCTTGTACACCTGGTCGTTACGGTCCTGGCGGATTACGGGCACGTTCGTGGGTATGACCACCACGTCCAGGTCGTATATGCTCTCGAACTCGTCAGCCTCGGTCTCAGCGGTTCCGGTCATTCCAGCGATCTTGTCGTACATCCTGAAGTAATTCTGTATGGTTATGGTGGCCAGGGTCTGGGTCTCGCTCCTGATCTCCACGCTCTCCTTGGCCTCCAGAGCCTCGTGCAGTCCGTCGCTGAACCTCCTGCCAGGCATGAGCCTGCCAGTGAACTGGTCCACTATCACCACCCGGCCGTCCTGAAGGACGTACTCGACATCCTTCTCATAGAGCTGGAACGCTCGCAGGAGCTGGTCGATGTTATGGAGGGCCTCCGCCTTCCGGGAGTGTTCATGGTAGGTGTTCCTCTTGAGCTCGATCTTCTCCTCTTCAGGGATCTCCTGCAGTTCTATCTCTGCTATATCGTCACCTATGTCGGAGAGCAGGAAGAAGTCGGGATCGTCGGGAGAGAGGGTCTTCCTCCCCTTCTCGGAGAGGGAAACCGATCGTTCCTTCTCGTCCAGGGCGAAGAGAAGGTCCTCCTCCAGCTCATGGGTCCTCTTCTCCCTCAGCAGCACTCCCTCCATCCTCTGGAGAGCCTGCAGCCTGTCCGGGTCCTGAAGGGACCTGACCAGTCTCCTCTGCTTGGGGGCGCCCTTACGGGCCTTGAGGTAGAGCAGGGCCGCATCCTCGGCCTGTCCCTCCTCCCAGAGCTCGTCGGCCCTTGCCACAATGCTGTTCACCAGCAGGGTCTGCTTCTGCACGAGCCTGGCCACGGAGTCGCGGTACTCCTTGTACCTGTTCGTCGACCTGGCCACAGGGCCGCTGATGATGAGGGGAGTCCTGGCCTCGTCTATCAGGACGCTGTCCACCTCGTCAACGATGACGTAGTTGTGACCACGCTGCACCATTCCATCCAGTCTGACGGCCATGTTGTCCCTCAGATAATCGAACCCGAACTGGTTGTTGGTGCCGTAGGTTATGTCGCATTTGTACTGCAGCAGTCTCTCTTCCGGGGACATCTCCATCTGGATGCAGCCAATGGACAGCCCCAGGTACTCGTACACTCCTCCCATCCAGTCGGCGTCCCTCCTGGCCAGATAGTCGTTCACGGTGACAAGATGGGCCCCCCTGCCGGGAGGGATACCGTCTATGGGGACAAAATCCCATTCCCCGGGATCTTCCCCGAACTTCTCTTCCGCCAGCTGCAGCCATCGGGAGTTCAGGTCCAGAGCGTTCAGGTACATGGGCATCACGGCTGCCAGCGTCTTCCCCTCTCCTGTGGCCATCTCAGCGATCTTCCCCTGGTGCAGGACAACGGCCCCCATTATCTGCACATCGAAGGGCACCATGTTCCATTCTTCGGGGCTTCCGCTGACCAGCCAGGACTTCCCGCACAACCGTCTGCATGCCTCCTTCACAACGGCGAAGGTCTCACACATGATGTCGTCCCTTTTTTCGCCCCGGGCCAGCCGGACCCTGAACTGCCTGGTCATATCCTTCAGACCCTCTTCCGAAAGGGCCTCCAGCTCATGCAAGAATCCATTGACCCTTTCCACGTAGGGTTCAAGCTCCGCCACTCTCTTTCTCTGCTTGTCGCCGAAGAGCGACTTCACGACGTTCTTGAGCAAATTACATATCCTCCGGCCTCATGGGCGGCTGCGGGGCCCCCCGTACAATTCCTGTTCCGTACATACAATAATACACAAAACAGCCGATCACTGTAATACGGCTGTCAACCGGCCTCCGTATCGGAGGTCCTGTCCTTGGACCCGTCCCCGGATCCCGGCCAAGGCGGCCTGCCGGCACATTCGGCGGCGATCGTCAATATCAGCAGAATGCTAAACGCCGTCAGCAGTCTGGTTCTCGAACTCATCCAGGAGCTCCAGCAGGGAATCCGCCCTTTGAACGAAAGCCTCAGAGGTGTCACCCATCAGGCTGGACTCCGAAAGCCATCTCCTGGCCAACGAGGTCTCACCAGCCCTGAGGGCGTCCCTTCCAATGAAGTACAGGGCCCATCCCAGGTCCCTCCCTGACCCGGGGCAGGTCCTGACGGTCCATGCCCTTCTAAGTGCCCAGACTTTCCTGTGCGGATCACCTTCCGCCTCGGCCAGCGCCGCCATTGCCTGCCAGTAAAAGTACCCGGTGTCGCCGCGTAGCCTCAGGT
>CAZXEF010000150.1:0-7300 GCA_964639605.1 uncultured bacterium | reverse complement strand
CAATGCGGAGATTAATTCCTTGAGCCTTTCTATCCCCTCTCCAGTTACCGCCGATACTCTCAGCGGATGCCCATCGGCAGTATCAACCCTTCTTTTGAGCAGATCGCTCTTACTGTTCACTCTTATGATTTCCGTGTCTTTCCGTAGAATTTCCTCAGGAGGTTCATCATCTCCTCCAACAGATAACCATACGATCTTTTCCGTTCCATCCATGTTCCTCATAGCAGTCTCGTATGCTTTTCTGTCCAATCCCTGACCTCCGGAGCCGGCTGAATCGCATAGGATCACTCTTCTGCCCTTGATTTCAACGATGCATGAAGATCCGTCACGCGTAGTTCCCGGTTCATCAGAGACCAGGGCTTTCTCCATTCCAGCAATTACATTGAAAAGAGTGGACTTGCCGGAATTTACCGGACCCATTAGCACTACCATGCACTCGGTCTCCATTGCCGTCGCCTTTGTCCTGAAACTCTCCGAAGCTTCAAGCAAAGACTCTATAAAGCTCACTGAAGTGTCATCAGCGCCTATCGAGTGTTCTTCCTGGAATTCTATATCCGCCTCCAGCTTTTCCCTTGCCTCGGCGATCATGTGCATAAGCTCTTCGCATTCCGCTGAAGCGATACGCTCCACACCTATCGAACCCTCACCGTTTCTCCATAGAGCTGCAAGTGCCATTACCTGCCATGCGCTCAACCTGCCCGATGCATATGCCCTTCTGGTGAACTCCCCCGGCTCAGCCTTCCTGGCTCCCATATCCTTCAGGCAGTCCATGATGCTCCTGACGATCTCCGGTACTCCATGGCAGATTATCTCGACCATTTGCTCGCCTGTATAGCTTGATCCCTCGGGCCATCCCAGCGCCACGACCTGGTCCAGGACCCTGTTGCCGTTCCTGATGAGCCCGGTCTTCCTTCTGTTACCCTCCAGACGACCGGGCCTCAGTTCCATCAGGCTTTCCACCAGTCGTGCGGAGCCTTTCCCGCTGAGCCTGATCACCGCCATTGCGGCTGTACCCTCCGGTGTTGCTGTTGCACAGATGATATCGGCCGGTGCTTCGACCATTTCCTTCTCTGCCATCTTTTCTCGCTGGTCCTCCGGTCAGGCCTGCTTTTCCGCTTCCAGCTTCTTGTTGATCATCTGCTGATGGCCTATGGTCAGGATATTGTTCATGAACCAGTACAGGGTCAGTCCGGCGGGAAATCTCATGAAGAGATAGGTCATGAACACAGGCAGGATGTACGTCATGCTCTTCTGGCTCTGATCCACCGTGGTCATCTTCTGCTGGAGGAACATTGATACTCCCATAAGGACCGCCAGCAGTCCTATTCCGTCCAGCCCGAGCATCGGGCTCTGGAACGGTATGAGTATCTCAGGAGAGGACAGGTCCTTTATCCAAAGCATGAAATCAGCACCTCTCAGCTGTACCGAATTAGCCAGTACCCTGTATAGCGCAAAGAACACGGGCATCTGCATGAGCATCGGAAGGCACCCTCCAAGCGGGTTCACACCCTCTTCCCTGTACAGCTTCTGCATGGCGCTCTGCAGCGCTTTTGGATCGTTCTTGTACTTTTCCTGCAGTTCCTTCATCTTCGGCTGGACCTGCTTCAGTTTCGCCATGGACCTGAAGCTCTTCGTCGTGAGAGGCATCAGAACCACTTTCAGTACGACGGACAGGATTATGATCTTCAATCCCCAGTTGCCGACAAAGGACAGTACAGTTGTGCAGAACCAGAAAAGGAGCCTTCCAATATCCCTGATTATTGGCCAGCCGAAGTCGACCATCAGGTGCGTGTTGCTGCCAAGCTCCCGGAGCGTGCTGTAATCCAGGGGACCTGCATAAACAAGTACATTGTTGTCCTGAATGCCGATGGATGGCGAAATATCTCCACCCGTGGCGTAGACATACCCGTACGCTCTTTCGTAGGACCTTGGAAGAAGAATTATCCCGAAGAACTTCGTCCTTGCGGCTATCCACTGGACATTGCCCACCTGATCGTTCATCTCGATGTCGTCGGTGTTCCTGCTTCTGACCTTCTCCGAGTTCCACTGTGCCTTAAAATAAGAACTTGGAGTTACTTTACTCTCTGTAATTGGAATTATTCCGCTATTTAGAACAAAAACCTCATCGTACCCTTCCCTTTGGATCTGGAATCCGCAGAATCCCGGTGTGAACGTGTAGTTAAGAGACCTGCCTCCAGAGGCTTCCGTGAGGAGAACTGATCTCTGACCGTCCTCCACGAAGACCGTATCAGGGGCCGACGTCTCGAATCCCCATCCCTGGTCGATCCATGTTGTTCCGCCAAGGTCTATCCTGCCCCCGTCACTCTCGGCGGTCAGGTTCTCGTACATCATCAGACGCCAGCTCTCGATGGAACCCGAAAGGGTTGATATCCTGGCCGTTACTATGTCCCTTCCCTCATCCCTTATCACTACATGTATGATCCTCTCTTCCGGGACAGCAACCTCTTCCTGCCCGCTGTCAAGCGAATCATCCGGCATCACTGTAAGAGAGGTAGTGTCACTCTGCAGCGTATCGGCCTCTTTAATCACAGGTAACTGCTGCTGCGCATACACCACTGTTCCCTGGTCAGTCTGCACCGTTGTGCGTTCATTCTGTTTTCCCATAAACTGCCAGCTGACGAACAGTACTATTGCCATCAGTACCGCTGCAAGCAGTAACCTCTTTTGATCGCTCATTTTTCTATTCTCCCATAGTCCTTCTCAGATGTAGCTTCAAATTCAATTTTCTTCCAATATGCTCTGATCGGCTTATGCCGGACACAACATGTCTATTCTCCCTCAGGGATGCCTGGCACCGGCCGATCAGACATCTTCATCGTCATGAGATGACGCGTCATGCTCTGATCGGCTTATGCCGGACACAACATGTCTATTCTCCCATGTGTCAGGCACCGGGTCAAACCCCCCCGTCCTGAAAGGATGGCATCTCAGTATTCTTCTAATCGCCAGCCAGGATCCCTTCAGGACTCCGAATCTGCCCACTGCTATTTCCGCATACCTGCTGCAGGTGGGTGTATATATGCAGCTTGAGGGGAGCAATGGTGATATGAACCTCCTGTAACCCTTGATAACAGCTAAAAGCGACTTCTGCGCAAGACTCCTATCTTGTCTGCAGTCACTGCTCACCGTTGTCATCACTATCAGCTTTGCTCTTTGAAACAGAGTCCCTCAGGTGATGCATCAGCTTCTCGAAATCCTTCTTCACAGAATCCCATCCGATCCCCTGCAGCTTCCCTACCGGTAATATAACCAGATCTGCCCCTACTCTCTCATCCCCGGCCAGTGACCTTACTCTTCTTCTCATCCGGTTCCTCGAGACTGCATTGCCGCTCTTTGCCGAAAGCGAAAACCCCAGGCGGATAAAGCCCAGGGTATTCGTTACGTAGACTGCTCTGAAGGATTCTCCCCTGAAGGTCTTACCCGTCCTGAAAACCCTTCTGAACTGGTAGCCCTTATTCAGGGTTCTCTTCATTTCTTATCAGGGAACGAGCTTCTTCCTTCCCTTTCTCCTTCTCGCGTTAAGCACCCGTCTTCCGCCCTTGGTAGCCATCCTGGCGCGGAAACCATGTCTTCTAACCTTAGACAGTTTGCTTGGCTGATACGTTCTTTTCATACTCGATCGCTCATTTCCTTAAAAACCTCACCTTGACGACGGCGGGATTACTGCATCAGTATCAACAGTCGAGAAAACTATTTCCTCTGGAGACAACGATTGTGGAAGTTAGCCAATATAATCAATTATGTCAAGTATTTGCGATAGGGGTCCTCATCCCGTACACGGTTTTCAACATCACTGACTTCGCTGTATTGGTGATATAGTTTATGATATTGATAATCAACATATTAGTTAGAGGTCATCCTGTGGATATTGTTGTGGACAAATCACTCTATTCAATGATGATTACCGGTTTAGACCTCCGCTTTCGATTGGAAATCTGATGGACTCTTTCAACCCTTCGGAACTCTGGAACCTGTGCCTCCAGGAGGCTGCAAAGAACCTCGAGAGTACGGAGTTCGAATCCTGGCTCAAAAACTCAACATACGAAGACATCAACGGAACCAGGATGGTCATAAGATTCAGGAACTCCTTCGTGGCGGGTCATGTAAAATCCCGATTCGGCAATATGCTCGAAGAGATCCTAAGGGAGATCGCGGGAAGGAACGACCTGGCACTTCAGTTCGTGGGTGATCCTGCCAAACCCGGACCTTCAGCAAGCGATGCCGTGACACCTGACAATTCAAATTCCTCCGATTCAATGTACCTGAGATCCAATTACACGTTCGATCACTTCGTCGTTGGTCCCAACAACCAGCTTGCACATGCAGGAGCACTTGCTGTCAGCAGGGACGCCGGTTCCACAACTTACAACCCGCTCTTCATATACGGGGGTGTGGGACTTGGAAAGACACATCTGATCCAGGCCATAGCGCACAGGCTAAGGCAGGAGGGCTCAAGACGTACTTTCAGATACCTTTCAACGGAATACGTCGTGGGCACTTTCATCAAGTGCGTTCTCCAGAAAGACTACACCAAGTTCAGAATGCTGTTTCAGGGAATCGATTACCTTCTCATGGACGATATACAGTTCCTCGAAGGCAAGGTAGAGACACAGGAGGCTTTCTTCCACCGTTTCAACGAACTTCACCAGCAGGGAAAACAGATAGTTCTTACTTCCGACAGACCTCCGCACGAACTCAAGGACCTTCCCGAAAGGCTGATAAGCAGGTTTCAGTGGGGCCTTGTGGCGGATATCAAGCCTCCGGAGTACGAGACCCGTCTTGCTATCCTTATGCTTCTTGTAAGGGATGAGGAGCTCGATGTGAGTCAGGAAGTCCTCGATTACATTGCTTCGTCCATCAGGAAGAATGTGAGACAGCTCTCCGGTGTGATCCACAGACTTGCGGCGATCTCCAGGCTCACCGGCTGCAACATAGACATGAACATGGCTCAGAAGGAAATCAAGTCCACCCTTGGTACCATTTCAAGACGGCTCACTCCCGGAACCATCACTTCAGCTGTCGCCGAGGTCTTCGATATTTCTCCAGGTCAGCTCAAGGGTAAGCAGAGAAAAAGGAACATACTTGTTCCCCGACAGGTAGCCATTTCTCTTATCAGAGAACTTACTTCTATGTCCCTCAAGGATATAGGAGCTTTCTTCTCCGGCAGGGACCACTCTACCGTGCTCAACTCCATTGAGAGGATCCAGGAACTCAGGGAAAGCGACCCTGAACTCAATCGAAGGATCGAGGAGATCAAGCGGAAACTAGTCTCCATTTAAGCACCCGTGACACACCCTGAACAATGTGCAGAACAGCTCTTAATCTCTGTTGATAACCCCGCTGTGTTGAAAACTCCACATTCACTGGAAGGTTGTCAACAAATATTCAACATCCGATGTTCCTGCGCGCCTGTCCGGCATGTGACATGTCCACATATTCACATGTATAATAACTATCATAATTGTTCTCAGAATACTGTATTCTATAGAGCTGGAGGAAATCTCATGATAAAACTCCTCGTCAACCACTCTGACCTTCTAAAAGGGCTGAACTGCGTGGCATCCGCACTCCCGTCGAGAAGCAGTCTTCCATATCTCACAAACGTTCTCCTTGAAACAGAGGGGGACTCTCTAAGAATGTCAGCAACCGATCTTGATACCACCGTGATAACATCGATACCAGCTTCGGTCACAACCTCCGGTTCGATAACTCTTCCTGGAAAGAAGCTTCATGAGATAGTCAGGGAGCTTCCCGAAGAGGATGTAAGGTTCAGTGGTACGGGTAACAGGATAACCATAAGCTGTGGTAAGGGTTCGTTCTCTCTCAGCGGTAATTCCAGCGAACAGTTCCCAACGCTTCCGACAAAGAGCGGTGCCGATCCCGCTACTATACCTGTGGATGTTCTGTCTGATGCAATCAGAAAAACATCATATGCGGTGGCCAGGGACGATTACAGGGCCACCCTGAACGGTGCGCTACTGAAGATAGACAGCGAGGGGTTTGAGATGGTCGCAACGGACGGGCACAGGCTGAGCTGTATTACCATTGCAAGTCTGTCGTCCGACGTGAACATCAACGCCCTGGTGACGCAGAAGGCACTTAACCTCTTCGCAAGACTCTCCGCTGAAGGTGATGTCCTGGTACGTTACAAGGGTTCACAGATATCCTTTGAGTTCAACAACACCATGATCTACAGCAGGACGATCGACGGGGAGTACCCTCCGTACAGGAAAGTTATCCCTACGGATAACGACTGTACCCTTGAAGCCGACAGAGAAGAACTCATATCTGTTCTTCGAAGGGTCAAGACAATGGCGAATCCATCAACACATCAGATAAAATTCTCACTTGAGAACGGTAAAGTACTGATTCAATCTGAGAGCGCCGATGCCGGCGAGGCACACGAAGAACTTCATGCAGAATACTCCGGCAGACCATTCCAGATAGGCTTCAACGGTAACTTCCTGATGGAGATCCTGCGGAACATGAGCTGCGAGAAAGTAGTCGTGAAGATGAAGGACAGCAACACCGCCGTAGTGATCAGGGATCAGGAGGAGACAGACGAAGGGGACAGCTATCTTGCCCTGATCATGCCTGTCAAGCTGTCCAGAGTGCCTGAAGAGTAGTCAGGGGATCGTCCGGGGAAGTGAAAAGCATCGACAGCCTGGTCGGAGATGTTCTCAGGAACTTTGAACCTGACATCAGGATGAAAAGGAACAGGGCCGTGATGCTATGGAAGAGCATCGCAGGGGAGGAACTGTCAGCTTTCACAAGGCCGGTGGGATTCGAGGGCTCGGTTCTCATTCTGAGGAGCTTCCATCCTGCGGCCACAATGGAGATAAGGATGAGGAAGAACGAGATACTGTCCAGGCTCAATTCGCTATGGGGACAGGAGATATTTACGGACCTCAGGACGGTCTCAAGGAATAACGGAAGGTAAGAAGTCTTGATCGAAGAAACCAGAAGCTACGACGCCGATTCCATCAAGGTGCTCAAAGGTCTTGAGCATGTCAGGAAAAGGCCCAGCATGTATATAGGGAGTACATCTTCCAGGGGTTTACACCATTTAGTATATGAGATAGTAGATAATTCTATAGATGAGGCAATGGCTGAATATTGTGATAAGATAGATGTTATTGTCCATAATGATAATTCTGTCACAGTAAAAGACAACGGCAGGGGCATTCCTGTTGATATCCACTCACAATATAATATCTCGGGGGTGCAGGTTGTTCTGACAAAACTCCACGCAGGAGGTAAATTTGACCACAGAGTGTAT
>CAZXEF010000149.1:0-7310 GCA_964639605.1 uncultured bacterium | reverse complement strand
AGGTCGGAGGCAATCAATGTCGCCACCGTATACAGGACCCTCGACCTCCTTGTGGAGAACGGTCTGGCCAGCAAGCTTGACCTCGGTGACGGGAAGACCGCCTATGCGACCGGCGAACATGGTCCCCATATACACCTGGTCTGCAGGCAGTGCGGAAGCGTGACGGAGATTTCGGACAGCGACATTTCGGTACCCCTAAAAGATATCGAAGAAAAGTACTCCTTCGACTGCCATCCATACCACTTCTCAATACACGGGATATGCCGGAACTGCCGGGAAAGAACGAATTGACGAAGAAACTCCCTCCTCGCATAATTGCGAACATTCGCAATAACTAGTTTTCGCGATTGATTTCAGGGAGGAAAAATGGTTCGAAGACTGCGGTCGATCATGATGATAACGCTCCTGTCAGGCATCTGCTACGCTCTCGATACCACCGAACCCTTCGATCCGGGGTTCAGCGATGTGGAGTTCTACGCGGGATACGCGGGGCTGGACAATCCATCGTCCCATTCGGAGGTGTCGTTCGAAACTCTTCTGGGTGCGGGTCTCACAGAGAATTTCTCAGCCCTTGTCTTTGTCTCGGTGAGTTCAGACGGGTATCTGAACCAGTCGGAAGATACCCAGGGGATGGGGCTCTTCTGGACGGTGATTGGAAGAGAATGCCTTGATCTTGACCTCTACTGTTCCACAGGCACAGGCGGAGGAGTCTCCGTGGGTACCGAGATCAACTACGATTCCAACGGATGGGGACTGCAGCTCAATGCAGAGGAAACAATCGAGAACGGAGGCCCCGAGGAAAGGACTATCTCCACAGCACTGCAGCCGCTTGTGTACTGCAGGTTCTCCGGGGGGATTGAGCTTCTCGGTGCCCTGGACCTTCTGTACGCCGATTCCGAGGATGGTGGGAACGAACTGGACTGGTCCGCCTTCTCCCTCGGCGTGAACTTCCCCATCATCGAGAATATCGAGGGTATTACGCAGTTCGATGTGATGAACTCCGGAGAAGATGAAACCGAAACAGGGATATCTGTCGGCATAGTTGCCGGCGTGTAGAGAACTGGAGGAGCTGAAGTGAGAACATTGAAAGCAGCACTCTTCGCAGCCCTTGCAATGGCGGTACTCCTCGCGGTCCCGGGCTGCGGTGATGCGGACCAGGCGCAGGAGGGTTCGGAAGATCAGACTTTGGGACCTGAGTACGGCACGCTGCAGTTCGTGGCCAACGGAGAGGATTTCGTCAGGGAAGGATTCGTATCCTCCGACGGGTGGAGCATAACATTCAGGCACCTATACGTGACCATCTCCGATCTGACAGCCTACCAGACCGACCCTCCCTACGACCCGCACTCACATGAAGAGATAGTGGGAGAAGTGGCGGTGGAGCTTGAAGGTGTGCATACGGTGGACCTGGTTCCCGGTGAGGATGGATCCGCAACAGCCCTTGTAGGGATCCTTGAGGAAGTGCCCGCCGGCCATTACAACGCCATGTCCTGGACCATGGTGCCGGCCGCCGATGGTCCATCCCGGGGCTACAGCATCTATCTGGACGCACAGGCGGAGAAGGGGAACCAGTCCTACAACGTCATGCTGGGCTTCGAAGATATCTATCACTACTCGGCAGGCGAATATGTCGGCGATGTGCGCAAGGGATTCGTGGAACCCGGGGAGACGGGAGAGCTGGAGATGACGTTCCATCTCGACCATCTCTTCGGTGATCAAGAACTGCCGGAAGACAGTGAGTTGAATCTTATGGCCATGGGTTTCGGTCCCTTCGCAGCCCTCATGCAGGAGGGTACTGTGGAGGAGGACCTTGGATCCCTTGCATCGAAGCTGTCACAGGCTGACTATGAGAAGCTCCTGGCAGTCCTTTCCACACTGGGTCATACTGGTGAGGGCCACTGCTCGTGCGTAGTCCGATAGCCGTAACCGTCCTTTTCCTCGTTCTTCTCATAGGGGCTTCGTCCGCTGAAGCCCATGGAGCGAGGGTGATCTGGGAGCTCAGGGGCGATTCGGTGTTCGTTTCAGCCGCCTTCGACGACGGGATGCCGATGGACAGCGCTCAGGTCACTGTGTTCTCAGGCGCCGCGCCCTCCGAGCCATGGCTGACCGGTTTCACCGATGACAGGGGTGAGTTCGTCTTCCTTCCCGACAGGAGCGAAGCGTCCAACTGGGATGTCCAGGTCAGGAAGGCAGGGCACGGTGATATTGTGCATCTGTCCCTGGGATCCGATGCCGAGTATGCCGGAGGCGGAGGCGGCTTCTCCGCGCTGCAGACAGTCCTGATGTCCGCCTGCGTGGTCTGGGGCTTCATCGGAACCGCTTTCTTTTTCGCATCCAGGAGGAAGAGGGGCTGATGCACATTCCCGACGGCATGCTTCCGGGGGAAGTCTGCCTTGCCGGTTTCGCCGGGACCGCCGCACTCACCTGGATCAGCGTGAAACAGGCGGAGAAGAAGTATCGGGACACCAGCCGTATGATCTCCAGGGCATCGGTGATGGCCGCAGCGTTCTTCGTCGCCTCCTGGATCCATATCCCTCTGCCTCCTGTCAGTGTACATCCGATCCTGGCGGGGCTCATGGGGATCGTACTCGGCTGGCTCTCCTTTCCAGCCATTCTGGTGGCTCTCTTCTTCCAGGCGGCCATGTTCGGGCACGGCGGTTTCACCACTCTCGGCGTGAACTCCCTGACCATGGGCGGATCCGCTCTGCTGGCCTGGGCTATATATCAGGCTTTTCCAAGAGGCCCCGGCGATAAGGGTGTGCTTCTGGCGGGATTCGTTTCCGGCTTTACAGGAGTGATGCTGGCTGTGGCCGCCACATCCGCCGTCCTGCTGCTTACCATTCCCGCCTATTTGGACCCTTCGGTAGAGAGAGCCAGTATCCTGGCCATGGCCGGATCTCACGTTCCCGTGGCTGTAGCCGAAGGTGTGTTCACTGGCATGGTGGCGAGGCTGCTGACGAGGCTGAATCCGGAAATGCTCCAGCAGAATGGGTAACTCGTCCGAGCGGAGATCCATCCTCAGGGAATGGGATACGGCCCTCAAGGTACCGGCGCTGTTCCTGCTGATGATGGCCATGGCCTTTGTCAGGGAACCCTTTCTGCTTCCGTTCCTGCTTCTAATAGCACTGGCCTCTTACCTATCTTCGGGACTTTCTTTCCACACCCTCCTGAAGACGCTCCGGATACCGCTGTTCCTGGTGCTGTTCGTTGCTTGCTTCATGGCACTGTTTTCCGGTAGGGAGATAATGCTGGCCCTGGGACCGCTGACCCTTCGGAAGGAAGGCGTCATGCTGGCACTGGGCATTCTGGTAAGGGTTGCCAGCGTGATAACCATCGGTTCCGTCATGACCGGGACGACGCCTCTGGCCGGGCTGTCCACGGCCTTGAGAAGGATGCACATACCGTCTATGATGGTAGACATCGGGATCCTGACCGGCAGGTACATCATGGTCATAGGGGAGGACTACAGACAAATGACGATCTCGAGAAGGCTTCGAGGTTTCCAGCCCGGGAAGTCCTTCATGAAGACCCTCAATGTGATAGTTCCCACCACTGCCACTCTCCTGATCAGGGGGTTCGGGAGGTCCGAGCGGGTCTATTGCGCCATTAGAATGAGAGGTTACGGGCATGGAACCCTCCTTGCCGATGCTGCCCGCCATACCTTCACGGTCAGGGATGTCTGCCTTTCCATTGGCACCGTCGGCATTGCAGTCGTCCTTCTCGTGCTGGAGGCAGTATAAATGCCTGCTGCACAGGATTCCGTCGGGAACGCGATGCTCACCCATGTGAAGGTGCGGGGACTGAGCTTTTCCTACCCCGGCCAGGGGGCTGTGCTGGAGGGTGTCGATCTGGAAGTGTACAGGGGCGAGAAGGTCGGGCTCATTGGCCCCAACGGTTCCGGAAAGACCACTCTGTTCCTGCTTCTCGCAGGTGTCCTGACCCCGGACAGAGGTGTCATCGAGATCCTCGGTTCCCCAGTATCCCCGGGCAGGTTCAATCCCGAGCTCGGTTTCGTCTTCCAGAATCCCGATGATCAGCTGTTCTGTCCCACCGTCATGGAGGATATGGAATTCGGACTTCTGAACAGGGGTTTATCCGCCGCAGAAAGCCGGTCCATGACTGAATCCTATCTTGAGCGGACCGGAATGTCGCATCTGTCACAGCGACCGCCCCATGACCTCTCCGGAGGAGAGAAGCGCATGGTGTCCATCGCCGGAGTGATGATAATGAAGCCGGCCGTGGTGATACTTGATGAGCCCGAGTCAAGCCTGGACAGCAGGTCCAGGCGGATGCTTATCGAGTTCCTCAAAAGGACCGATGAAACATTGATGATAGCCTCCCACGACCTGGAATTTCTGCTTGAGGTATGTGGAAGGACCGTCATTGTGGACGGGGGGGCGATCTGCGCCGACGGACCTTCGAGGAAGATAATGGGAGACCGGGAACTGATGGAAACCCATGGTTTCGAGAAGCCCCACTCCCTCGTGCCCCACGCCGACCCTCATCATCAGGGACTCACCTGATCCCGCGTCCGTGACGGACCAATCCTTGAACAGCATCCGGTATCCGCTGCGTTGTCCGTTCGTTGACGGGGAGCAGATCCGGGCAGTATGCTCATTCCGGGCAGAAGCATCAGTCACAGCACGGATGTACTGGCAGGAGCGGGAGGCGACTGCATGAGAATGCCGGATATTGAAGAGGGAATGTCATCTGCGCCATGGTCCCTGCTATGTCTATTAACCTTGATTCAGGCCGGTCCGGATCTTGCAGCTCAGGACTTCACAAGGATTACCGAAGGTCCCATGGTCAACGACGACCGCTACTCCGAGGGATCGTCCTGGGGGGACATCAACAACGATTCCTACCTGGACCTCTTCATCCCCCATGCATATAGCGACAGATCCAATCTGCTTTTCATCAACAACGGTGACGGCACCTTCGATCAGGTCACAACAGGACCCGTGGTCACGGACATGAGCACTTCCTCAGGCTGCAGTTTCGGCGATTTCGACAACGACGGGGACCTGGACCTCTTCGTCCAGAACTGGAACGGCATAAGCAGCCACCTGTACCTGAACCAGGGAACCGGCACGTTCACCAAGGTCACCTCCGGACAGATCGTAAGCGACGGCGGATGGTCGTTCAACTCCAGCGTCGTGGATTACGACAATGACGGCAGCCTTGACATCTACGTTGACAACGGCACATTCACCTCATTCGTGGAGAGCAATTTCCTATATCACGGCAACGGCGACGGCACATTCACGAAGGTGACCACAGGTGACCTGGTCAACGATGAGGAGCACTGCCTCAGCTCCAGCTGGTGCGATTACGACAACGACGGGGACCAGGACCTGTTCACAGCAAACAGTGATCCCTTCAACGGAATCGCTATCTGTGACTTCCTCTACAGGAACGATGGCGGTGGGAACTTCACCAGGCTCATGGTGGGACCCATAGTGACCGATACAAGCATATCCATAGGAGGCAGCTGGGGGGATTACGACAATGACGGGGATTTCGATCTCTTCGTCGCCAATTGGTACGGAGAGAACAACCATCTTTACCGGAACCAGGGCGACGGCACATTCGTTTCCGTAACTGCCGGGCAGATAGTCAGCGACGGCGGCAATTCCGTTAGCGGGGCCTGGGGCGACTATGACAATGACGGCGATCTGGACCTCTACGTAACCAACGACTGGAACGAGAACAATTACCTGTACAGGAACAATGGTGACGGGTCCTTCACCCGTATCCTTTCCGGAGACATCGTCAGCGACGGGGGTCGGTCCAATGGCGCAACATGGGTTGATTACGACAACGACGGCTGGATAGACATGTATGTCCCCAACGGTCAGAACCCCGATCAGAGCAATTTTCTTTACCGTAACAACGGCCTGTCAGGAAACCATTGGATCAATGTCCGGTGTGTAGGGAACCCCTCCAACGCTTCGGCCATAGGGACCAGGGTGAGAGCCAGGGCCGTTATCGGAACGCTAGCTGTCTGGCAGGTGAGAGAGGTCAGCGGTCATCAGGGATTCAACGCACAGGAGAGCTTCAACGTCGAGTTCGGTCTGGGAGAGGCTACCCAGGTGGATTCCCTGGTGTTGCAGTGGCCTTCCGGGGCAGTCGAGATTTATACAGATGTCGATACAAACCTGTTCTACGAAGCGATCGAAGGTCAAGGACTGAGCATAGTACAGACCTCTGTGGAAGAAAAACCGGAAACTCAACACCCGCTGGAGCTGATGCTTTCGTGTAATTCTCCAAATCCGTTCGTCGGTTCAACTGCGATCCCATACAGCATTTCGTGTGGAACCGGAGCCGGGCAACATGTCAGGCTCATCATCCTGGATATCAGCGGGCGAAGCATACGAACTCTCGTGGATGCTACCCTTGAACCTGGAAGCCACTCGGTCATCTGGGATGGTGAGGATGACAGCGGTCGACGGGTCCCATCGGGAATCTATATCTACACTCTCATCAGTCGCGGTCAGATCTCCTCCGGGAGGATGGTGCTCCTGGATTAGGCTGGTCGCCCATACTCAGAAAAAGCAAGACCATTTTCAGTAGGGTATTTCAAAATTGATGTGATCAGTGGTGCTGACCGCTTCGCGTACACAGCCGCAAGCAAAGCATGACTTACATTATGGAGAACACCCGCTCCGGAAGATGGCAGCAAGCTGATGGCCTGCATGCTGTACTGAATTCATTCCTCGTATTCAAGCAGGTAGATCTTAGGGTAGTCAACAGGGGCGTAATCGTATGCAAGCATTCCATTCATGAAGCAGAATCGGAGCCCCCTCACACCATCCAGCCCAGGAATCCTGACCACCCTCAACAGGGATCCAGCAGGATCGTATACTTCAAATGTCGGTATGCTTGTATAACCCTGCCCTACCCATACATTACCGTCCAGGTCCGTGTTCAGGGTCTCGATGGCGAGATGGTAGGGATCGATTTCCTCAGCCTCCTCGCGACGAACGGTGGTTGAACCGTCATCGTGCCGGCTCAGCCCCTCGTTCAGTTCGCCCTGCTCGATCTCCTCCTCTGTCTTGGCAACACGCTCCCATTCCCTTTCTGCTATTACGGCTGCCACCGCATCCTGGTCGAAGCGTTCCACGCAGTATGTGCTGTCGCTCCTGACGGCGAAGTACACAGCACCGTCAGGGTCCGACTCCCATACGCAGTCCACATTCTGTACATTGACGTTCTGCTCTCCGTCAGTAACCCTGAACGTGATGATGAGGGGATAGCTCCTGTAGACGAGTTCGGGGTCCATACCCTCTCCCGTATATCTCCCCAGGATG
>CAZXEF010000148.1:3345-7350 GCA_964639605.1 uncultured bacterium | reverse complement strand
ACACCGCCTCGAAGGTGTCACCGCCGGTAGTTGCCACAACGGCGGGAACCAGTTGCAGGGCCAGCAGAAGACCCACGGCCGTCAGCAGGCCCAGAAGCATCATGCCCCACAGGGGAAGGGAGAGGAGCGCCACCAGTACGGGACCGGCGGCCGGTACCCTGGAGACCATCCCCGCCAGAGCTCCAGCAGCGAAGATGATGATCATGGTCAGCACCAGCATCAGCGGGATAGTAACCAGGGGAGCGGAATGGGTCTGCGCAAAACTGGAGGCATCTGTGCCGGAGAAGAAATCGTCACCTCTGACCTGCTGGAACGTCATGCGGGATACCATCATGGAACCGCGCATGAGTACGTAGACTATCAGCACGATCCCGATCGCGAGCAGGATGACAGGAATAAGGTCCATCCAGAACAGAGACCCGGGAAGCGGAAGCAGCCGTGACTGGTCCCACCTTGCGGCCATGTCAGAGCCCGCTGCGAAAAAGCCAAGATAGACGAAGATGTCCCAGATGATCCATGAAAGCACCAGGGTCTTGAAGAATACCCAGATCTTCCTGGCACTGAATCCGTACCTTGCGCAAGCGGGAATATCCCTGATACTGAACTTCAGCTCCTCCGCCACATCAACTCCCTTCAATTCCGCGACAGTCCAGTTCGAATAATACTATCGGCCGTCTTTCTTCGGTAGGCCAGGGTGAGCCCGAGAACCTTACCTGCACCTCCCTCCAGAAGAACCATGGCCGCGCTGTGGATAGTGCTGAAGGTCGTGGCCACGTCGTCCAGCAGCCAGATCGTGCCCTCCCCGGGAACCTGCCGACCCCGTCTCAAATGGAAGACGCCCTCCACGTTCTTCCTCCTCTGCGAAGTGGACAGCCCGACCTGAGAGGGGCTGTCATCTCTTGCTAGAGGCAGGCACATATCAGCTCCGGTCCTGGTCGAAAGCTTTCCGGCTATCAGGGCCGCCTGGTTGTAACCCCGCTCCCTTTTCCTCTTCCTTCCGGCGGGAACCGGCACTATCGTTTCGCCCGGCCCGGGAACATACCGGGAGTATCGAAGGATCAGATCAGCCGCGGCTGATGCCAGATACTTCTCACCGTTGAACTTTAGCCTTCTCAGTATCTCTCCGGGAAGACCTGCATAAAGCACCGCCGAGTACACGGGCACACCCATCCCTTCATCATCGATATCCAGGGACCCCGAGGCTCCTCTGATGACGGATCCGTTCCCGCTCCAGTGAGCCATTCGGCAGGGATCGACCCGCAGGCTGCACCATGGGCAGAGGATGATCCCCTCCTCAGTGTCGGACCCGCAGCCAGGGCAGGCCCTTCTCAGGAAGAGACCGAGGAGGTTCTTCGATACCTGTTGAAAAGCCATGCGCCGAGTATCAGGGCGGCGATGAACATGATGAGACTGATCAGCTGGTTATCCGTTATTCCGGGTCTTCCGGCCATCCAGCTGTAGCCCAGCAGTTCGTTGGGCTGATGGTCGAAATACCTGAATTCCTCGATGCCGAACCGTGTGGCCCCGTACAGACAGGTGAACAGTGAGAATATGAAACCGGGAAAGTGCTTCCTTCGGTGGGCCCAGAGCAGGATGCCGAGTATGTACAGCCCGGCCAGGGAACTGTAGAGCTGGGTGGGATGGATATGGGCGCCTGCCGGTATCCCGGTGCCGCTGTAAGCCATTGCGCAGTCCGGAAAAACTACTCCCAGTGAGCAGGAGGTTTCCGAACCGAAGCAGCACCCGTTGAAGAAACAGCCGATCCTTGTGATGAATATTCCCAGGGCAAAAGCGGGTATAACGGCATCCGCCAGCTCCCACACCGGCATCTTCCTCTTCCATACGGTGTAGAATCCAACGATGAGGGCCAGCAACACCCCGCCAAGCATACTGAGTCCGTAGAGCCCCTTCCAGATCGCCACTGTGTCCAGCCAGTGTCCCTGGAATTCCGCAACATGGGTTATTACATAAAAGAGCCTGGAACCTACAATGGCGGCTATCATGACCCTTATACCGAGGTCGTACACGTCATTCCTGCTGACGCCCGCGGATCTGCTCCTCCTGGCGGCCAGCGCAAGGCCGAGAACGAAGGAAACGGCCAGGGTAAGTCCGTAGGTATTTATGGGAAGGGAACCTATCCTGAAAAGAACTGGATGCATGAGAGGCACCTCCAGAGTCACGTTATTCTGCGGTCAGTCTAATCTAAGTTCCACCTCCGTGGCTGTCACACCCGCGGGATATCTCTCACACCTCCCGCCAGTACATGCCGGCGTTGACCACGAGCCCGAGGAGGAACAGTACCATCACGAGCTGGCTCCCGCCGTAACTGATCAGGGGCAGGGGAAGGCCCGTCACAGGCATTATCCCAAGGGTCATACCCACGTTCACGAAGACATGGATCCCTATGTAAGCCCCCACACCGGCGGTCACCAGTGAGTTGAAGGGATTCACGGACTTTCTGGCGGCCAGGATTATCCGCCAGAAGAGGATGAAGAAGGCGGCCAGAAGAGTCATGCAGCCAATGAAGCCGGTTTCCTCCGCCCATACGGAAAAGACGAAATCGGTATGCCTGGCAGGAAGGAAGGCCAGTTCCTTCTGTGACCCCTGCAGGTATCCCTGGCCCGTGAGCCCGCCGGAGCCCACCGCCACCTCCGACTGGATGATGTTCCAACCCGAGCCGTGCGGATCGCTGGCAGGGTCAAGGAACGTGATGAGTCGTGATTGCTGGTAGGGCTCCAGCATGTCCCATGCTGTGGGGGTGAGGGCGGCGACCAGCGAGTTGCCCCCGATTATGAGTATCCAGAGAGGAATGGAGTACCTCCGCCTGTAGAGGATGAAGGAGAGCACCGCCATGAATCCTGCCCATAAGTAGAAGTGCATCGAAGAGAACGCCGCCAGTACGGGGCTGACCATGAGGATTATCCACCCTATCCCGTAGCCGGCCCATACGAACATGGCCAGCATCAGGAGAAGCATCGAGATAGCGGTTCCGAGGTCAGGCTGTATCGCCGTGAGAATGACGGCTGGAATAATTGTGAGGAATACCAGCAGTTCTCCGAACTTCCTGGGCCTCACACGCAGGGACGACAGCCACCAGGCGGTCATCAGTATCAACGCAGCCTTGGCTATCTCCGAAGCCTGGACATGGACCGGACCGATTATGAACCAGCGATTGGCCGGACCCCCGCCCAGGAAGAGCGTGAGCAGCAGCAGGAAGCAGGCCAGGATGTACAATATTGGGGACAGCTCCTCCAGCCTTCGGAATGATATCATCGTACCGAAGATGAAAGCCAGGATACCCAGTCCCGACCAGATCAGCTGCTTCTGGAACAGACCCTCCTCCGAAATGACAGTTGAGGCGGAGTAGATCGTTGCCACGCCGATGGCGAAGACCACG
The DNA here is from genome assembly GCA_964639605.1 of uncultured bacterium. Lineage (GTDB taxonomy): Bacteria > Fermentibacterota > Fermentibacteria > Fermentibacterales > JCC-6 > Aegiribacteria. Next base: position 3,953 of record CAZXEF010000148.1, on the reverse strand, counting down.
GCCAGGGAAATGATCAGCCAGATATCGGGTCGATCGCGGCCTATCACTGGAGTACTTCCCTGCCGAAGTAGTTTTCCAGGATCTCCCTGGCTACAGGGCCGGCGGCCGAGCCTCCGTGTTCCCCGTGCTCAAGTACGACACAGATGGCAAGCGGCAAAGGCTCCCGGGTAAAGCCGACTACAAGTGCATGGTTCTCCCCGACACACTCGGCAGTCCCGGTCTTGCCCCAGAAACCCCAGGGGAACCCGGCAAAGGAGTTATGGAGGGTTCCGGACCTGGATTCCACGGTCAAATGCATTCCCTCGATCACCGTGTCGAAGGCATCAGGGTCGACTGCATTTTCGGGCATCACACTCTCCCTTGGTTCCAGCCCCATGACGATGGATGGCAGAGGCATCCTTCCCCGCGATGCAACGACACCGGTCATGACCGCCATCTGAAGAGGAGTGGCCAGCATCTCACCCTGGCCGATCGACAGGTTGAGCAGGTTGCCCAGGCCCCAACCGTCAGTGCCGTAGGTCTCGTCCAGGTAATCGGTATCCGCGTCGCCCATCTCCGGTGTCAGGGCGAGATGCCAGACACGCCGTCCGGTGAGCGCATAATCCTTA
>CAZXEF010000148.1:0-3335 GCA_964639605.1 uncultured bacterium | reverse complement strand
GTAATCGGTATCCGGCACCAGTCCCGATCGCTCGTCAGGAAGAAGCCCCGTGAGCCTGTGGCCCAGGCCGAACAACCGGGCGTACTTCGCCAGATCGTCAATGCTGCCCTGCTGGCAGGTCCTGTAGAAGAAGACATCGCATGACTGGGATAGAGCCTGAAGGATGTTCAGCCTGCCGTGGGCGGTCCAGCACCCGAACTCCGTGTCTCCCAGAGTAAGTGAGCCGTAGCATGGATTGGGCATCGTGTTCCGGTCGACGTAACCCTCAGCCAGCAGCCAGTACGCCGTTACCAGCTTGAAGGTGGAGGCAGGTGGATACGCGGCACCCCAAGCCCTGCAGTACAGAGGCTTGGCCGGGTTCTCCATCAGCTGGTCCCATTCCGAAGTGGTTATACCCCTTGAAAACATGTTGGGATCGAAGGAGGGTGAAGAGGCTGCGCAGAGGATCTCACCGTTCAAGTAGTTCACGGTGACCACGGCCCCTGCAAAACCGGTCTTCTCGAGGATTTCCATAGCTATCCTCTGAAGACCTGCGTCTATGGTCAGCGTCACATTGCCTCCGGGCACAGGATCTTCGGATTCCGTGCCCATGTACTCCTCCACCACACGTCCCATGGCATCCACCACCTCGCGATGCAGGCCGGGCTGCCCGTGAAGGACATCATTGAGACTACGTTCTATTCCGGTCCGCCCTGTTATCTCTCCCCGGTACGACTCCGGGTCGTCCGCAAGTCCTACGTAACCTATGATATGGCAGAAATCCTCAGGTCTGTGATATCTCCTCAGGGGTGCTATGTCTATCAGAACTCCCGGTATGCGGTACAAACACTCGGCAATGGGACTGACATCCTCGACCCCCATGCTCTCCCTGATCACCACCGGTCTGTGAGGTACGGAGGAAGCCTCTTCCAGGATACCGGCCAGGGATTCCCCGGTGATGCCCAAAAGGGATGCCACAAGGTCGATATTGGTGCTGTCGAATTCCGAGGGGACCGCGGTCACGATGAAGGAAGGCCGGCTGTCCGCGAGAACCACACCGTTCCTGTCGCTTATGAGCCCTCTTGGGGCGGGTTTTATGACCACGCGGATATGATTCTGGCTTGAAAGACCCCTGTAGTAATCACCCCTCAATACCTGCAGGAAGAAGAGCCTGCCGCCCATGAAGAGAAAGAGTAGAAGCGTCACCGCCAGGTATGAGTAGAATACCCAGCGCTTCCTCTCAGAATTCATTCCTCACCCCGTGACCTTCCGGGAACGGAATCCGGTGAGCCATGATGCTCCGGAGAGAATGGCTCCGGCGGTGAGCGCTGTGAGGGCGGCTCTTGGAAACACCTTCAGAAGCACAGGGCTGAGGCCTGATCCGATGGGTCTGGACGCAACGAGGACGAAGATGCAGTCGGATACTATCACGGCTATGACCGTCATGCTGACAAGGTAACCGCTCCCCACCCCTGAAGAGATCCTGCTGAAAAGACCCGCAGCGTACATGCCCGCCAGAAATGCCAGGGAGGATGAGCCTACGGGCTGATGAAGGAGCAGATCCAGGCACAGGCCTGACCAGAAGGCGCCGTCCACAGCCCAGTTGTTCTCGAAGTTCTCCGAAAGGTAGACCAGCATGAACGGGATCAGGGAAGGAGCCAGGAAGACCCTGCCGGCTGTCAATTCCAGCATGAACTGGAATATCACTGTCATTATCATGGCCGCAATTCTGATCTGCAATTCTCACCCGGCATTCCAGGGGGACCCTGAGCCCCCGCTTCTACTGATTCCCCGGGGCATCTTCGGGAAGAAGGATGAGTACCTCTCCGGTGCTCTCGAAATCCACCGCCGGCTCGACGTCCAGCTTCAGGGCAAGCCCCGGCTCCCCGGACGATATGCCGATGACCCTTCCCGCCAGCAGGCCGTCGGGAAATACACCGCCATACCTGGAAGTAAGGACCTGGTCCCCGGTCTGCACCTCGCTTGTCAGGTCAACGTGCACAAGGCTCAGCGACCCGTCGGAGGATGACTGCAGTATCCCGTACGCTCCGGATGGCCATGTGACGCAGCTTACATTGACCGAAGGGTTGGTTATGGGCAGGATCTCGCTGGTTGCCTCCCCCACCTGGCTTACCACTCCCACCAGACCTTCTGCAGAGATGCATACCGAGTTCTCGAACACACCGTCCCTTCTGCCCTTGTCCACCAATATCGTACCTGTGACCAGCCCCTCCGACCGGTAAAGGACCCTTGCGGGGACAGCTTCCCTCGCATCGGTCCTGGTTATTCCCAGGAGGGTCCGGTACTGTTCCGCCTTGAGAGCTTCCTCCCTAAGGATGGAGTTCTCAAGCATCAGGACCATTATATCGTTCCTTAGCTTTTCCTCGGCCGGTGATCCAGAGCCGGCGAAGAAGAGGCCGGCGAACCTGGCCCCCAGCCAGCTGCCGAGGCCTCCTATCAGTATGGGCCCGAAAAGAAGTACTGCCAGGGACACGGACAGGAATACGAGGTATCTCCTGCTGCCTATCCCCTTCTGTCCTACGCCGAATTTTCCGGGAATGGCCATGTCACTGGATCAGGAGGCTGCGGTACCGGTAGATGTCCTCCAGTATTATTCCGGCACCCAGGACCGTGCAGGACAGCGGATTGTCAGCTATCCTGATGGGCAGACCGGTCTCGCTCATAAGGAGTCTGTCCAGGCCCCTGAGCAGAGCACCCCCGCCGGTGAGTACTATTCCCCTGTCGACGATATCGCTGGCAAGTTCCGGAGGTGTCTTCTCCAGACCGTGCCTCACCGCTTCCACAATGGTGACGATCACTTCCTTGAGGGCGTTCCTTATATCCCTTGAACTGATCACATAGGTCTCGGGTATCCCGTTCACGAAATCCAGGCCGTTGACCTCACACTCCTCATCATCCTCTTCGAGTACAGTGCCCATGCGGATCTTGACGGTCTCGGCCGTCCTCTCCCCTATGAGAAGGCTGTACTGCTTCTTGAGGTAGCTGGATATGGCTTCGTCTATCTCGTCGCCGCCGATCCTGATGGAGTTGTTCGCGGCAATGGAGGAAAGGCTTATCACAGCCACTTCCGTAGTACCTCCTCCAATATCCACTACCATGTTGCCCGCAGCACCCTCCACCGGAATGCCGACACCTATGGCGGAGGCCAGCGGTTCCGGCACCAGGAGCACCTCCCTGGCTCCGGCTCTTTCCAGGGCAGTCTTGACCGCGGATATCTCCACCTCTGTGATGCCGCTCGGAACACACACCAGCACCCTTGGCCTCATGGATAGTTTCCTGGTCCGGGCCATGCCCAGAAACTCCCTCAGCATGGCCATAGTGGCTGTTGCGTTGGT
>CAZXEF010000147.1:0-7378 GCA_964639605.1 uncultured bacterium | reverse complement strand
GAACACCTTCAGGGAGTCGTACCTTACTACTATCCAGTCCCCGCTCGAGAAGTAACCGCTTGCAGGAAGGAGTTCCGGCTGTGCATCCTGCTCCAGCCCGAAGAAACTCCTGCCCTGGGCCTGCTGCGGGACCGGGATATCCAGGTAATCGAGAATGGATGGCATTATGTCGATGTGACCCACCACGTTGTAGTCGACATACCCAGCTGGTATGTCCTGTCCTATGACGATAAGCGGAACCCTGGTAGTCTCCTCGTAGAGCTGGAAACCATGCAGTATCCTTCCGTGCTCGCCGAACTCCTCGCCATGATCCGCGACTATAACGATCAGTGTGTTGTCGAGTAGCCCCCGGCCGTTCATGTATTGCACAAGCCTGCCTATCTGGCTGTCAGTGTACGCAAGTTCCCCGTCGTAGAGAGCTATCATCTGCGCCATACCGGCAGAATCGATGGCGCCCTCAGAGAAGCCCGAAATGATTTCCTGGACAAAGGCACTGGCCCAGTTGAATCCGGTATAGTCGGGGTCGCTCCAGTATCCTGCGAAGGGCTCAGGAGGCTCGTAGGGAGCATGGGGATCGAAGAGATGAAGAGCTATGAAGAAAGGCTGTCTGCATCTTTCCAACCAAATGATGGAGGAGTCGATAACCTCTTCGGCGCACTGAGATACCGAGCATCCCCTGCAGTCGTAGAAATCGAATCCACTGGTGAAGCCGTATGATGGCGCCATTACCGGAACATTGAAAAAAGCGGCGGTCAGGTAGCCCTCATCCCTGAGTATCTCAGGCAGAGTGATCAGGTCCTCGGATATTCCGAACGCCTCCCCGTTGCGAAAACCGGCGCGGTGAGACCGCTCTGAAGTACCGGTGAAGATGGAAGCCATTGCTGGAAGCGTCCAGGAGCTCTGGCCCTGGACATCGGCCCACCTGGTCCCCTCCAAGGCAAGACTGTCGAGGACGGGGGTTGTCTCCCTCGGGTAGCCGTAGCAGTGTAGATGATCCGCACGGACTGTGTCGATGAGAATGAGGAGAACACTGGGCCTCTCATCGACTATTCCCTTCTGGCAGCCGATGAGAGCTGTGAAGATAATCACCATTGCCGCTGGGTATAGTATTCTCTTCAGCATGTCGCTCCTGTCTGGACTGAACCTGAGGCTGTTTTACTCCTTGTTATACTGATGATAATATAAACCCACCACACGGCGAGAACAAGGAAAGCCGGCCATTCGGGAATAGGTGAATCGGCAACGGCAAGAGGTCCGGAGAACATGCTCGAACTCAGAAAGTAGGCGGATGCCGCAAAGGAAAAAGCCAGGGTCATAACTGGATAGGCGAGACCCCCGAAGATGACGGGATAGAGGAAGTAATGCCGTCCGAAAGATGGAACGAAAAGCACAATGGTCACGTAATAGAGGGATATCAATTCCACCTTACGAGGCCGGCTCCTCCAGACCAGAAGAGCGGTCAGCATAACAAAAAGCGCCCAGAGGGATTTCTGAAGTGCGGCTGATGGAACCACCCCTGCGATACCTAGAAGCCAGTGCCAACCCGTACCCAGGCTCCGACCCTGCTGGCCGAAGATATCCTCAATAATGCTGTCGGGTCCGCCGTCGAGGATATAAGGAACAAGGAGAACAAGGAAGACTCCAAGAGCAACTGAAACTGAGAGCAGGTACTTCCTCACGCCGCCGAACATCCTGGGCAGGAAGAGGAACAACGGCCCCGAGGAATGCTTGACAGCTGCGGAAATTCCTGTAAGAAGTCCCGTTCCAAAAGCACGTTTCCGAGTATCGATGGGCGAGTTCCCCGGCTCCCGAACCAGAAGCAGAACAAGTACGGCGATTGGAACCACCGATACGATGTCGAACTGCCCCACGTATCCGGTGAGGATTATCGACATGGGATTGAGGAAGAACAAGGCGCATGGTATGACCGGACCCCGGCCCAGACGGATGGCGATAGAACAGATGAGCGCCAGCATCGCAATATCTGCCAGGATGAGGATAGATTTGATCAGAACACTGGCCCCGAATGGGCCGAGTCCCAGTTTTCCGGCAATTGCTACCGGCAGGGCGCATATCCATGCCCATACCGGTCCGAAATCCAGAATGTACGATTCAATGTAGGGATTCTTTCCCTCCAGGATCATTGTGCCGGCATCCACCCAGGCCTTGATATCGTGAAGGCCCTGATACTCCTGACTGTGAAACCTAGACTCCGAGCCTAGAGCCAGACCGACCCTGGCAACCACACCAACCGTCAGTATGATGAGAAGGAATATCATTGTCCTTCTGGGAATACCGTGGATACCAATCATTGTACCTTTTCAGTCATGCAATACTCGCCAGATCTTCGGGAGAGGAATATGGCCGAGTATGGACACCGTCGCAACCCGATGAAGGGAGATGCAACATCGACCAGGAAGAGGATTGGATCAACCGTCCGCCCAGGTGCTGCTGTCCCAGTAGAAATTCTCCCTGACGGATCCCTCACCGAGAATCTCCAATGCGGCCACTCGGCCCATCTCGAGGGAATGATCCATGTTGTTGTAGCGGAAAAGACCCTGTCTGCCGCAGGTCACAGAGCCTTCGAGATTCTCGAGAAAATCCAGAATCCTGCCCACGTGCAGTGAGTAGCCCTTAAGATAGATGGGATACGCATGGCTCTGCCTTACTACTTTCCAGCCGGTCACGTCACTGGTTTTAAAGAGGCCCAGCTTCTCGCCGCCAAGAATTGACTCATCTACGAGGGCCTTCTCGGATCGCCAGGTGTCGTCGCCTTCACGGCACGTGAACTCGAAGACTGCCTGCCATCCGGAACCCGGCAGATTTCCATCGAAATTCTCCGGAATGGAAATACGGTTGAAACGGAATTCAGATTCGGCTGCGTAGATCCAGTGGTCGGTAACTGAAGGTGATTCCGATACCAGCCTTAGAACCGCGAAGGCTATTGCTCTGTATGAAAGTCTCCCCGCATCCTCACGGATTTGTTCCGGTACATGCTCACCCAGAGCCCGAATATAGTCTGTGACCGGAATGGTGCTGATCAGGGAAGATGCTGAGTATCCACTATTCCCCGCAATGATTTCGAATGAACCGTCATCCATGATCCGAACCTCGGAGACCGGCGAGTCGAAGACTATCTCCCCCCCGTTCCCCTTGACCTTCCCGGCAAGGGCTTCAGATATCTCGCCAATCCCGCCCTGCGGATAATGGAACGTACTCACCAGGCTGCGAACCGCCCCGTCACTGGGGAAGATAGTTTCCTTCAGCAGTCCTGAAAGGCTTGGCACGGTGATTCTCTGGCTCGCCCAGTCGGAAGAGAGCTGGTCAGGCCTGCAACCCCAGAGTTTGGCGGTATATGGACCGAAATAGATATCGAAGAGTTTCCTTCCAAACCTTGCAACGACCCACGATTGAAAATCCTTATCCCCACCTCTCGACAGGATTCCGGAAGCCTTGGCCATCACGTAACTTGCAACGATCCTAGCTCCAGTACTCTTCGGCATCCGTCTCAGAACCTCACCCAGGACGAGAGGGTACTTGAAATACCTGCCGAGGAGGTGAATACTGCTCACCCTCTGAAGCTCGAGGAGCTTCCCTGGCATCAGCTGATGAAGACCATCAAGTATGGACTGATCCTGTGTGTGAAACCTGTGGGGACCCAGATCGAAGTGGAAGCCACTCTCCTTGCATGTGGACGCCAGACCCCCCGCATGATCCTCCCTCTCCAGCACAAGTACCTTCACTCCCCTTGCCGCAAGTGTCTGGGCGGCACTTAAGCCCGCAAGACCGGCACCGAGGATTGCTACTGGTTTGTCTGTGCTCATAGAGTTCATTACCTCAGAGGAAATCCGATTGTGAGAGAATTCAGCATGCTAATTGCCCTGATCGCGATGCTTCAATCTGTCCCCAAGCATTCAGCTACTATATTAAAGATGACCATCATCGCAAGTTAGAAGCCATTTGTACTGCTCGGCTGAACATGTTACCATGCTTATACCTGCAGCCTATCAAACTCATTGTCTCTGAGTGGCCTTATGTGAGAATTGATCAGGGAAGTCCAGTTTCGGGGCCGGTTTTTCGCCAGGTGCTTTCAGCGTTTATCCTGGTACGCATATTACTGCCCGCATCAGTAAGAAGGGCATCCCTGGCATGAATCCCTCTCAGATCATGGCCCACTCTGGCGATCCACCGGGGTTGCCCGGCAGGATCCACATGAATCACCGTGAATGAGGGAGATACCGAGGAAGTACCGCCAAGGATGTAACCGCCTCCCGGAACACCCTCGATGCAGTCCAGCGAAATCACCGAGTCTGCCCCGAGGTCTGTGGAGGTCAGTATCGATCCCTGTCTTTCCATCAGCATATGGACAGATTGGGTAGCCCAGGTTGTATTCCGGGAGTGTCAGTTCCAGAGTTCCAGACAATTAACCACCCACCCACCGGGAGAGCTCATTCACCGGACTTCGATCTCGGAAGCTTATCCTGAATAATTCTGAGATATGAAAGAGGAAGACTTGGGCAAGGTTTAACTGCAGAAACGAGAAGACTCCCGGGAGATCTCGGAATCCGCGACACTTGCAGGAAGTGCAGATACTCATGGGACATTACAGAGTCATGGGAGTTATATCCTCCACACATGGAATGACGGTAAACGTGATATTCCAAAGGACTCTGCTCGTTCTCGGACTCCATGTCAGCAGGACTTATTAAGATGCGCCCTACTCGATAATGACGAAACTCTCCATGCTGGAATAATCTCCTGCCTGCACCTTCACAAAGTATGTCCCTGATGTTAGATCGTCTATTGAAATACTGTGCTGCCCGTTCTGGTAGCTATTCCCGAAGGTTTTGACCAGCCTGCCGGAGAGATTAAAAACCTGCATGTCCACCCACGAATCGTAAGTAATGAAGAAGCTGACTTCAACACTTTCGTTGGCAGGATTGGGATAGACTCTGGTGAGTGGTGAGTTGCTTTCAGTAATATCATCCTCGATCCCCGTAGGGCCATACCATGCATACATCAGATTCAGATCATCGGCGTCATAATAGGCTATACGAGGCTGATCATTTGAATCAAGCGCCAGAGATGTGTAGTACAGGTTACCAAGTCCTACATCGACGATTGAGAATCCCCATGAGGATCCATTCCATCTGGCATATTTCAAAGATTGATTCGAGTAATCATAGTATGAGATATGAGGGTGATCGTTTGAATCCAGAGCAAGTGATGTTCCTTCACCCACACGCCCGGCGTAGTCAATGATGTCTATTGACCAGTTTGATCCGTTCCATCGCGCATACTTTAAATTCTCGTTTGTGATGTCGTAGTATGATATATGCGGGTATCCATTTGAATCAAGTTCAAGCGAAGTCCAGGCTCCAGTTTCGCCCGCTGCGTCAACAGTTGTAATGGCCCAGTAAGTCTCGCTTAGATAGGCGTATTTCAGATTTCCCCGTCCGACATCATAATAGGATATATGTGGATAGTTGGCTGAAACGGTTTCAAGTTCAAGGGATGTGTACTTACCAACATCTGTATCTGAATCAACCACACAATTGTACCAGTTGGATCCGTTGTAATAGGCATACTTCAGTCGCTCATTAAACTCATCACGATATGAAATGGACGGAAGATCTGCAGCATCGAACTGTATTGAAGGAGTGTATCCAAGCTGACCGTATGTATCAACATCGGCAATATCCCAGGTAGTACCGTTGAAGTAGGCATACTTCAGTACGGTCCATCTTGTTCCGGCCTTGCAGTACGCTATACCTGGATGATTGCTGCTATTCACTGCTATGGATGAGTTTGCACCGGAAGAATATGTTGTATCAACGAACATTATCGACCATGATGATCCATTTGAATAAGCGTATTTCAGACCAGAGGACACCCAGTCATAGTATGATATGTGTGGATGATCGCTGGAATCAAGTGCAAGAGAGGCCAAATAGCCGCTACCATTAGTGTCGACCACTTCCGTCTGCCATTCATCGGCAAAAGCATTGCTGAAAACAGTCGTGACAATCAGAACTGCTGTCAAGGAAACAATCCTCGAAGACATATGCTACCCCCTCCAATATTTGATAGTACAGTTTTATTCAAACTCTTAGTCCGAATACCCCCAAGACCGTTCTATCGTTATCTTCACCCTTAACAGAAGTCCTTCAAAATACAGGTTGTTTATTGAATAGAAGACAATCGAAACTTATTCACGAAGATAGCAAAATGACCTGGAATTTAGCAGTCAAGATATCCATAATGCGAAGTTATTTCGATGTTTATCATATCTTCATTCAACATGCAGATAGCCCTTGAAACAAGCAACAGGAAAGTCGATTTATGCACAACCCCATTACCAGTTTTAAAAACAGTCCATTCATCCCTAGCAGTCTTCAATTACTATTGACACTAACCATACTGACTTAAACATTTCCGGGTAAAAATGATCTACCGCCGGTTAGCACTGGAAGCACCTCATCAGGACGCATTACTCCTCTGAAGCCGGATTGATGGAGGCCTGGGGTCATGTAAAAGATCGAGGTGTTTTTGACATAGTCAAGCACCCCATGCAACCGGCAATGCTGGTGACAGGATCCGTCTGATTACCAGCGGATCTTCGACGAAGAAGATAACCTTTATCTGGCAACAGCACTTGGGGTACTTCAAGGAATCAACGTTCCAGACTTTCTTAAGGAGCTCTGCCCCGTGCTAATTTCAGTATGTGTAAAACAGATATGAGTGGTGCGAGATAATGGTGAAGCGTTCCTGTAGTCTGTTGGATTTGCCCGATCGTGCTATTGCCGCCGAAGTACCGCACGGGACTAACAGCACTGAAACAACAACTGCTGGAACTTGCACTAAGTCTAGTAGGTTGCGGCTTCCTGCGTTTGACTGTGCTTCTCAATCGTGAGGGATGGCCGGCCGTCAAGAAGCTTGACAAACGCAGGAGGATCCATCGCAGGTTGGGGCAGGTGCCTGCAAGGGGTGCGGCAACCAGACTAATAGTCTCTGGTTATTTGCCGATCTTCTCTGACAGGACCTCTATCCAGGGAGCAACTGTCAGACTGAGTGGATGCGTCAACCGCAGGATACTACCGATAAAAACAGCCAGGCGTCTGACAACGGGCTTCCTGATTGTCATAGCGCCGTAGAAAGGTTTCAGAACCTTCGTTCTGAACCCCTCCGCATCGATGGTTCGCCGGAGATGGTAAACGTTCAGCAGTCGTTCCATGTACTCCCGGGTTTCAGGATCCCTGGGTGCTCTAAGTGGTTTGTACGAGGGGATCCGGCCTGACTCCAAATAGATATCAAGTGCAGACTTCACTTCGCCGAACAAATATCCCTGAGTATTTCGGGCCAGCTTTGCGTGATCCTT
>CAZXEF010000146.1:3060-7435 GCA_964639605.1 uncultured bacterium | reverse complement strand
CAGAAGGAGTATAGCGTGGTCCGGGTCCCTTCTTCTTATATAGGTCAGTTCGATCGTAAGGTCTTCATTCATATCGTTCCTGTAATACAAGCTTGCCAGTCTGACATGGTATTCAAGGCAGTCTGGGTGCATGGCCTTCATCTCCAGGTAATCGGCCAGCAGCTGCCTCTCCCTCTCGGGAAGGCTGTGGATCGCCGTTATTCTACCCTCAAGCTCGTTCCGGGACACTTCAGGCGGCACCAAGGCTATTACTGCCGCCATCATGAAAGAGACCATGGTGTAGGCAATTACCTTCATCAAAGCCTTTTTCCTGCTCCTGAATATCTCATCATCCGGTCTCGGGTCCATCGTTTCGTCCAGGGGGATTATCCTGGTGCCTGAGATCAGCTGGAGCAGGTTCTTTCCAGTTCCTGGAACACGTGCCAGACCGATGCAGAGCAGAAGCAGGAGGGGAGGGGTGGCGGCCAGCCTTCGCAGGGTCTGCCATTCGTTCAGCTTTTTCCCGTTCAGGCTTACCTCTGCAAGTCCCAGGGCTTCCAGCGGATTGTTCTCACGCCGGCGCCTGCCCGGACTCTCGAGCCAGGCCAGAAGCGTGACAGCGAAGAAGTAGCTCAGCGGCAGAAGGGCCAGCCAGCTTCCGGACAGCAATTTCAGGATAGTGTCGAGAAGAACGGTCCATGAGAGCAGAACAGCCAGTTCCATGGTGAAGAGACCGGCCATCTGCCCCGCACGGGGAGAGATGCCGCTGAGCAGAGCGTACTTCCTTGCGGTGATGGTCATTCAGCGTCCCCCTTCCCGATGAGCATGGCGTCCCCGTAACTGTAGAAGCGGTATGATCCTGAAATGGCGTGCCTGTAGGCTTCCATCATCTGATCGTACCCCATGAAAGCTGCAACCAGGCACAGCAGTGAGCTCTCGGGAAGATGAAAGTTCGTTATGAGAGCGTCCACATTCCGGAAACCGTACGGAGGGAATATAAAGATTTCCGTCTCCCCCGATAACGATGTCTCGGATTCAGCGTCAATCGTCTCGAGTATCCGAGTGGTGGTGGTGCCCACTGCCACTATCCTGCCGCCTTCGCTCCTGGTCCTTCTTATGGAAGCCAGGCTTTCGGCGGAGACATGGTACTCCTCGGGCTCCAGCCTGTTTTCGGACAGGGTCTCGGAGCGAAGTGGCTGGAATGTTCCTGGACCCACATGAAGCGTTACGAAAGTGTGTCCGATGTCCCTCTCACCAAGTCTGTCCAGAAGCTCCGGAGTGAAGTGGAGACCCGCAGTGGGTGCCGCCACAGCACCTGGTTTCGAGGCGTAGACCGTCTGATATCTCCAGTCGTCCAGTTCTACAGGGTCCCTCTTTATGTAGGGGGGAAGGGGGACCTGGGCCGTATCCGTCAGTATTCCACGGGTGTCACCGGTGGAGTGAAACCTTACAAGGGCTCGGCCCGGGTCAAGCCGCTCTGTAACCGTGCAGGCCAGACCGTTCCGGAAGATGAATGACATCCCCTCCCTGGCTGCTTTTCCCGGCCTTACAATGACCTTCCACAGGTCCTCCCCCATTTCCTTGAGGAGAAAGACCTCGATCCTGCCACCGGAACCTTCCCTCCTTCCGGGGAGCCTTGCCCTGAAAACACGGGTGTCGTTCAATACCAGAAGGTCACCAGGTTCCAGCAGCTCCGGGAGCCGGTCGAAGGTCCGGTCCTGGAACTCTCCACCGGACACTACGAGAAGCCTGCTGGAGGTCCTTTCCGGAAGAGGTTCCTGAGCGATGAGTTCCGGGGGAAGGTCATAGTCAAAGCTGCTGCGTGTAAGCTTGCTGCAGTCCATCAGGATACTGGGAGCCGAACCGTGAACCAGCTTCCGAATCCCTTTCTGCTTCGAACGTTCACCGTGCCGCCCATCTGCTGCGTGAAGCTCCGTACGATGGTAAGTCCGATCCCGAGTCCCCCTACACCGGCACTTGAACCGCCTACGAAGAACCTGTCGAAGACGTTCGGCAGGTCCTCGGGCGGGATGCCCTCACCGGTGTTGAAGACCTCCAGTACCCAGTGGCTCATCCCGTCCATACGCACTTCGATCTTTACGGAGCCTCCGGTCCGGTTGTACTGGATGCCGTTGCTTACCAGATTGCTGATTATCTGCTCCATCCGCGCCCTGTCGAAGGATGCGGTGAAAGGTTCGGAAGGCAGTTCGGCGCTTACCGAAACCCCGTGGTTCTTTCCTTTTTCGGCCAGGAGCGGCAGCAGGGAAGAGACTACGTCCGAGGGACGGGCCCAGGCGGTCTCCAGCTTGTCCTGCCTGAGCTCTATCTTCATGAAGTTAAGCATCTGTTCCGTGTACTCCGTCAGGTCGACCAGGGCCATGTTCATGGACTGCAGGGACTCCTGCTGCTCATCTGTCAGTTTTCCCAGCTTCCGGGAGGTCAGAAGGTCGGCGTGTCCCCTGAGGGCTGTCATGGGCGCCTTGATATGGTATGAGATGCTCAGGAGAAGGTCATCGATACCCGGGATACCCTCGATCCTCTCCTTCTGATGCCCGTTCTCGTCATCCTTGGCACCCCTGCTCTCCCGGAACAGCCAGAGCGAGAGGGTGGTTCCAAGGGTGCTCAGGAAACTGCCGATCGGGTAGCCGAAGGCATCCCTTCTGGTGCAGCCTATCGTGAGGGTACCCATTGTCTTTCCCCCCAGCACCAGCGGAATGGCCATCTCACTCCTCGAGGACGGGAATATTGATGAGAACCTCTGGTCTACCGCTGTATCCGGCACGTAGCATATCTCGGTGTGTGTGTATACCCATGACGCGATGGACGGTATCTCTATTCTCAGCGCTCCCGGTTCAGTGGTGGCTCCCGATGAGACCATCTGCTTGAGCACTGGCTCCCTGGCGCTGACCGTATGGATCACCGAATAATCAGCGCCCACAATGGTCCCGATCTCTCCCAGTATGACCTGAACATCCCTCTCCCTGCCCTGGATAAGGCCCATGAAAGAGGATATGGAGTTCAGGAGGCCGATCATGTTCTCCAGGTGATGACCGGACTGGAGGTACTCGGCAAGTATGGGTGCCAGCGCCACCACCATTTTCGAGAGCGTGTCGGTCCTTCTGGAAGGGATGCCGGTAATGCGCACGAGGGCCTGATCGTGCTTCTGCCTGACCGGAATGGTCACGTTATGGCCCTGCCTGTCCTCGGTCCATATCGGTTCGCGGGCTGTCTTGATCTGCATGTCCCCCGTGGGCAGGACAGCCTCTCCGACGGTGACCCTTCTGGACCTGGAGACAAAAGCCGCCCCCCTGGCCCCGGTACCGATCCTGAGGAACTCCAGTATCATCCTGGTGTGTCCTTCGGTATCCTCGGCACTCTCCAGTATCTTCAGCAGCTCGCCCAGGACCTGTCCCGCCACCGGTTCCGTGTCCTTGTCCTCCAGGCTTAGCTCGGGAACCAGGAAGAGCATGAAGTTTTCCCTGTCGGGCATCAGCAGGCTGGTTATCTCGAATTGCTTTACCATGTCATCCCCGATGCCTATTCCCGCGGTGAACTGAATGGGGGCCATCAAGCTGTCTGACTTCCTCCGGTGCAGCATGGCGACCCTGTCCCTGTCCTCGGGGATTATCCAATCCAGGAATCGGGTGTCCGTTGTCATTCCGGAACCATCCGTCGAGAGGAGGGCGGTGGCGTAATTGTTCATGGCCAGCACTCTGGACTTTTCATCGATCCTGACAGTCGGAAGGGGAATCACGGAGAACAGGCTTCGGGCGAACTTGGATGCATCCTGTTCCAGTGTGCGCATAGCCATGGAGGGTGAGGAGAAGGAGATAACTATGAGTTCGTTCATCACACCGGTCTTCTTCAGTGAGATGACCTGTGATTTCCGGGTGGACTGGCCCTTTCTTGTGAGTACGGAAAAGTCCTTCAGCGCTTGACCTGCCAGGCATCTTGAAGCCGCTGACAGGAATGCCGTCATGGAAATCTGGTCGAGAAAACCGCTGAGGGTTGTCAGTTGAAAGCCTGAGAACATACTGGTGGCTGATTCCGTGGCGGCGAATACCCTTCCTGAACCATCCACAAGCATGCATGGCTTTCCTCCCTGGCTGTTCTCAAGCCACTCCTCCAGCTCAAGCTTCGAGGGGCTCTTCAGAAGAACAAGTCTCTGTTCGTCGGCACTGGTGGAAGATGATATCCATATCCTGTCGTCAAGCATCACGGGAAGCGAGCCGTCCTCCTGGGTCGAGAGGGCCCGAAGCAGCGCGTCGGTATCAATAGGCAGACTGTCCAGAAGTGACGTGAGGGGCCGGGACATGCGATTCACGCTGCCGCTGCTTACAAGAAGCGCATGGGCATCATCAGGAATTGAGAAAATGAACATTTTGCTGTTCAACGA
>CAZXEF010000146.1:0-2960 GCA_964639605.1 uncultured bacterium | reverse complement strand
GTATTCCCCACCACTTGCAGGACGATAAACAAATTCTATATTAAACACCATGTCTTGAGGGAGGTTTGCTTGGAACGACAGTGCCTGGTCAAGTGGGATATGTCCTCAACCAGCCGTGAGGACGCCATCGCCGAACTCCTTGAGAAATTCTCATTTCAGAGGACAACGAAAGAGCTGCTTCAGACAGCACTGGAGACCAGGGAGACCGCGCAGCCGACAATTGTCCATGAGGGTATCGCCATGCCACATTGCAGGAGCATCCTGGTCGACGATTTCTTGATAGCCCTTGGAAGGTCCAGGCAGGGCATCCCTTGGCCGGATGAGATCGTGAGCGTCATCATCCTGTTCATCACACCGGTGAGGCCCACCGGACCAAGTGAGCATATGGAGCTGATCAAACACCTTGCTCAGACCCTCCGTTCGGGGGGAGCGGAGGATATCCTGGCCGCCGGCTCGCCATCAGAAGCCGCATCTATACTGAAGTTCATATACGAGGGAAACATACCCGATGAATAAAGAGCTGGAGAAACTCATCAGCCTGCACGACCTGGACGTAATGATCTCAGACCTTGCAAACAATGATATCAACAAGCAGGAGAAGAAACTAGGTCTCTCACCTGACTCGGCTGTGAAAGAGCTTCGCAAGATGAGAGCGGAACTTGCCTCCACCATTGACCGCAAACACCGCGACATGTACGACAGGCTGGCCGGGCATTATGGAAACGCCGTTGTTCCCGTGGTCAACCTGCGATGCAGCGGCTGTCTCACACAGCTGCCGACAGCGTTCTTCGCATCCCAGAACAGGAATGATCAGGTAGAGACCTGCCCCTCGTGCGGCAGATTCATATACTGGTGCGACTGATACCTGCAATTGTCGAACGGAGAGCTGAACATGGAACTTTCCAACAGCGGTGAAGCACTCACATACGATGATATCCTTCTTTTGCCCGGGAGGTCCGAGATACTTCCCTCAGAGGCGGACCTGACTACCCGCCTGACTGCTGATATAGCTCTGAACATCCCTATTCTCAGCGCCGCCATGGACACCGTCACAGAGGCTGATATGGCCATAGCCCTGGCTCAGGAGGGCGGGATGGGCGTGATCCACAAGAATCTTTCCCCCACGAGGCAGGCGGAACATGTCCGAAGGGTCAAGAGAGCGGAGAGCGGAGTGATAGTCGACCCTGTAACGCTTGACATCGGCTCCGATATCGCCGAGGCACTTGACCTCTCACGGAAACACGGGGTTTCCGGATTTCCGGTCCTGTCCGAAGGCAGGCTGGCGGGAATGCTGACAAACCGCGATTACCAGTTCGAGGCTGATGAGAATACGCCCGTGCGGAACCTCATGACCCCATGGGACAGGCTGATCACCTCCCCTCCGGACACGACACTGGAGGAGGCTCTTGTCCTGCTGAGGAGACACAGGCTCGAGAAGCTGCCCCTGGTGGACGCTGACCGGCATCTGATGGGCATGATAACCGTAAAGGACATACACAACGCCATCAACTACCCGAACGCCTGCAAGGACACTTCGGGGCGTCTCAGGGCCGGCGCGGCGGTGGGAGTGGGAACGGATGCGATGAAGAGGTCCGCTCTTCTGGTGGAGGCTGGAGTCGACTGTATCTTCGTGGACACTGCCCACGGACATTCAGTAAAGGTCCTTGAGACTGTCAGGTCAATCAAGCAGCAGTTCCCGGACGTGGCCGTAGTTGCTGGAAATGTTGTGACCTCCGAAGCCACCGAAGACCTGATCAAGGCTGGAGCGGACGGGATAAAAGTCGGGGTCGGACCCGGCTCCATCTGCACTACGAGGGTGATAGCCGGGGTAGGCTGTCCTCAGATCACGGCCGTGAACTGTTGCGCCGAGGCTGCGCGTCCCTACGAAGTACCTGTGATCGCCGACGGAGGGATCAAGTTCTCAGGGGACATAGTGAAGGCCCTGGCAGCGGGAGCCTCCTCGGTTATGATCGGGAGCCTTCTGGCTGGGATATCGGAAAGTCCCGGCGGAACCACCATCTACAAGGGCAGGAAATACAAGATATACAGGGGGATGGGATCCATCGGAGCAATGAAGCAGGGAAGCGCGGACAGGTATTTCCAGACCGACAGGACCGAGAAGAAATACGTTCCGGAGGGCATCGAGGGGATGGTGCCCTTCAAGGGTCCCCTCATCGATTATCTGAACCAGCTGCTGGGAGGCCTGAGACAGGGTATGGGCTATGTGGGCAGTCCCACGGTACCTGAACTGCACGCCAGGGCAAGGTTCGTCAGGATCACTTCAGCCGGGCTCAAGGAGAGCCATGCACATGATGTGATGATAACCAAGGAAGCTCCCAACTACTCATCGGACGGTCATGCTTTCTGATCTCCTGGCCACTGTGGCCGAGGGCGGTAAGATACTCCTTGAAGAGGAGGATTACCTCCTTGCCAGGGTCGAGGTCCGGGGAAGACCCATGCTGGCTGAGATCAGCAACGGTGACCATGGCGGCATACCCCCCGGGGAATGGCCTTCGGTCAGCGGCATACTGCATGCCGATTCGGAGATGCAACCCGCAACGGAAAGCGGAGCCAGGATACTCCTCTTCTCGTTTCCCCATGGAGCCGAGCTCTATCTCCAGCGGATAATGAGGGATGGCGCCCTAACCGAGTCCAGGGCCATGGACGTGGGCCGGAAAATGCTGGTCATTCTAAGGAGACTTCACGACGCCGGTTTCCGGGTCGGCTATCTGGGCCCGGAAAATGTACTCGTGACCCCTGCCGGCGATCACCTGATACTGGGAGGGGCAAGGGGCATACCCGACACTCCCTTTTCACCGCCCGAAGCAGTGGGAGCAAGGGCTCAGGATCCTAGAAGTGATGTATACGCCCTGGGACTCCTGATGTTCAGGCTGCTGGCAGGGAGCGACAACCGCAACGTCCAGATAGAGGCCTGGAACAGGCTCTCCCCTGGTCTTGTG
>CAZXEF010000145.1:4471-7488 GCA_964639605.1 uncultured bacterium | reverse complement strand
CTCTGAAGTCCCGCTGCAAATGAGTCTTCCTGATTGATGAGCATCGCCACTACCTCTGTGGGACTGACTTCTCCCCAGGCCATCTCCGAGAAGTGACCCGAACGGTTCCTGAAGACATCCCTGACTATTCCGTCAAGGTTGTTTATCACACCGACCGTGACTATCGCGTACCTGCCAAGATGCGAGCCTATTATCAGGGGCTGGTCATCGAAGTCGCTTATCACGCCGATGCCGGAGTTCCCGTTCATCCGCGCCAGATCCTCCTCGAACTTGGACCTGAACTGCGCGCTTGTAATGTCATGGATCGCCCTGTCGATCCCGTCCGGGCCCTTTATCGCCATCCCTCCGCGCATGGTGCCCAGATGTGAATGGTAGTCAGTGCCATAGAATACATCGTCCGTGCAGTCTGCCTCTGAAACTACTCCGAAGAACCCACCCATTTGATCCTTCACCCTTCAAGATCCGGTTATATCTGATGATCCGCATGATCTGATCCTGGCACAGTGGCATCACCTGCCGATAACGACCACCTGTTCCGCGGCTAATTCTCCATCATGGTATCCTGCAACGATATAAATACCGCCAGGAACGCAGGCACCGTTCTGATCCCTGCAGTTCCAGATATAACGGGCACTTTCCTGCCCGGACACCGTTGGCCTGAGTGAAGCCATGCACCTTCCAGCGATATCGTACACCTCGATTCCCGAGACCTGGCTACATTCGCCTGGGCAGGGCAGTATATCCACGCTGACTCCTGTCCTTGCGGGATTCGGATAGACGAAGATCCCCGATGAAGACCCTTCACCTTCGGTACCGATTCCACCCATACCGTAGAGGTACGCGAAAGCGCCCGCCAGATCAGGCCTGCTCCCGATATTTCCGGAGGGCGGATAGACCTGCGGTGTACCTGTAATGGTCAGTACGTTCCTCAGGAGCGAAGGTGTCAGCGTCGCCGCGGGATTGCCGTTGCAGACCCAGTATCCTACACAGCAGGCAACGGCCCCGGCGACTACCGGGGAAGCGCTGGATGTGCCTGAGAAGCCGGATGCGTAGAAGTAATCGACACCCTCGGAGTTATAGAGGGTCCCGTAACCGGTTGTGACCACATTCTCGCCCCAGCCCCGACTGGTGATTCGCGCTCCGTAGTTGGAGTAGAAGAGCCTCTGCAGGTCGCCGCCTGGCCATGTACCGCCGGGATAGGCTCCTCCCCCTCCCACTATTATTGCGCCACTGTCCCCTAACCAGGGCATCAGGTCCATGTTCGCGCCTCCGCCGTTCACTGCGTTGCCTCCGGGTTCCACCACGTGGATACCGTTCGCCACGGCATTCTGGATAGCGACATACACCGAATTGTACTGCTGGGGATTAGGTGAATAGGATCCCCACCATTCTATCGGGACGTAGTCATTTGAGCCGGGAACATATTCCCACTGCTGTTCTATAAGGATCACATCCCCGGCACCGAGGTTGGATATCGCCAGTGTCACCGCTCCGGCTACGTTCCATTGAGGTGACGGCGTCCCGTAATAGGTTCCGCAGGTCTTCAGCCCCGCTCCATTGCAGATCCCCGTGGTTCCCCACCCGTTGTGGTCCGATACCATCTCTCCCACCACCGCTGTCCCATGATTGTTGTCGCTGAAAGGGTCTACCACCCCGGTATTGATCTGTGAGCCCGGCAACCTGGACAGGTCGTTGTGCGAATAGTTCCAGCTGTATTCCAGATCGCACACCGTCACCCCCGTACCATCGCCCCCACCCTGTGACCAGGCATAGTAGGCGTTTATCCCTGTGGGAGTTGAACTTGCGGAATTCAGGTATCCCTGATAGCTCTGGTAATCTGGCGGTATCGGCAGTGGCACAGGCAGTGGTACCGGCATGGCCCTGAGCACGCCGGGCAGCTCCTGCAGCCTTTCAGAGAGTTCCCATACGCTCACGTTCCCGGAATAATGAAGTCTGTAGATATTGTTCAGATTGTAGATGTCGCAGCCGGAAAGCTCCTCCCCCCTGGCCTCCATCGAGTCGATCTCATCCTCTGGAACCTCTGAGAATCTGAACCACTGGTACCCGTCTGTAATCGTAAGAACATCGTCCAGACCTTCAAGAGCACGTGCATCGGACAGATCCACCAGTCCGCCTTCTCTCAGGCGTACCCTGGACCCATCGATGAACATCACCTCGATCAGGTTCTTCTCGCACGGATATTCTCCCTCTGCATTCCGGGAAGAAGTGATAAGAACAAGAAATGACAGAAGGAACGTTCTGCATAGCGGCCCCATGACAGCTCCCTTCTACCTTTGCATTACAGAGAACGGTGCCCCTTTATTATGAGAGATAATAGGCTGGACCGCTGATGTCTATGCGTTTCTGTGCTGGGAGATGTAATCCTGTGAAGGTAAGGAAAAAGGGGAGGACGAACCTCCCCCGTCCGGAAAGTCCCGGAAGCTAATCGGAAGCGGAAGGGATGGGAAGGCCATCAACGAAGGTGTCGATGGAAGTGCGCATCTGCTGCACATCATCGGTTATCCCTCCGGTCACGGCCTCTATCTCGTCCCGTGCTACCTCAAGTTCCCCTCTCAGCGCATCGATCCGCTCCTGAAGACCTATCACGTCGGGGTCGGTCTCCCTGAGTTCCTCGAGTTTCGCTGAGACATCGTCCAGTGCCGAAAGCTCGGGTATAAGCCACTTGAGAGAGTCGGTGGCATTTATCAGCTCATCAAGCTGGATCTGTACGCTCTCGAGGATATCGAGGCCCGGGATCTCTATATCCGGGATATCCACATCCGGAACAGCCGGGACATCAGGCATTCCGAATGCCATCGCCAAGGTTACGATAAAAAGAACGGACACTGCGGACTTCTTCATCTTTCCCTCCAAATCAGATGGTTGGTATATGCTACTCTAATCTCACAGCAGCACCGGTGTAAAGTCCCCGAAGAATAAAAAAGGGCAGCCCGCGAACGGGCTGCCCACACTAATGGAGAATTCGATAACTTGAAAGCAGAACTTGCCAACCTGCA
>CAZXEF010000145.1:0-4461 GCA_964639605.1 uncultured bacterium | reverse complement strand
CACACTAATGGAGAATTACTCCTTTAGCGTTTGTCGTGAGCGAAATCCACTCTGATGTTGCGACCATCAAGCTCAGATTCGTTCATGGCCTCTACCGCAGCTGTGGCTTCGTCTTCGTTATCGAAGGTTACGAAACCGAAACCGCGTGACCTGCCAGAATCGCGCTCCTTGATTACCTTAGCTTCGGCAACGCTGCCGTAAGGCTCAAAGGCTTCCCTGAGTTCCTTATCCGTGGTTCCCCACGAAAGACCGCCAACAAACAGTTTGTTATTCAAGAATAACTCCATTCCCGAGGGTTCCAAAACCCTCCATAACCGGGCTTTTCACCCGGCGCTTCGGACACTCCGAAGCTCTCATACCCGGCAAACTACAGCCGGCTGCTGCGACCCGAATAGTCGCAAAAATGGATATCAGATTGTCCTGAGAATGGGGGAACACGATCTCAACAAGAGCCTGTGGACCTGACCAATTTTCAAAGACACTGTATCACGGCGGTTAATATAGGGATAGGCTGTTTCATGTCAAGTATGTGAAAGCGTACCATCAAGCACTCAGCGCATCAGGCGGCCAGCATAATACGTAAAGGAGACGGCCATGATTGGCAAACTTGCACGATCTTTCACATAATTCCGTGAAATCCATTCTGAAAGTCGAGGCTATGAAGATCGAAAAATGCGGCTACCAGTGGAGTTCGGAGTTCTATGACCACAGCCCCCTCTACTCACAGAGGAATGATGTAAGCTTCTATACGGACCTCGCGGCGGTAACCCGCGGCCCTGTCCTCGAACTGGGATGCGGGACCGGCAGGATACTCATCCCCATGGCAAGGGCAGGCATCGATGTCGTCGGGCTGGACAGCTCCGAGAGTATGCTGGCGGTGTGCAGGGACAGGCTCTCAACAGAGGATCCGGTTACGGCATCGCGAGTCTCACTTATCCTCGCTGACATGAGGGACTTCACTATGAGAAGCCGGTTCCCGTTGATCACCGTCCCCTTCAGGGCGTTCCAGCATCTCCTTACGGTCAGGGACCAGCTGAGCTGCCTCCAGCTTTCGAGGAAGCATATAACGGCTGACGGAACCTTCGTTCTCGACCTCTTCAATCCATCCATGGAATACATCCTGGACGGTTCCAGGTCCGAAGAGTACGGTGAAGAGCCCCCCTTCATCATGCCCGATGGAAGGAAGGTCACAAGACGGCTGCGGAACCCCTCCGTAGATCTGGCGCTCCAGGTTCTGCAGTGCCAGATCATTTACCATGTGGAGAATCCTGATGGGACTACCTGCAGGCAGGTGCACGAATTCAGCCTGAGGTACATCTTCAGGTACGAGGCGGAGCACCTCCTCGAAAGGGCCGGTTTCAGGGTCACAGAGGTACTGGGCGATTACGAGGGCACTCCCTTCGGAGAAAGATGGCCCGGTGAGCTGGTGCTGCTTTCGGTGCCGAAATGACTGGTGGATAATGGTCCTCCGGGTTGAAGAGTCACCTTCACTGACATGCGCAGACTCCCGGCAGCTCGTTCCGGCGGTCCTGCATGAAAGAGGGCATTAAATGGGAATAGAAGGTTTCAGGGAGTATCTGATCTCCAGGAATTTCGAGGAAGATGATATCGAGGCCGCCCTTGAGAACGTAAGGGAGCTGAAGGACTACCTGGACGGTATGGACGGCGGGATCGACAATACCTCAGTCGAAAATGTCAGGAGCTACTTCCGCGAACTCGTCGAGACCGGAAAGAACTCCATGCAGCGGTTCATCGATCTTGCAAGGTACTTCTACTTCACCGGACAGCATCAGGTCTATATCTACATCATATCCACCTTCAGCGGGCTAGAAGTCCTTGACTCAATCTCGGAGAAACTGATATCAGAAATGGGTACCGACTGCCAGGCCAGGATCTTTGACGGCCTTCGAACCCCCCCTCTCGGTTCGCCCCCCGAGACGTACGTAGACAACACCCTCACAATGGTCCAAAGGCTCATTGACGAAGGAGAGGATACCTGCCACGAGATCCTGGCGGACAACCATCACGGAATACCACGGGAGAGCTTCGCAGGGTTCGCGGAGATATACCGCAGGGCGGATTCGATAGACGATTTCCTCAGAGAACTCCATGAAGAGAGGGTAAGGGAGCTTCAGCGTCACGTTGATGAAGGCAAAGCCTGGTACGAGCAGGAGATCACGCCTGAGGTGGTGGAACTGGTGAAAAATGACCAGGAGCTTCTGTCCGCGGTCCGGAAAGGCGATTACCTCTACTTTACCAAGATACCCTATGCTCCGAAGGACTGGCTCATCGAGAGCGACCCGGTCAGGAAGCGGTACCTTGCGTGCCACTGCCCGCTGGCAAGAGGAGCCATACTCAGGGAAGACATGGATATACCCATGGACTGGTGCTACTGCAGCGGCGGTTTCCACAAGTGGATGTACGATGTACTGTTCAACGAGCTCACAGAGGTGGAAGTGCTGGAGAGCGTACTGGCCGGAGACGACAGGTGCAGGTTCAGAATACGGCTTCCATGAGCGAAACGGGAATCTGGGTTTGACAGGAGCCCCGTTCCGTCTCAATCTTCAAGTTGCCGGCGTACTGGTGGAACACCCTGATTGGAAACGGAATCATGATCAAAGCTATCGGCTTATCTGCAATTACAATTATTCTGCTCATCTCCTGCGGGGACAGCACCGGACCCTCCGGACCCGAGATCTCCCCCTCCACCCTCTCGGTCACCTTCACCGGTTCAACGGACGCAGGGGCATCAGGTCCGGCACACAGCACCGCCGCTGAAGAGAGAGGTTCCTCTGACGGGGCGATGAGCATCTGCCGGGTCACCGCTTCCTGGACCATGTGCACGGACCAGGGATTCTGTTCCTATGTCCTGTACAGGTCGGAATCACCGGACATCCAGTCCAATCCATCTTCAGCGGTGGAACTGGCGGTGATAGACGACCGCCTCGCCACTCTCTTTACCGACGGGTCCGTCACCTGGGACACCGACTATTACTATGCCCTCAGGACGACCGATACCGATGGCAACGGTGTATGGAGCAACGAGGCTCCCATCACGACTCCGGAAGTGGAGGCTCCGACTCCATCCGTACTCACACTTTCTGAACTCACATGGGAGTACGCCGAGCTTTCCTGGTCGTCCTGCCCGGAGCCGAATTTCGAAAGCTACAGGCTCTACAGGTCCCTGTTCCCCAAAATAGAGGGCGACACTTCCATGGCCGACCTGCTGTGCGAGATCGACTGGAAGCTGGACACCACCTTCGTGGATGAGACTGCAGCCCCTTCCACCATTTACTATTACGCGCTCCTAACCACCAACTCCGAGGATGTATCCAGCTGGAGCAACGAGATCCAGGTCCTCACCTTCGACCCCATCCCCGATTCCACGGTAGCCACGGTCAGCGTCGGTCGCGATCCCTGGGACGCAGTATCCACCCCTACGGGGGATTACGTCTATGTCACCAGCAGGTACGATAACGTCCTGACCGTGATAAGAACCGGCGACAGCACCGTCTGGACCACAGTTCCCGTGGGCGATTCGCCCTACGGGATATGCATCCTTCCATCGGGTGAGTTCGTCTACACGGCCAACTGGGGATCTGGGGGCGTATCTGTGGTAAGGACCTCTGATAACACAGTGGTCGAGACCATAAGCGTAGGGAACAGGCCTGTTGGGATCTGCGCGCTCCCTTCCGGGGAGTTCGTCTACGTCACGAACAGGGACGACAACAGCGTCTGTGTGATCCGCACATCGGACAACACTGTCGTGGACACTGTCACTGTGGGCACCGATCCCTACCGGGTATGCCCTCTCCCTTCGGGGGATTACGTCTATGTGACGAACTTCGGATCCAATGACATGTCCGTGATAAGGACCTCCGACAACACTGTTGTGGATACGGTGGACCTGTTCACCCATCCCACAGGGATATGCTCCCTGCCTTCGGGCGATTTTGTCTTCGTGTCCAATTACAACAACGACGTTGTGGCTGTTGTGAGGACTTCGGACAACACAATCGTGGACACGATCAACGTGGGCAACGGTCCCTGGGGACTGTGTGCACATCCCGACGGAGAATGCGTCTACGCAGCCAACAGCAGCGGGAACACGGTATCCCTCATTAGGACCTCGGACAACAGTGTAGTGGCAGTGCTGGATATGGGTTCATCCCCCTCCAGCATCTGCTCCACTCCCTCCGGTACATCCGTTTACGTGGTCAACTACGGAGATGGTACGGTATCTGTCCTGAAGTGAACGAAAAGGGGGCGGGAATACCGCCCCCTGCAATCTCCATGCGTCAAGAAGATCCTAGCGCACCACCAGCAGGCCGGTGCAGCCGGACCATTCCCGTGAGGATATACGCACCCGGTAGATGCCCGAAGGGACGGGTATGCCTTCACCGTCTGTTAGTTCCCATACCAGTCTGTGATCCCCTGCCTCCATCTCCTCCTTGGATACGG
>CAZXEF010000144.1:0-7584 GCA_964639605.1 uncultured bacterium | reverse complement strand
CTCAATTTACAACCGGTGAGACAGAAAAGATAAAGACCGGTTGCGGGAACCTTTACGTCACGGTGAACCGTGATGATGAGGGGCTCTGTGAGGTTTTCTGCCAGATGGGTCGGTCCGGTGGATGTACATCGAGTCAGTCAGAGGCTATCAGTAGACTTATTTCTCTTGCTCTCCGGAGCGGAGTCGATGTGAGTGAGATTGTTGCTCAATTAAAAGGAATTAGATGCCCTTCGCCGGTTTGGCAGAATAATCACCAAATCTTTTCATGTTCGGACGCCATAGCAGTCGCCCTTTCACGCTATATCGAAATGGTGAAGTTTCCTCTTGCGAAAATCCCGGTGCTCTCAAACGGCGTCAAATCAGCAGAGTTAGTCAGGCTCCTTTCAGAAACGCCCATACCTCGTTCTGTGGAAATGGCTGGAGTTTGTCCTGATTGTGGCGGAACACTTCATTCTGCTGAAGGATGTATTGTCTGTAAGACGTGTGGATTTTCAAAATGCTGTTGACAAAAACTAATATGGAAATCAAATAGTATATATGCGCTAAAAACAGTCTATACGAACATATTTTATCCCTTATTTCTTACCCAATTTTCCCTAAAATACCCTTATTATACAAATATACTGCTGGGAGTATTGCTGGGAACAATATTATTAACCAATAAAAAAAGCGGTCACAACGACCGCTTTAATCTATTGTATTACAAGCACTTAAATTATTGGTAGCGGGGACAGGATTCGAACCTGTGACCTTTGGGTTATGAGCCCAACGAGCTACCAGACTGCTCCACCCCGCGTCCGCAGTTAGCCATTATAGGAAAGATGCGCTTTAAGTCAAGGGTGGAAGTCTGCGTTCAGTCCCTTCTTATGGTCTCCAGAAGCTCTCCACTGCTTTTGTAGACGTTCACTATCAGGGGCATTGAACCGGGAAGCGAATGGGTGGCGCAGCCGAAGCAGGGGTCGTACGCCCGGAACCCCATTTCAACCAGGTTCAGTATTCCCTGTCCTACGTTCCCGTCCTTTATCACTGTCTGCGCTGCCTTCTTGAGAGACATGCAGATGGCGGCATTGTTGTTGGTGGTGCCCACTATCAGGTTCACCTTCTTCACTATGCCGTTCTCGTCGGTGATGTAATGATGGAAGAGGGTACCCCTGGGGGCTTCCACTTCGCCCACTCCCTCGGAAGGTATGCCAGTTGGTATGGTCCTGAACTTGTCTGAAGTTATCTCAGGGTCAGTGACCAGCTCCAGCATCCGCTCGGCGGCGTACAGCAGTTCCACAAGGCGTGCCCAGTGGGTAGCCAGCGTGGCGTTCACGGGCTTGCCGTCCAGGGTATCGTACATCTTCTCGTACTGCTCCTGGGCGAGCGGAGTTGCCATGCCGTCGGCAGCGTTGCACCTGGAGAGGGGCGTGGCCTTGTATACACCGCTGTCCTTACCGTCAACAAAGCCCTTCCAGCCCACCTTCTTCAGGTAGGGGAACTTCAGGTAGGACCAGGGCTCGACCCGCTCTGCTATATGGTCGAGGTAGTCCTTCGGGTGGAACTTTGCGAACTCCTTGCCGTCCTGATCGGTGACCCGCACCATGCCGTCGTAGAAGTTGATGTGGTTGTTCTCGTCCACGGTGCCCATGTTGTAGGTGTCATGCCGGTAACCGTCGTGCATTATCATGTCCACATAGGTCTTGTTGGAAAGAACTATATCCTCGAAGGCCTTCAGGCTGAACTTGCCGAACTCCACTGCGTCACGGGCAACCTGCTCTATCTCCTTCCTCTCCTCCTCGCTGAGGCCCTTGGAGACCCCGCCCGGGATGGAGGAAACGGGATGGATTGTCTTGCCCCCGAGGGTCTTTATCACCTGGTGGCAGCGGTGCCGGGTGTTGATGACCTGGAGGCCCACTTCCTTGCCGACCTTTGCTATCACGCCCAGGATGTTCCTGACCTTTGGGTCGGAATCCGGTCCGACTATAAAGTCCGGTCCTCCGAGGATGTAGAAGTGGGTAGCGTGATCTGTGACATAGAAGGCGCTGTAGAGCAGCTCCCTCAGCTTCTTGGCGGTGGGGGGCGGGTCCACTCCGTAGACCGCGTCCGCCGCCTTGGCAGAAGCCATATGATGCGCTTCAGGGCAGACACCGCAGATCCTGGTGGTGATTCGGGCAAGCTCTTCCACGGGATGACCCTCGCAGAAGGTCTCGAAACCCCGCAGCTCGGGCACCTGGAAGTAGACGTTCTCTACGTTGCCCGTATCATCAAGGAAGATCTCGATCTTGCCGTGGCCCTCCAGGCGGGTTACGGGATCTATGCTAATCTTTGTAGTCATCTGTGGTCTTCCTCCGGAGTATCGAATGGGGCAGGCTGAAACGGTAGAAGAGACCCGCGGGGCAGGGTATCTGCGACATTATCCTATCCACCTCGTCAGGGTCCTGGGAATCGATGACCGAGCCCAGTGCGCTGACGATCTTGGCTCCCTGGTCGAAGACTCCCGGCGGCGGTCCGTAGCAGCCTCTGCATGGCATTCCCACTGAAGGGCACAGGGCTTCACAGCCGGCCCTGGTACCTATCCCGGCGCAGTAGATGCCCTGCTCCAGCAGGCACCGATCCGGTTCGGGTTCTATCATGTGCGGCCTTATGAAAGCGGAGATCTTGGTCTCCTTCTTCTCCAGGGGACAGTCGTCACAGACTATCTTGGTTCCCGCTCCGACGACACTGCCCTTCTCCGGCAGGTTCCCCTCCAGCACCGCCTCCAGCACCGCCCATGTCTGGTCAGCAACGGGAGGACAGCCCGGAACGTAGTAGTCCACATCAACCACCTGGTCCAGGGTGAAGACCGTGTCGTACAGCTCAGGGAGCTCCAGTACACCCTCGGGGACCTCGGTCCTGGTCCTGGGCATGGTTCCTTCCGGGTTGTCCATGGAGGGGATGTCTATGTAGTTCCTCTGGAGGATCTCCTTCCTTGTCTTCAGGTTCGCCAAGCCGGGGATGCATCCCTCGTAGGCGCATGAACCGTAGGCCACCAGTATCTTGGACTTCCGCCTGAGGAGCTTCGCCATCTCCTCGTTCTCCGAATTGCGGATGGCCCCGTTGAACAGGCAAAGGTCTATCTCCCCGTCCTCCATGGCCCGCACGTCATCGTACTTGATGTCGATGGCGCAGGGCCAGAAGACTATATCCACGGCTTCGGAGAGGGGGAGTATCCTGTCGCCTATGTCCAGGACTGCTATCTCGCATCCGCCGCAGCTGGCCGCCCAGTATAAGGCTACCTTGGGTTTACTCATTTATCCTCCTCTCCCGTCATCCGGACAGGGTTCCGAAGTAGTCCTTGGTGAGCTGCCTCTCCCTGACCTCCGGATTGCTGTAGTCGGGAAGGAGCATGGGGGCTATCCTGTCTTCCTCTATGCCCGCCTTGTCCACTTCCTCGTTGTAGCGTTTGACGTGATCAAGGTTCGGCTGACCGGTCTCACCTGAGTTCCTGACGTACTCCGCGGCCCGGGTGCCGGCTATCCTTCCGAAGACTATCACATCGAGGAGGGAGTTGCCCATGAGCCTGTTCTCGCCGTGGACCCCTCCGGTCACCTCGCCCGCGGCGTAGAGACCGGGGATCTTCGTCTCACAGCTGCTGTTGACGTCCAGTCCGCCGTTCTGGTAGTGGAGCGTCGGGTGGATGAGCATCGGTTCCTTCGAGATGTCTATTCCGAACCTCCTGAAGAGGATGTGCTTGCCGGGGAATTCCTTCCTTACGGTGCCCTCTCCCTTCAGCATGTCTATCATCGGTGAGTCCAGCCAGACGCCGAACTTGCCCGTGGGGGTGGGAACGCCGTTGCCCCTGCCTTTCGGGCTGCATTCCCTGATAATGCAGGCGGCTTCCACGTCCCTGGGCTCGCGCTCGTAGACGAACTGTTCACCGTGGACGTTGAGGACGTTCGCTCCGGCACCCCGGAACTTCTCAGTGATGAGGATCCCCTCCGCCTGTTCGGGGAATACTACACCGGTGGGGTGGTACTGCACGGTATGAAGGAAGGAAATGGGCACGCCGGCCCTGTAGGCCATGACTATGCCGTCAGCGGTCGCTCCATAGTGGTTGGTGGTCATGAATCCCTGGATGTGCAGCCTGCCGCTGCCTCCAGTGGCTATGACGACGGCCCTGGCCTTCACGAAGTGGTACTCGGCCGTCTCGAGGTTGTATAGCACGGCCCCTGCACAGCGTCCCTGGTCGTCAAGGACAAGCTCCACGGCCGGGCAGAACTCTATCACGTCTATCCTGTCCTTGTGGTTGCGGGCCTCGTCCCGGATGGTCTTCATTATCTCGGCACCAGTGATGTCGGCGGCGTAGTGCATCCTCTTCCTGCATGTGCCACCGCCGTGCATGGTCTTCATGGTGCCGTCCTCGAACTTGGAGAAGGATGCCCCGAGGCCCTCCAGCCACCTGAGCGCGTCCGGGGCGTTGGTGACCATGGTGTAGACAAGTTCGGGATCGTTAACGAAGTGCCCGCCGCCAAGGACGTCCAGGTAATGGTAGTACGGGGAATCCTTACCGACCTTGTCGGCTGCCTGAATACCTCCCTCGGCCATCATGGTGTTCGCGTCGCCGTGGCGGAGCTTGGTGGCGATGAGGACCTTCGCCCCGTTCTCGGCCGCGAGGATGGCCGCAGCGGTTCCGGCGCCGCCGGCGCCTATCACAAGTACATCCGTCTCGTAATCAGGGGTGGAGAGGTCCACCAGGTCGGGGTTCATCCTGCTCCTGGCCTCCAGCAGGTCCACGAACTCGTTGCTGATACTGTAGCCCTTGCTGGGGCCGACCTTTATCTCCCTCCGGGTCCCCTCGATGAAGTCTGGATGGAAAGCCTTGAGGATCGGGTCGCGCTCCTCCAGCTTCAGGGCCGGGAACTCCTCCCCCTTCTTCTTGCGCTCCACCCTTTCAGGACGGGTGGCCTCAACTTTTTCTATTAGCTTCTTCAGTGATTCAGGATACGGCATCGCTGACCTCCTGTCCAATTGTTACATGCATCAGACGTACCTCGCATCCTGAGGTGTCCAGTCATCCTCCGCCATCTGGGGTTCCGTCTCCCTGGCACTGTACATCTTCTTGAGTTCGTCAATGGATTTCGACATGAGATCTTGCAGAGGCTCCTCGAACCTGCCCTCCTTTATCTCCCTGACCCGCTTCTCCAGATGTTCGGCCCTGGGAATCCTGTACCTTGCGTTCAGCCTCCTTGCGAGGATGGCCACATTGAACTGGACTTCCTCCGCAGGGCATCTCGAGGCGCACAGGCCGCACATGATGCAGTCGAAGGATGTCACGGCCACTCCCGGTATATCACCCCTGATGGCCTGGGCCATGTAGTGCATCACGTCTATGTCCATGGGGCAGCCCATGGTGCAGGCGTTGCATCCTATGCACTTGAATATCTCCGGGTAGAGGGCCGCCACTTCGCCTCCGGTACCCTTGAGCTCCTCGATGTCGAATTCTGTCCTGTTGCCCGGGTAGTAGGGCATTATCATGAGATACATTCCGGGCTGGACAACGGTCTGGCAGGCAAGCCCCACCTGGAGCTTGTAGCTGTCGGGTATCCTGAACACGGTACCGCAGGCTCCGCAGACCCCGCCCCTGCATCCGCAGCCACGCACATGCTGGTAACCAGCATATTCCAGGGCCTTTTGAATGGTCAGACTTGCCGGCACCTCGTACCTTTTCCCCATGAAGAAGATGGGGACCAGCTCGTCCAGGGGCTTATCGGACGGTATTGTCATTTTGCCATCTCCCTTGCCGCTAGTTTGATCGGTCCCAAGGAACGCAGCTCCTCGGTGAATTCGTTCATTACTCTGGCGAATTTGGTTCCCTCCGCCGCGGATATCCATTCGAGCCGGAGCCGGGCCCTGTCTACGCCGAAATCATCAAGCAGACGATACAGGAGGGCCACCCTTGCCTGCGTCCTGTAGTTCCCGTCCTGGTAATGGCAGTCACCCGGGTGGCACCCTCCGATGAGGACGCCGTCAGCACCCTCTCGAAATGCCCACAGGACATGCTCAGGGTCGACCCTGCTCGAGCACATGAACTTGATATTGACACCGTTGGGCCTGTACTGCAGCCGGGACGTACCCGCCAGGTCGGCGCCGGCGCTGGTGCACCAGGTGCAGAGGAAGCAGACTATCCTGGGCTCGAACATCACTCACCTCCCAGGCTTGCTGTGACCATTGATTTGATCTGAGAGTCGGAGAGGTTCCTCTGCTGCGTGGCGCCGCAGGCGCATGCAGCCACGCAGGAGCCGCAGCCTTCACACAGAGCTTCGTTCACTGTTGCTATGTCCTTGTCCTCGTCGTATTCACGGGCGTCGTAGGGACAGACGGAAATGCATATCCTGCACCCTCCGCAAAGCTCCTCGTCCACCCAGGCTATGGCGGGGTCCTGTTCCAGGTGGTCCCTGGAGAAAAGGGATATGACCTTGCAGGCCGCGCCGCTTGCCTGGGCCACCGTCTCAGGTATGTCCCTCGGGCCCTGGGCGACACCGGCCATGAAGAACCCGCTGTTGATGCTCTCCACCGGTCTGAGTTTCGGGTGGGCCTCGGAAAGGAAACCGTTCGGACCGGTCTGTATCCTCAGCTTCTTGACAAGTTCGGCAGTGCTGTCCCTGGGTACGACGGCGGTGGCAAGGACGACAAGGTCCGCCTGGATCTCCACGTTCCTTCCGGTGAGGGTATCGGTGCCCCAGACAGTGGTCTTGTCGCCGTCACGGAAGATCTTCGCAACCTTTCCCCGGAGGTAGATTATCCCCTCCTCCTGCTCCGCGTTGTGATAGAACTCCTCGTACCCTTTGCCCCCGGTCCTGATGTCTATGTAGAAGATGTAAGGCTGTCCGTCATGGACCCTGTGCTTGTACAGAAGGGCATGCTTCGTGGTGTACATGCAGCATATCTTGGAGCAGTAGGGTCTGTACCTCTCCGGATCCCTGGATCCGGCGCACTGGACGAAGACCACTTCTTTCGGCACCTTGCCGTCTGATGGCCTCCTGACCTCTCCGCTGGTGGGCCCTGAGGCGGAAAGCAGTCTTTCGAAGGCCAGGCCGTCAATGACATCGGGAACCTCACCGGCTCCGTACTCCTGAAGCTCTGTCACCGGCAGGGTCTCGTAGCCTGTGGCGGTTATTATGGCCCCGACCTCCTCTTCTATGATCTGGTCCTCCTGGTCGAACTTGATGGCGCCTATCTCGCATGTCTTCTCACAGAGCCGGCATTTGCCGGTCTTGAAGTAGATGCAGCTGTCCTTGTCTATTACAGGCTTGTTGGGGACCGCCTGGGGGAAGGGGATGTAGATCGCTCCGTGGGTGGAGAGCCCTCTGTCGAACTCCGAGGGGACCTTTGCCGGGCATTTCTCCATGCACAGACCGCAGCCGGTGCACGTGGACCAGTCCACGAAGGGAGCCTTTCTCCTGATCCGCACATTGAAGTTCCCCACGTATCCGGAGACCTCTTCAACCTCGGAGTAGGTCATCAGCTGAATGTTCTTGTGCTTTCCCGCCGCCACCATCTTCGGGGTCAGTATGCACTGGGAGCAGTCCAGTGTCGGGAATGTCTCCGAAAGCTGGGCCATGT
>CAZXEF010000143.1:0-7603 GCA_964639605.1 uncultured bacterium | reverse complement strand
ACTGGTATTACTGCGCCTTGTTCTGCGTCGACCCGTCAACGGACCCCATTTTGGATCTCCTTGCAGAGTCGCGGAGGTTCGGTTTCAATACCGCCATGGTAAGGACGGAGCTGCAGCAGGAAGAGGTGCCAGGTTCCTTCATATCCACTGATTACGAGTTCGAAGAGCTGGCGAACTCCATTCGTTCGACCGGCATGAACGTAATTGTAGGTGGTTTCTGGACCGATCCATACGCCCAGGAACACAATGACGCAACCCTTGATTACCTGTCCGATTACGTAGGTCTCACAGCCGGGCAGTTCCCGGGAGAAGTGGTGGCCGTATTCGGATTCGATGAACCGGCCGTAAAATTCCTCGAGAATCCCGAGACCGCGTGGGACTGGGTTGATATGGTCGCTTGCTACCGTAACCTGTGTGAGTCAGAGATCGGCCTCCCGATGCTCTCCTTCATATCCAAGTACGGCACCCTTGATTCCAGCGGCATGATGCAGTACTACAACGATACTACAAGTGTCCTGAACCGGTTCGCAAGGCACCTGGACATAATCGCGCTGAACATGTACCCCATCAAGAACAATGACAGGAGGCTCGGCTATATCCTGCTCGAGACTCAGAACATACTGTTTTGCGGTGCCACCGACCTGCTTCCCTCATCCTCTCCGTACTACGAAGTCTACTGCGACCGGGACGAGTTTTTCACGGTAACGGAAGAAGGGGGCAGCTGCAGGTTCACGGTCTACGAGTTCCTCTGCACTCCCGGATTTGACGATATCTTCCTGGAGGAAGCATTCTCGATGGAACTTCCCTTCAGACCAACAGGGATGGCCTGCAGCGATTACCGGGCCCGCGATATTGGGGACCGGAGATATCAGGAACACAGGCTCAACGGTGCGGTGATCCTCTGGGACAGTACCGCTTCGGCGGGCGGGGAGCTGGTGATCATCAACGACGGGAATGAGATAGTTGCGACGGATCTGCCCGATTTCCCGGGCTCGGACAGGGCCGTGCCCCTGGTATTCTGTGTGGGGGAGGGCGGGTTCCACGGACAAGATGATCCTTCCGACGGTATCCTCGGGAAATGGGACACTGCCATCATGGGATGTTATCTGATTGGCGGCGCTGAAACCAGTCTCGTGGTATTCGAAAAGGAGGGAGCGGACGGGTTCTCCCTGGAGACGGAGAACCCCATTCCCATAAGGGGGCTTGATGTAGACGGTACCCTCTGGGGAAGATTCTGGGGAGATGGTCTGCCCCAGCCTCCGATGATCCAGCCTGAGAACGGCGGTTTTCTCATCTACGATGATCGAGGTCTCTACGTCTACGTGGTCCCGAGGTTCGGGCGCTGGAACCTGTATCCGGCATTTCAGCCCTTCTTCAAGAACCTGTTCGGTCCGCTTACGGGTCCCGCATCGGTCTTTGTAACCCATGAAAGCGGTGTCGAGCCTCCGTACACTCCAGGCAACGATTACGTTACAGCACTCTTTGAAGGGACTTCCCCTGTCCTGACCAGGACCAGAAGCAACGGGATATACGCCATGCTTGATTCGATAAATACATGCCGCCTGGAGGGCATGGAGGGAGATGTCCGTTCGGTCTCCGCCTACCGGCCCGATAAAAACTACGGCGACGTACTGATTACGGTGGACGGAGACGGAAACCTCAGAAGATCCTCCGGAACCATCACCGGCGGTGAGGCCGGCGGGATCATCCAGATGCAGTCATTGAGCTCGGTCCCCGGGAACATCGTACTCCCGGGAGCCAGGGTCATGCACACACGCAAGGCCATACGGGCCGCTCTCGTGCTTTCTGACCACTCCCTGATCCTGCCCTCGGCGGAACTGTTCTGGAGCGAGTACGACGACCGCCGTCTGAACTGGTTCTCCGAATGTTACGAGGTAGCCATGGACAACGCTATCTTCTCCACCGAGCGTGACAATTGCGCCTTTGCCAATGTGCAGTCGTACGGTCGCCATACCTTCGGTCTGCCGAGCTACTGCGCCTCTCGGGATACACTGCTTTTCATGGCGACAGTCCCCGTCATCAAAGGCTGCAGGGGTCTCGTGTTCTACGCCATGGACATCGCTCTCATGAGCGGCAACCGGACCGCTGACCAGACCCTGAGGTATCCCGATCTCCTGCAGAACTGGGGTCCGAGCAGGGACGTGGGGAACATCGACATTCCCGGCCGTGTGCATCAGGTGGTGGCATCACTGACCGGGAACGGGCCCCTGGGGGGACCGGACTTCCTCGCCGCCCTGGTGGACTCCGGTTACAGGGTGCTAGAGACCTCGGAGGCGGTGAACTGCACCATCAACAGTGTCCTTGGAACGGTCCCCGAACCGACTGACACCACATTGAATTTCATCGCTGTTGAGAATACGGACGATGGTTCGATACTGGTGCTTGTCTCAAACGAGTCCGGAGCGCAGCTGGAACCCGGCAGGGGCATCTGCTTCCCGGGGAGGTTCAACGGCAACTACTCCCTGAACGTTGTGGACGGCTTCGCGCCGGCAAGGACCCTCTCGCAGCCGATCATCTTCTCGGATGAACCGGGTACGGTGGGTCCGGGAACCCTGATCCTCGATTTTTCGGGAATGCCCTCAACTACAGTATCACTGCTGGAACTCGGCTCCGACGGTCCTAATCCAGGCAGCGAAGCGCTCCTTGAGGTCTTCAACTGCATGGGATATTCATGGATCAGGTTCCGAGCCGTTCCGGGAGCCATGGGCGAGCTGTCCCTCTACGATCTCGCCGGCAGGAAGATGAGGACCTTGTGGACGGGAGAGGGAGGCACCGACGTACTGGAGATGACCATCGAAAGAGACGGCCTCCCATCCGGACTGTACTTCGTTACCCTTAATTCAGGCGGGTACTTCATCCCGCAGAAGATAATTCTGCTCAGGTAGCAGGCCTTTCTTCGAAGGACATCCTGTACGCTCCACCTGATCCAGAACGATTGACTGCCGGTATATCCGGAATGTATCATCATCGAGAACCGGGAGGAGGGGGTACGAGTGTATCGGAGTGCTATTCTGCTCACCATGATCCTCCTCCTGGGAGTGTCCGTTTCATGGACAGGCTTTCAGAATACCATTTCCGCACAGATACCGGGAGTTACGGATGCCCTCTTCTTCCAGTACAGGCTTGTGGCCAGGGACTTTCTGGACAGGAGGTGCAATTTCACTCCTTCATGTTCGCATTACGGGCAGCTGGCCATTTCACGGTTCGGTCCAGTCCTCGGCACCATGGTAGCACTGGAGCGGTGGACCAGGTGCCACTCCTCCGCCCGGGGTCTCGATTACTATACGAGGGACGAAGAGACACAAACCCTGTGGGACCCTGTTGATACCGGTGAAGGGAATGTTGTATGGGATTCGCTGCTCTTGCCTTTCTAGCACTCCTCGGGAATTTCGCAGACCAGCTGTACGACAATGGTGATTACCGAATGGCAGCCCTGGAGTATTCACGCATCCTCTACGAGACAGGGGATACCCTCGGCCATTCTGAAGAGGCACTGAAGCTGGCAAGGTGCCGTCATCTCCTGGGCGAGATGGAGGAGTCCCTTTCACTGTACACATATCTCATCGAAGGACTGCCTGAAGGCGATGGCAGGGCGAAGGCACTTCTTGGAGCCGGGTCTGTATATGCGGATCTCGGTTTTCATACGCTTTCTGTGGATGCGTACAGTGAAGCGGCGGGCACATCCGTGGACAGTGAACTGGCATACCGTAGCCGGCTGCTGGAAGCCCTCGCTCCTCTTCACAGGTTCCAGTGGTCGCGGAGCAGTACTGAACTGCGATCCCTGGCACAGCAGTGGGATGGGGACAGGGGCCTGCTAGCAGCCGACCTATCATCCTTGGCTTCCCGGGGTGAACATCTTCCACGGAGAAGTCCTTTCTGGTGCGGATTGGCAAGCGCCATCCTGCCGGGCTCGGGCCAGATGCTGTGTGGGCACACGACCGACGGCCTGATAGCCTTTGGGATGACCGTCGCCACCGGCGCGCTGCTCTACGTATCCATTGATGAGGAAAACCTGTCCACCAGCATTCTTCTGGGCTGGCTCTCCTTCTCGTTCTACGGGGCCAACGTTTACGGAGGCAGCAGGGCCGCGGAGTACTACAACTCCACTCGCCGGAGGGAACTGCTTGAGGAAGTCTACTCCAGGCTGGATGACCGGTACGGTCCTGACTGATACCGGTTTCCAGGATAGAATGGTGGAACTGTAGACTTCTATCAGCCATGTTATTATCAATTTATGCAGGGGCAGTTCGCTGCTCTGTCGATTTGGTCCGATCACATCCCTGGGAGGGGGGATCATGAGGATCATTGCGCGTCTGATGATACTGACCCTGGCTCTTCAGCCTGTCCTGAGAGCATCCCAACAGGATATCGTATCAAGGGTGGTTCCAGGTGAGAGTGTGACCGGTTGTTTCGATAATGGAGTTTCCGAGGTGCTTTATACAGTCGATGCCAGGAGTCTCCATTCCTATTCGTTCAGGAGCCGGGGAGGCCTCCGCCTGGTCATGGAGGTTCTCGACCGTGACGGACAGGTCCTGTTTTCCACGGCTTACTCCGGGGACGATCAGTGGGCGGGGTCGGGAGACGTTCACTGGGACTGCCTGGAGGGTGGTGCGGTCACCATCAGGGTGAAGCCGGCCCTTTCCGGCACCACGGGGGACTTTGCCTTCAGTGTCGAGGAGGCTCCTGGATGGCTGGCGGCAACTTCTCTCTCCAGTGTCACGTCTCTGGAGGGAAGACTTGATTACCCCGGAGACGTAGACTACTTCAGTTTTGAAAGGACGGAGGAGGAAAGGGTATTCGAAATATCCCTCCTCAGTGATTCATCACTGTCGCTGTTCTGGGTCGACACCAGGACCGGGGGCAGGGAAGCCACGGTGGATGGCACTGAACTCTCTCTGGTGGAGAACTATCCTGGAGGGGACCTGTCGAAGACGGATGCGTATTACGGGGTGAGCGGCCCCGAGGCTGCCTACTCCGTATCGGGTACGGTGGAGGAGGACGGCGGTCTCAGCACCTGGATAATCGTAGGTATCGCAAGCGGCGTGGTTTGTCTTCTGCTGGGCTTGTACGTATACAACCAGGCGGAGGAGAACTGCGGTTCATGCAACATACCTTCGGGCGGTCTTTTCGGTAACAGTTCGGGATGCACGAACTCGGGGTGCAGCGG
This sequence comes from uncultured bacterium, assembly GCA_964639605.1. Lineage (GTDB taxonomy): Bacteria > Fermentibacterota > Fermentibacteria > Fermentibacterales > JCC-6 > Aegiribacteria. The sequence continues at coordinate 2,415 of CAZXEF010000143.1, read as the reverse complement.
AGGCTAGCCAACACTGTCCGAACGGGGGATGATCATGTATCCGGTCTACTTTCTTGTTCTGGGTATCTGCATCGGTATCGTACAGATCGTTGTGTTTGATGTTAACGCGATCAGGGCTTTCCTCCTGTCCTTCCTGCTGACCAATGTGGGACTCCAGGGGATATTCGCCTTCTTCGGCCATTTCTTCAGGTCAGACGAGGTGGCTCGCGGCATAGGCTGGCCCGCAGGCAATCCGTTCCAGAAGGAGGTTGCCTTCGCGAACCTGGGCAACGGCGCTCTCGGCATACTCTCCATCTGGCTCCACGGCCACTTCTGGTTGGCCGCGATCATTGCCCGTTCGATATTCACCTGGGGCGCGGGTGCTCTGCACCTGGCCGATCTAAGAAAAAAGAGTAACAGGGCGGTATTCAACGCCGGTCCTGTACTCTATTTCGATCTGCTCTTTCCGCTTCTCCTCATAGGGCTGTACATAGCTGCTTCAGTCTGACAGTGATCCTGACTGGATGAGCCGTTCCTGCCCGAGGAAATCCAGCACCAGTCCGGCGAAGAATTCCGGATACTGGTACATGACCCCGTGTCCTCCGTTCTCGATCTGCTCCAGCCGTGCCACGGGGATACCTTCGAGGAGCATCAGCGAGTTCTGCGGAGGAGTAAGGACGTCTTCGGTGCCCGTTATAAGAAGTGTCGGGGATTCTATCAGACAGAGACGGTCCTCGGCACCGGTCCAGGAATCCATTGCTTCAGCCTGCTTCTGGATGTTCTCCGCTGACGCTGTCTCCGTGAAGCCGGAGAATACATCGATCACGTGGTCAAGATTCGAAGCAAGCCATTCAGGTGGGAAGAGCAGACCCATCATCCTCGTCCCCCGCTCACCAGGGCTTCCCGAAGTGTCGGTGAGGGTCTGGAAGACCTCGGGGGACGGCGGGCATGCATCGACCTGATAATCACCCGCGTAGAGTATCAGTCGGTCAACCTTGTCAGGATGTCTGAGGACCAGCTCCAGGGCTATCTCGGTCCCCATGGACCAGGAGAGGACATGCGCCCTCCGGATACCCAGGGAATCAATGAAACCTGCAGCATCATCTGCAAACTGTTCTATGGAGAAAGTACGTTCACCGGCCGTGGTCTCCCCCATCCCCCTGTTGTCGAACACTATCACTCGGTAGTGCTGGGAAAGGACCGAGATGACATCAGGGTCCCACATGTCCATTGTACCGCCGAAACCCGTTATCAGAACAAGGGGATAACCGTCTCCCGAGACCCTGTATCCCATGGAGATATCTCCGACCTGGACCCTGCACAGCGGATCCGCTTCCACGGTTTCAGCTGCGCTGCAGACATTGAGAGCGAGAAGCAGATAAAAGGCAGCAATTCCAGGACCCGAGCTTCTTCTCATGTTGCCCATCCCTCCCTCAGGATTGAACGCAGGCGCGTGATACGGAAAGTACCGTTTCAGACATGTACCCGCTATCTATATTCATAATCCGGCATAACCACTATAACAAGCCCGTAACTTTATTTCTGGCATGGATATGCAGTCATCGGAGTATCCGATGCTGGAGATGCCTCGGGAACGTCCTTGGATTATACTCGGTATTGCCGTCATCAAAGGGAGGTGAATGACCTGACTCCTCGCAATCTGATGGAAAGCGGCAGAGCCGCTGCCCTCCTCTGCCTTATGTCCTTTATTCTCATCATGGCAGCGTCCGCCGCCTGGGGCCTTCAACTCCTGGACGACGGCTACTACTACCTTCAGGTGGCATGGAACATCTCCCGCGGTGCGGGTTCGAGCTTTGACGGGATACACGCCACAAACGGATACCACCCGCTGTGGCAGATGATGCTGGTTCCGCTTCACTGGATAGCCTCCAAGGAAGCTGCTGCCTGGATGGCCGTGGGGCTCCAGGCACTCCTCTTTGCAGTATCGGGCTTTGTGCTCTACAGGCTGGTCCGAGGTGCAGGGGGGGGTGGAGCGACCGCAACGGCAGCCTGCGGTTTCTGGGTCATGAACTTCTGGCTCTGGGGGAAGGGTGCCCTCTCCGGAATGGAGACCGGGCTCCTTCTGCTCCTATTCGGCCTTTCGCTCGACGGTCTTCTCCGGACCCTGCGGACCGGAGAGGCAGCCTTCCGGCTGGGTATCCTCCTTGCCCTGACCTGCGCGGCCAGGCTTGATGCAGCAGCACTTGCGCTGGTCTCCTTCATCGTGATACTGTCTTTCGGGAGGCGCCGCGCGGCCATCTGGGCACTTCTGCCCACGCTCTGCTACCTTCTGGTGTACTTTCCCATGAACCTTCTTCTCTTCGGCGGGACCGGAACTGACCAGGTTCGCGGTTTTTCCACAATCGCCGCCTACGCGGCCGCCAAAACCGGACTTGGCGTGGTCGCCAAATCGGTTGCCCGGGCCTATGCTGGGAG
>CAZXEF010000142.1:0-7670 GCA_964639605.1 uncultured bacterium | reverse complement strand
TGGGATGGCCGAAGGGATTGCCCCTGCCGGCCGAGAAGACCGCCACCTGGGGGGACAGCCTCCTCAGGTACGGGGGGAAAGCAGAGGAGAGGCTGCCGTGGTGCGGGACCTTCAGGACCGTTACAGGAATTGCGGAAGCGGTCAGGATCATTTCCGCGCCCTCCTCTATATCGCCAGTCAGGAGCACGGAGAAATCGCCGCAGGTTACTCTGAGCAGGGCCGAGTTCTCGTTCAGGTCCAGGTTCGCGCCCTCCATCCCCAATGACTCCACCGTCACGAGGACGCTGTCAGACAGCTGCAGTTCCATTCCTTCCCGCATGAGCCCGTAATCGCATCCGGCTTCCATTACGGAGGCCAGAAGGTCCTCATATACAACGGAGGCGAACACCATGCCCGGATCCAGGACTTCCAGGACTGTGAAATGCCTGACCACGGCGGAAAGCCCACCTATATGGTCTGCGTGGGGATGAGAGAACGCCATCACGTGGATAGTGTCCACTCCCAGCTCCCGAAGCCTGAAGACCACCGGCGGCTCCAGGGGGCCGCCCGGGTCCGGGCCGCCATCGAAGAGCAAGGTCATCCCCTCCTCAGCCTGGACAAGTATCGCGTCCCCCTGTCCCACATCCAGAAAGGAGACCCGGACCACGGGCTCCAGGGAGCCGACTTCCACAAGCCAGTGAGAGGAGTCCAGTGACGAGCCGACGCCGGGATCGATGAAAGCATACTCGTCTATCATATCCACCGTCTCCGGACCGATTCCTCTTACGAACTCAAGCTCGGACATCTCCATGAAAGGTCCGAAGTTCTCACGGTACTCGACTATCGACGCCGCAACTGTCTGACCTATTCCGGGAATGGTCTTAAGAAGGCGTTCGTCCGCCGTGTTCAGATCGATCAGATCATTTGACAATAATGATAATGTTAATAATACGGTTGGAATCCATTGCATTACTTGACATTCCTCTCTTTCTGGTTAAGCATATCTGTATAACCGGAAAGGGGGTTCTGATGAGGAACCTACTTGCAGCGCTGGCTCTTCTCCTGCTTCTCACCGCCGCGTCCATGGCCGGTGATATAAGGCTTGAAGACAGCAATTTCACTACAGTTGGTTACATAAGGGATAACGGAAGAATAGAAAATGCTTCCTTCCAGATCATCGGTTATATCAAGGAAGAAGGAAGGATCGAGGACGATTCTTACCATACCCTCGGCTATATCGACGAGGATGGCAATATAGAGGACGATGACTACAACGATCTCTATAGCATCAACGAAAGCGGAAGGCTCACTGACCCAAGCTTCAGGAAGGTGGCCGAGATCCAGAGCGACGGCACAGTTGAGAACGCCCGGTTCCAGGTGATTGTGTACGCCGACGGCACACATCAGGACATGATGCAGCGGATAGCCATTTTTCTTGTGTTCTTCAGCGATATACTCGAGGAATAGGGAGAAAGGGTCTTTCTTCAGAGTGCCGCCCGGCTCCAGCCGGGCGGTTCTTTCGTGCGGCGGTTAAATGTGATCTACCGTAGTTCCCCGGGCTCAGCCAGCCTGTTCCGAACCGCCTTCACCGTCCTGCCGGTGGTCTCCTCCCAGGTCGGGAAGCTCGACGCCCGGTTCAGGGCTTCCGATGCCAGGCGCAGTCTCAGACCTCGGTCCGTGAAAAGCAGATCTATCCTCTCCGCGGCCCCCTTCCAGTCACCGGGCGCCACCAGAAGCCCGGCCTCCCCATCCTCCACCAGTCCCGGTATAGCCCCCGCGGTTGTGGAGATAATCGGAAGACCCGAAGCCATTGCCTCGGCTATGGCCATTCCATAGCCCTCCCAGCTGGAGAGCAGCATGAAAGCGTCGGCACTTCCATAAGCTCCCATTAGTTCCTCCCGGGTCATCCTGCCCGGCAGCCTGACCCTGGAGGAGAGGCCCAGTTCACCTATCAGTTCCAGGACCCTTCCCGTGTATTCGGTATCCTGCCCGAGGTCGCCAGCGATAGTCAGGGAAAGGTTGGGCAGACCGGACGCGCCAAAGGCCCGCACCATCTCGATCACACCCTTGCGCGGCTCGATACCGCATACGCTGAGGATCTCACGAGGCTCATCCCTGCAGACCGGCTCGGACGCCACAGGAACGCTGAGTCCCGGCGGGGCAAGCACGATATCCCTCTGATGCCTGCCCATGGATTCAAGCACACTGACTGTGTGCGGACTGTTGGCCACCAGCAGCTGGGCGCCCCTGACGACCCTGGTCTCGGAGTACCTGTGGAGGAGCCTTCTGAGCATCGTACTCTCCAGGTCGGAACGGAAATGGTGGCAGATGAGCACAGTGAGTCTGCCTGTCCTCCGGGCATGTTCCTGGAAGCCCATGGTGAGGGTGCTGTTCCCAAGGTCCGATACCAGAACGTCGAAAACAGGCGAGTTCCTCCTGAGGAAGGCTGTAGCCGGGAACCTCAGGAACTTTGCCGGTCGGGGAAGGGTGTCAAGGTTGAAGCAGTCCACATGGAAGCCCTCTTCCCCGAACCTCAGGCAGACCCTTTGATCGTAAAGGATACCGCCGGTCAGCCTTCTCAGTGACCGGGCGTCATCCATGTGAACGTAACCGGGCATGAAGACCCGGTACTGATGGTGGGGGCCGATACTGATCCTTCCTTCATCGAAATGGACCCGACGATCTCGTCTGTCGCTGCAGCTTCCTCCGTTGCGACGGCGGAAGCCGTCGGGCCCCGCAATATAGTGCATCGGTACTTCCGGCAGTAAGCCTTGACATCTCCGCATGTAAACATATGTATAGACCATAGGAGGTGAACATTGAAAAAACTCACCGCGCGTCAGCAGCAGTTCCTTGACTTCATCCGGAATTACATAGGTAAGCATTCCTACCCGCCCAGCATCAGGGAGATACAGGGTCACTTCGGCCTCAGGAGCACGAAGGGGGTAAAGGACCATATCGACCGGTTGGTGGCCTACGGCTACCTGAAAAGGGTCGACGGGGCAGCCCGTGCACTGGAGGTGGTCGGGAACCGCGAGGCTGTGGATGACAGGGTCCCTCTCGTTGGAACGGTAGCCGCGGGCCTGCCCATTCTCGCCGATGAGAACATAGAGGACTACCTCCCCGTTCCTTCAGGCCCCCCCCGCGTGAAGGGCATGTTCTACCTCAGGGTAGCGGGCGACAGCATGGTGGGTGCCGCCATACTCGAGGGAGACCTTGTGCTGGTACGTCCGCAGCCTTTCGTCGAGCAGGGGGAGATAGCCGTGGTCAGGATCGGCGACGAAGCCACCGTGAAGCGGTTCTTCAAGTTCCGCGACAGGATCGAACTGCATTCGGAGAATCCGAAGTACGATCCCATCGTCTGCAGGCAGGACGATGAGGAGATAAGGGTGATAGGCAGGGTGGCGGCAGTATTCAGGGAGCTGGAGTAGCCCCGGCACCCCGTGCGGCTTCCATCAGAAGCCCTCTGACGACCTGCGGTATCTCCGAAGGACTTGCCACCTGCCTGTCTGAATTATCCATCTCCCCTTCCCCTCCGTAGCCGTACAGGCATCCTATTGAAGGGATACCGTTCTCCGCTGCGGCCTGTATGTCGTGGTACCTGTCCCCCACCATCACGTTGAACGATGTGCCTGAATCTTCTATTATCCCCGCGACCCTGTCGGCCTTGGAAGCCTGACCGTCCCTGCCCACCATCAGGCCGAAGAGGTCGAATATTCCAAGCGAGCGGGTCACCAGATCGATGTAATCCAGTCCGGCATTGGAGCATACTGCCAGGATCATTCCCATTCTCCTCAACTCCTCCAGCATCTCGATGGTGCCCGGGTACAGCGCCCCGCTCCGAGGGAGCGTGGTCCTCTGGTGCTTTTTAATACCCTGCTGGAAGTCAGCGTGGTACTTCCCCTCATCGTTCAGGAGAACACGGCTGAAGACCTCCAGGGGTTCTCCGTAGAGGGCGTTGATGGCCTCGGCGGAGGCCGGGGGGAAGCCGAGGTCGGCCATGGCCATACGAATGGCGGGAACCAGGGCTTTCTCGGTACAGTGAAGCGTGCCGTCAAGGTCGAAGATAACGGTTCCGGTGATCCTCAAGGGGAGCCTTTCATCTGCTGAACGAAGCGGGAATATAAGAAATCTCCATGGAAACCGCAGTTTGATTATTATCATGTAATCGTGGGACTGACATTTCCCGACTGACACCTGGCGGAAGGAACCGTAATGACCTGGAGAGGAAATTGATAGCCCAGCTGGAATGTCTGCCGTGCCTGGTCCGGCAGGCAAGGGAGATGGCCCTGATGGCCAGCAGTGACAGTCAGGTCCGGAAGAACATTCTCAGGCGCGTACTTGCCTTCATGGCCGAAACGGACCTGGACAGGTCGCCTCCCGAGATCATGCAGGGGATCGGCGAGGTGGTCAGAACCATCACAGGGATAGAAGACCCCTACAGGGAGATCAAGGAGTTCCACACCGCAGTGGCCATGGACCTTCTGCCCGAGATGGACAGGATGGTCGAGGATTCCACGGACCCGTTCCTGACCGGAATGAAACTCGCCATTGCAGGCAACATCATCGATCTGGGCGCCAGAAGCAGCGTCTCGGAGGACGCGATACTGAAGATCCTGGACGAAGCGATGAACCTGAATGTATCCGGTATGGCCCCCCATCTGCTGAAGGAAAGGGTGGAGGAGGCGGATACGGTTCTATACCTGGCCGACAACGCTGGAGAGACGGTTTTCGACAGGAAGTTCCTGCAGCAGTTCCCCGGGGGAAGGACCACAGTGGCGGTCAGGGGCGGTCCGGCCCTGAACGATGCCACCATGAGGGATGCCCTCCAGGCTGGACTGGATACTGTGGCGTTGCTGATAGAGAACGGCTCCGGAGCTCCGGCCACCGTCCTTGATGACTGCTCTCCCGAGTTCAATCGCCTCTTCAGAAGGGCCGATCTGGTGATAGCAAAGGGTCAGGGCAACTACGAGTCGCTGTCCTCCTGCGGAAGGGAAGTGCACTTCCTGTTCAGGGTCAAGTGCCAGCTGGTGGCTCAACACTCGGGTTTCCCCCTGGGTAGCCTGGTCCTCCTCCAATCCAGCGGTGAAGGCTAGACCGGCAATGGTATCGTTCAGGGGTCTCTTCGCCACGGACATGGACGGGACTCTGCTGCTTCCGGGGGGGGATTTCCACCGGGACGACATGCTTGCCCTGATGGCTCTGGGCGGAATGGGAATAATCAGGGTTATCGCCACAGGCAGGTCACCCTTTTCCTTTCAGAGGACGATAGGGAACAGGATCCTCCCGGTGGATTACCTGGTGCTCTCCAGCGGTGCCGGCATCATGGAGTACTCCACCGGTGAATATCTTCGGCTCTCCTTCATGGACCCGGCCCGTACAGACCGGCTGGTGAGCAGGCTCATCGGAGCAGGCTTCGATTTCTGCGTCCAGGATACCATCCCGTCCAACCATGTCTTCAGGTACTTCTGCCAGTCGGGGGACAACCCCGACCTCGAAAGAAGGGTAGCCCTGTACGCCGGCAACTGCAGCCCCCTGATCGAGAGCGATAGAGGCAGGCCCTCAACACAAATACTGGTGATAATCCCTCCTGGGAGGGACGGTGGAAAGGTCCTGGCTGATCTGCGAAGAATTCTGGGGGAGGACTGCAGCATGCTCCGCACCACTTCGCCCCTGGACGGCGAATCGCTGTGGATAGAGATATTCCCCCCCGGGATATCCAAGAGCAGCGGGGTCCGCTGGATAGCCGAGAGGCACGGACTTACGGGAGCGGATTCAGCTGCGGTAGGCAATGACTACAACGATCATGACCTGCTGCAGTGGGCGGCCCATGCTTTCGTGGTGGGGGATTCCCCCGAGCACCTCAGAACAGCTTTTACCGAGGTGACCTCGGCCCATCAGGGAGCTGTCGCCCATGCCGCAAGGCTGTGGCTTATAGAAAGGGGCCAGCTGTCAGAGCATGACAGCTGGCCCTCTCCCTAGCGCAGGCTCGCATTTCATGCGCTACTGGAGGTATTCCGACAGATCCCGATGGGCCTGATGGAATCCTGAATTAAATTGATGCATATATCTTTCCAGAAGACAGAATACCAATTTAGTATTGCTGATCACAATTCATACACAATTGCTTCATGTCAATCATGCAATCTGCATTGTCGTTATCACAGATCGAGGCGTACTTCGTGATCGTGCGGAAGGTCTGTTCCCCGGAAGGACGTGGCTCATGGATCGGAGAAGGCCGACCGTCGAAATGACGGCCGGCCCCCCTTCAGATGAACAGAGCTACCTTGCCACCACGAACATCCTGGTGACGGTACCGGAGGACGGGGCCGTCAGCTTAATGAAGTAGACTCCGTTGGGCACCTGCTGTCCGCTATCCGAGATGCAGCTCCACTGCACGGAATGAGATCCTGCCTGCAGGCCGCCTGGGCGAAGCGAGGTCACCATCCTTCCGGAAAGGTCGTAGATGGCTATCTCGGCATCCTGGGCCCCCGGAATGCCGAACTCGATTGAGGCTGTTCCGGTGACCGGGTTGGGGGAGGGTGTTAGAAGGTACAGAACGGGCATGGCCCAGGTTTCCCCTTCGCCGGTTCCAACCGCAGGGCTGGCATAGGTTATGGCAGGTGCCATGCTGTAGGCTGTTGAAGTTATGGTGACCTGCTCGGGTCCGGGAATGGACGCGATGGAGAGGGTTGCTACTCCGGATGAATTGGTATGCTCCGAATCAAGCAGCTCTCCTGTATCCGCATAGTAAGCGGCCACCATGGCACCTTCCACAGGTGCTTTGGAATTGTCCGTCACAGTCACGGGGAAGCTGCCGGTAGAGATGGTTGCGCCATGCGTATTCGTGAGCACGACTATGGGCGAGGTATCGTTGTAGATGGAGGTCTCAGGGTCGCCGAACAGGTGGGCCATCATTATCATGTCTGCACCGCTGCCGCCGAAGTACTGGTCGCACTTGATCTTGCCCCATGTATGGGCCGCGCCCAGGTGGTGGAGCTCCTCGGTGAAGTATCCCCTGAAAGTATGGACCTGCAGGGTGTCGCCGGGGCCTACTGGCGTGTTGGTCGAAGAGCCCATCACAGTGATGGCGCCCCTAGGGTTCGAAACGGTCCCCTCGGAGAGGAAAGCCTCGCAGATGCAGTAATAGTTGTCGAACTCGCCGTTCTGGCATCCGATGGTGTAGACCCAGGGCATCCTCCTGCCGTTGGTCAGAGAGGCAATGGTCGAGTTGCTGAAACCGGTAGTGATCCATGTAGTAGGATTGCCGTGACCGATGTATGATATCACCGACCGTCCCTCGTTGATGTCCGACACTATCTGCGACAGGCTGGGGGGTGTCCCGCCGAGGGCGCTGCAGTAGAAATCCGAAACGATGGCGTGGGCCTGGAAGAGCTGGTGGATCCTGAGGGCTTCTTCGGGAGCCTCGAAATCCGTGCAGGCCATGCTGAAGCCCCGCATGAACCAGTTCTCGCCGGTGGGCTGGTAGGGGTTCATCTCATGCTCGACCAGCTTCCAGGAGATGTAGGCCAGGTCGTCGGTGTCGTTGCCGCAGATCCTTCCTATGTGCATTGAAGGCAGGGCCCCGGAGCCGACGACGGCATACACGTTATCCGCTGCATGGCCGCCGTACTGGGGGGTCTCCACCACGTTGTCCCCGCCCACCAGCATCACGTATTCCGGTGGATTGG
>CAZXEF010000141.1:0-7687 GCA_964639605.1 uncultured bacterium | reverse complement strand
TCCGAGAGGTACTTCCTGCCGGTCCTGCCTGCCATGGCGGCGGCGTCTGCGGGAGGCCTCACGGCGCTGGTGAGGGGCCTTCTCAGTTCCAGGGCGAAGTGGGCCGCTGCAGGGGCGGCGGGTCTCCTGCTGACGGTGCCCGGAATCTTCTATCCAGTGCCGGTGGTACCCGAGGAACTGTACATCAGCTCCCTGGCTGTCAGGGCCCACCACATGGAGGACTATCAGCTTTCCCTGGAGCTGTTCGAACGTGCCGCACTGCTGTCCGGAAGGGGCAGCGTAGTATGGGTCCAGGGACACAGGGAAGCGGCCAGGATAGCCTCGGCCCTGGGTCTTGAAGAAAGGTCGCAGCAGCATATCAGGATACTTCAGGAAGCAGGGTTCTCACCCTAGTTTCCCAGGAAGTCTCCCCTGCCGTCGATCTCGTTGAGGAAGGCCGTGAGCAGTTCGATGGCTGTCTCCACGTCGTGCCTGTGCACCACTGCCACGGGGCTGTGACCGTACCTGGTGGGTATGGAGAGGCATGTGGAGTGAGCTCCGGGAGAGAACCTCTGCATGCTAGAGGTGTCGGTGCCACCCCTGACCAGTATCTCCATCTGGTGGTCGATGCCCTTCTCCTCCGCCAGCTTTCTCATGTATTCCACCAGGGGCGTTGAGCTTATGACGCTGGAGTCCATCTGCTTTATGGCAACGCCCTTTCCCAGGTCCGCGATCTTCATCCTGGAGGGATATCCCGGAGTGTCGCCGGCCCCGGTGATATCCACGGCAATGCCGATGTCCGGCCTTATCGTCTGGGCAGCCACTGTGGAACCGCGGAGCCCCACCTCCTCCTGGGAGGTCCCCACTGCGTATACATCGATGGCGGGGTTGCTGAAGCGCCTCATGGCTTCGATGATTATGTAGGCTCCGACCCTGTCGTCGAAGGCCTTCGCAAGGAAGCAGTCCCCCAGTTCCATGAACTCCGTGTCCATGGCGACCCAGTCACCCCGGCTCACCTTCTCCTTCACCCTATCCACAGGAAGACCGAAGTCCAGGTAGAGCTTGTCGATCTTCGGCTTCGGGCTGCCGTCCTTGCCGGGAGGTTCCCAAAGAACGGACATCATCGCAGGCACCAGTTCTCCGGACCGCGTGTGGACGCGGACGGTATGGCCCATGATGCTGGTGGGGTCCCATCCTCCCACGGGCACCACGGAAGCGAACCCGCTTTCGTCTATGTTGTAGACCAGGAAGCCGATCTCGTCTATGTGCCCCGCCAGCATCACCTTGATGCGATCGTCCCCCTCACTTCCACTCTTGAGCGCTATGATGTTCTTCATGGCGTCGGTGGTGAAGCTGTCCGCGTGGTCCTTCAGGGATTCCCTGAAAATCTCAACTATGGCATCCTCATGGCCGGAGATGCCGTCGGCCTCGCATAATCTCTTCAGGAGTTCCATTCCGGGTTTCCTTTCAGTGCTGTCCTGCATCGGAGCCCCGGTTCACGGGCTCCAGCAGGGAGAATCCCGCCGCTTCCATCGACCTGGTGTCAGACGCGCCGGAGAAATCTATGTCCTGCAGCACGCTGGCGGCTGCTTCAGGAGGCGCCATCCCGTTCTCCAGTATCTGGTTGAAGTAGAATATCTCGATGATACCGCTTGCCCCCCAGTCCACGCTGTTGGTGTAGCCCGAGACCAGGAAGCCCTCGGGCCAGCTGTCCCTGGAGCCGATTATCGCACGGGGAAGACTGCCTGCCATGATCTCGCAGCAGCTGAAGTGGATCATGGCCAGATTCCTGCAGGGCTCTATTGCCTGCAGAAAATCCCGGGAGGAGACCGTTCCCGACGCCAGCTCCACTCCCGAGGTAGAGCCGTGGGAGGCTATGACCAGGTAGAGATCGCCGGGCAGACCGGAGGATTCCAGGCAGAAGGTCCTCAGGTCTTCGGCGTCGTGAACGAACCTGTGCCTTACAGTAACCCCGGGGACCCTGGCGAACCAGGCGGCAAGCATCTCCCCGAATGAGTACTCGTCCTCGGAGAGGGATGTCTGCCATTCGGATTCCAGCACCACCAGCCATTTGGACGGTTCCATGCCCGATCCGGCCCTGAAGCCTTCCCAGTCGTACCAGCTCCCGCCGCCGTCGGGTCTCCATAGCCCCTTTATCGCGTTACCGTCGTCGGAGAGCCTGAACCAGCCTTCGCCGGACACCGAGGGCTCCTGGTAGGTAAAGACCAGTTTTCCTTCTCCGTCCACCGAGCCCTGCACGGTGGAGTAGCCTCCGAGGGTGTAGTAGCCGCTGATCTCGAGTCCCTCCTGAAACAGTACCAGGGTCCCGTAGGTGGTCTCCCAGGTTCCCGAGAAATCCGGCGGGTCAGCTCCGAGTAACGAAGTTGCCAGCAGCAGTGGGCATAGGACCGGCAGTGAAATGTATCTCATTCAAGAACCGCCCTTATCCTTCGGACTCCCCTTGAGGAGCTCTTTTCGCTGACTATCCTGAAGCGGCCCAGCTCCCCTGTCCTGGCAACATGGGGGCCTCCGCATATCTCCATGGAGAAATCACCTATCCTGTAGACTTTCACCATATCTCCGTACCTGTTCCGGAACAGCCCGATGGCGCCTTCTTTCAGGGCATCCTCGAGGACCTTCTCCTGGCAGACTATGGGAAGATCGGCCTCTATGATCCCATTCACCTTATCCTCCACCATACGGACCTCGCTCTCGGTCATGGCATCCGGGTGGCTGAAGTCGAACCTCAGCCTCTTCTCGGTGATGTTGCTGCCCTTCTGCTCCACGTGGTCTCCCAGCACCTCCCGAAGAGCCTGGTGGAGAAGATGGGTGGCGGTATGGAGCTTCGTGACCATCTCGCTGTTGTCCGCCAGACCCCCCTTGAACTTCCCCTCGCTGCCCTGCCTGGACAGTTCCCTGTGCTTGTCGAAGGCTTTCGTGTAGCCATCCATGTCCACGGAGAGGCCGTGCTCCGAGGCCAGCTCCGCCGTGAACTCCAACGGGAAACCGTAGGTGTCGTAGAGCTTGAACGCCACTCGCCCAGGTATGGTCTTCGAAGGGTTCTTCGCAAGGTTTGGAAGCAGTTTCTCGAACTCACGGAGCCCGGACTGGAGTGTGTCCTCGAATCGTTCCTCCTCCTGCTCCAGCTCCTGCATGACGAAGTCCCTGTTCCGTGACAGCTCAGGGTAGTCTCCGGACTCGGTCTCTATGACCAGCTCCGCCAGCCTGTGGGTGAAGGGCTCGTCTATCCCCAGCTTCCTGCCGTGGCGCACGGCCAGGCGGATCAGCCGCCTGAGGACGTACCCCCTGTCCAGGTTCGACGGCGGGATCCCCTGGTCGTCTCCCAGTATATGCGTGGCTGTCCTGATGTGGTCCGAGGCTATCCTAAGGGACCTGAGGGCCTCTCCCGAAGGCTCGTTACCGGTTCCTGACAGTTTCTTCAGGAAGCCGAAGAGAGGGCGGAACTGCGGAATGTCGAATATTGAGTCGCAGCCGTTGATCATGGCCACGGTGCGTGCAACACCCATCCCTGTATCCACGTTCTTCATGCCCATGGGGACGTAGTCCCCAAGGGCCGTCTTCCTGTACTCCATGAACACGTCGTTCCACACCTCGAAGTACTTGCCGCACCCGCACCCCGGTCTGCAATCCGGGCCGCATGCAGGTCTGCCGGTATCGATGAACATCTCCGTGTCCGGGCCGCAGGGGCCTGTGGCCCCGGTGGGACCCCACCAGTTGTCCTCCCTGCCCAGGAAATAGATCCTGTCCCGGGGAACCCCCACCTCTTCCCAGAGGGCGGCCGCCTCCTCGTCGGGCGGCGCCTGCTCGTCTCCTGCGAATACTGTCACATGGAGCTTGTCCGTGCCGAACCCCAGCCACTCCCTGCCCGTGAGGAACTCGAAGCTCCACTGGATGGACTCCCGCTTGAAGTAGTCCCCCAGCGACCAGTTACCGAGCATCTCGAAGAAAGTGAGGTGCGAGGAGTCTCCAACTTCCTCAATATCGCCGGTCCGAATGCATTTCTGCACGTCGACCAGCCTTGTGCCGGCAGGATGCCTCTCCCCAAGGAGGTAGGGGACCAGGGGCTGCATCCCGGCGGGAGTGAAAAGTATGGTGGAATCTTCCTGCGGTATCAGCGAGGCCCCCTGGATCAGGGTGTGCCCCCTCTTGGTGAAGAAATCGAAATAGAGTTTCCTGAGCTCTTCGGCTGTCATGACATTCCTTCTAGGTATTGACTGAATAGTCGCTCTCGGACTCGCAGGGACCCTGGCGGATCAGGGCCGGATATCCTTTTCGTAGATCCTGTAGGTTCGGTACTGTTCCGATTTCAGGTCCTTCTCCAGGATCTTCCTCATCGAGAAGTTGTCTTCAAGTATCCAGGAGAGTTCACCCCAGACGACCCCCTGTTCCACGTTGGAACTGATGATTCGGTCGATCAGCAGCGCCTCGAACCCCCTGCCCCGGTAGGCCTTCCTGACCCCCAGGAGCAGCACCCTGCTCCGATCCATCTTGACCTTGAAGAAAGGGACCTTCATGGCCAGCAATGCCTTGAACAGGCTTCCGCCGGCCTTCTTCATCGCCTGGTTCGCATCGGGGATCGAGACGGCGAAGGCCACTGGCTGTCCATCCACCTCAAGTATGGGGGCCATGCTGGGTACCATTATCATCTTCAGCTCGTCGGCCATCCGGTCAAGCTCTTCCTTCGTCATTGGGACGAAACCCCAGTTGTCCTGCCAGCACTCGTTGTAGATGTCCATTATGAGGGGCACTTCCTTGTGGATGTCCCTGACGGAGATATCCCTCAGGACGGCGTTGCTCCTCTTTTTCACCAGTTCTGCCACCCTGGCCATACGTGATTCCTCGGCAAGTGAGGAGTAGAGCTTGTATGCGAACAGGTCCTTCACCTTGACGTAGCCGCAGGCCTCCATCAGGTCGGGGTACCAGGGCGGATTGTAGGTCATCATTATGAGCGGGCTTCCGTCGAAGCCTTTCACCAGCATCCCGCATTCCTCGTTGGTGGAGAAGTTCATTGGTCCCCTGATCTTTGACATCCCCGCACTCCTGAGGGTCTCCTCGCATCTCTCCATGATCGCAGACGCAAGTTCAGGGTCGTTCTCCAGCTCGAGAAAACCGAAGAAACCCGTTCTTTCACCATGGTATTCATTATGGGCACGGTTCACTATGGAAGCGGCCCTGCCCGCGACCCTGCCGCTGCCGTCGCGTGCCAGGAAGTACTCCACGTCGGCGTGCCTGTGGAAAGGATGCTTCTCCCTGTCCATGAGCTCCCTCTGGAAGTACCTGACCGGAGGGACCCAGTAGGGATCGTCAGCGTACAGCCTGAAGGGAAGGTCGATGAACTGCCTCAGCTGGCCCCTGCTATCTATCTTCTCGACTGAAAAAGACATCAGACCTCCAGGATCATATTATGCCCAGTGCTTTACCGCATTTCTCGAAGATCTCCAGGGCCCTGTCGATCATGGCGTCGGTATGGGTTGCCATGTAACTCGTCCTGAGCATCTCGCCTCCGCTGGCCACGGCGGGACTCACCACCGGATTGGTGAACACACCCTCCTGATAGAGCGTCTTCCAGAAGATAAGTGTCTGGACCTCGTCCCCTACGATGATGGGAACGATGGGAGCCTCTGAATTTCCGACATTGTAACCCATGGAAGCCAATCCCTGCCTTGCCCTCTCAGCAGCACTGTGAGACCTTGAAACCAGCTCCGGCTCCTGCTCCAGAACGTCCAGTGCCGCGATGACGGTGGCGACGGCGGCGGGTGGCAGACTGGCCGAGAATATCATGGTCCTGGCGGTGTGCTTGATGTACTCCATCACCCTGGCCGGACCCGCTGCGAATCCCCCTACACAGGCAAAGGATTTGCTGAAGGTGCCCACCAGTATATCCACATCGTCGTGGCACCCGAAATGCTCTGCAGTACCCCTTCCCCTGGGGCCCATGGCCCCTACTCCGTGCGCATCATCAACTATGAGGCGGACGCCGAACTCCTTGCTTATCTCAACAAGACCCGGAATGTCAGCAAGGTCTCCCTCCATGCTGAATACGCCGTCGGTGACGATCACCCCGGGGTGCTGGCGATTGTTCTCCAGCATGTACCTCAGGTGCTCGTGGTCGTTGTGCCTGTACTTGAGGACCCTGCCGTAACTCATTCTGGACCCGTCGATGATGGATGCATGGTCAAGCCTGTCGAGGTAGATCGTATCGTTCCGACCCGCTATGGTGGATATCACCCCCATGTTGGACTGGAACCCGGTGCTGAAAGTGATGGCCATCTCCTTGTCCAGGAATTCGGCCAGTCTCCTCTCCAGCTCGATGTGAAGGTCCAGCGTACCATTGAGAAAACGGCTTCCTGTGCAGCCGGTACCGTACTTGTCTATGGCGTCCTTGGCGCTTTCCATCACCTTGGGGTGATCGGTGAGGCCAAGGTAGTTGTTCGAACCCAGCATTATGATGCTGTGGCCCTCTATCTTCATCTCGGCCCCGACATGCCCGCTCAGCGGAATGAAGTACGGGTAAAGGCCCGACTTCTTGACCTGTTCGAGCCTCTCGTAATCGAAGCATTTCTGAAAAACATCATTCTCTGTAAGGTTCATACTGCACCTTGTCATTAAAGGAATCAACATGTAGCATTGCGCAGGAAGTTAATCAGGATAACCTCTGAAGTCAACGGATTCCGGTGAAATATGAACAGGTCGGTGCTGACCGGAGCCTCCGGTTTCCTGGGCAGTCACGTAGCTGAGACACTGCTGGCGGAAGGCCGGCAGGTAATGGCGCTGCTTCGCCCCTCTTCCTCCGTGGAGAATGTCCCGCGCGGCTGCCATACAGCCAGGGTGGATTTCATGAACCCGTCTTCCATGGAAGAGCCCCTGTCCGGAGCCGATGTGATGATCCACTGCGCCGGTGCCACAAGCGCGGGGAGCCAGGAGGAGTTCGACAGGGCCAATGCCCTGGTGACGGCTAACCTCCTGTCGGCCAGAAGGGCCGCCGCCCCCGGCGCCCTCTTCATCTTCATTTCCAGCCAGGCGGCGTCGGGACCCTCGGGCTGCGGTCCGGTAACCGCATACGGAAGGAGCAAACTGCTCGGTGAGTTCGCCGTCAGGGATACCGGTAACTGGATGATCGTAAGGCCTCCGGCAATCTTCGGTCCCCGCGATCCTGCCTCTGCCCCGATCATGAGAATGGCACTGCGGCGTCTCTTCTTCTCACCGTGGATTAACAGAGGCGGGTTCAGCCTTGTGTACGCGGAGGACCTGGCCAGGCTGATCGCTTCCCTGCCCGGATTCCCCGGGGCCGTTGGCCAGACCCTTTCGCCCTCCTACGGAAGGCTGTTCTCATGGAAGGATTTCCACCATGTGCTGGAGGATGCTTCGGGAAGGCGGATACTCCATGTGAGAGTGCCTCCTTTCCTGGTCCGCACGGCGGGTTTCATGTCGGAGGCACTGGCGTCCTTCTCTGGCAGGACACCCTTCTTCTGCAGGGACAAATGCAGGGAACTGCTGGCCCGGGAGTGGGACCTTGAGGACGGCCTCACCAAAAGGATCACGGGCTGGGAACCCACACTGACGGTTGAAGAGGCTATGAGGAACACGTTCCGGTACTACAACAAAAAGAGCTGGAACCTGCCGGATGACCGCAACCCTACAGATGGAGCAGCTTTCGAATCTCCTCATGTCTCACCCTGAACCACCT
>CAZXEF010000140.1:0-7816 GCA_964639605.1 uncultured bacterium | reverse complement strand
GAGTATGGAGAGACCCGTTTCTCTCACGTTGACCCTGTACCCTACCGGAGAAATATCAAGGGTTCTTCGAAGGGAAACGGCTGAAAGCTCTGCCAGCCTGGCTGAAACGCTGTCAGCGGTGGTATCCATGTTATCAACGATCTTGCACGCTCCGATGTAGTCGGAGAAAAGAAGCGCAACCTCCACTCTCAGCCATGCGAACGGGACGCTGCCGTCGTCCAGCCTGTCGAAGAGCTGCCTGTACTCCATCTCCTGCCTGTAGCCAAGAGTTCCGTCGGTTCCTGTGGCGAGATTCGATAGCGTTATGGCCAGACCCGCCAGGTTCTGGTCGCCAAGTCTCCTGGCCGCATCAAGGATCTGGTCAGCCAGGGCCTGAAGAGTGTCGGAAGCTGCTGCAGGACCGCTTAGACCGTCCACCAGCTTTCCGACTATCATCGCCCTGGAGGGAAGTACCTCGGCCCAATCATCGGGAAGGGTCACGAAGAGCTCCTCCGAACGGTCCAGGGCCATCTGTACGCTGTCCGGCCGACCCCTGTCCAGATAATGGTATGCAAGTCTGTGAAATGCAGATACATAGTTCTTAAGAAGCTGCACCGCCTGGTCGCATTTGTAGATGGAAGGGTCCTCGATCCCAGTGAAGCTGTAGTTCTCCATCAGCTGCCAGCCCCTGGTTCCGTTCACTGCGTCGACCATCGGTCTGTCCGTGATCCTGAAGGCGATACCCTCCATCTGCTGGTAGGGTTCGAGGAACTGCCTGCTCTCAACGGCCACGGTACCGGCGAAATAGATATCCCTGCCGTGGACCGGCCTGTTCTTGATCATGTTCAGGAGCACCAGGTCCTGCATGGTGAGGACTCCCTGATTAGTCGTGCCCTCCGTGGGCATCGCAACCGCCATTGAGCCGCTGGTTATGGCCCAGGGCCAGGGCTGCGTGAACGTGACCCGCAGTATCTCTCCGTCGACCGGGGAGGAAGCCGGAACACCATGTCTATCCACATGGAAGTGATGAGGTCCCCAAATGTATATGGGACGAAGTGAATCCACGAGCCCGTAGTCGTCGTAGTCAAGCAGAAGGGGATCCTTCTCCACCAGCTGCTGAACGTACCAGTTGGTGTTCATCAGGCTCAGGTTGCTTACAATGACGTCCCGCCGAACTCCCAGGACACCCTGGGCGAACCAGAGGGGGAACGTGTCATTGTCGCCGTTCGTTATGAGAATTGCGTTCTCGGGGCAGCTCTCAAGAAGGTTGATCCCGTAGTCCCTTGCGAAATATGACTGCGAGCGGTCGCACCTGTGATGGTTCACGGTGAACATGACAACCGGGACGGCAAGTGTTAGCCATGCCAGCCTGGATTTCTCCGAGAGGAAGTCCCTGAGCACAGATACCAGGCCGATCCCGGAAAATATTGCAAAGAGCGCGAATGAGGCGCCGAAGAAATAGTCGCGCTCCCTCACCTCGCCCAGAGGTGTTCCCTCCGGTCCCGTCTTGAAGTTCAGTATGAAGAAGATGAACAGGATGGAAGACATCACGAAGAGCAGGCCAAGGTACAGAAGCAGCTTGGGTCTCTTCATCCCCAGGACCACCAGGCCGTAGATCGCCCCGAATATGAGGAGTATCCTCATCACCATGGCCGCCGCCGGGCCGGCGGTGTCGCCGAGTAAACGGTCCCATCCTGAATTCACCCTGCCCGACTGCCAGGACAGGTATTCCATATAGAGTTTCATCTGTTCCAGGAAGGGACCCTTTCGGTCGAGTATAGAGGTCCTTCCGTACTGATCCCTTGTGAAGGCCTTCTCAAAGTCTTCCCAGTGACGGGAGTCCGTCTCGTTTATCTCCGGTCTCTGTACCGCCCGCAGTGGCATGTAAAGGTGTATGCTGAAGGCCAGGATCACAAGACCCATTATGGTAAATATGAACCAGGAACGCTTCCATATGTCGGTCTTTCCCCTGAAGGCATAAATGAGGTACATCATCAGTATCGGAGGACCTGTTACGAAGGGGACGCTTCCGTGGTTTGCCACAGCCAGGATGATAAGGTAGGAGATAAGCAGCAGGTACCTGGCCTCTCCCCAGCCGCCGTGGTCCTGTCTGCCCTTCCTGTGCTCCTTTTCGGCGTACTTTTCTATCCAGCAGTCGAAGGACCACATTATTATGAATGTCAGGAGCAGGGCCGTGGCGTAGGTCTCCGTGCCGTTGCTGTTACGCCAGATGGAGTAGCTGAAGGCCGCGATGAGGCCCGACAGGACCGACATGGGCCTGTACCATGACGGATTGAAGCCCATCCTGTTGCCCCATCTCTGTACGAGCCTTGCCAGAAGAGCGACTGTGGATGCTCCGGCAAGCGCGCAGAGAAGGTTCGTACGAGCAGCCACGGAGGGAAGGAACGAGAAGAGAATGGTGCTGAATCTGCCGAGCAGAACGAACAGGGGGACTCCGGGAGGATGGGGAACCCCGGCTGTCCAGGAAGCTGTGATATACTCCCCGCTGTCCCAGAAGCTTACACTCGGAGCAAGTGTGACTAGATACGTGAGCAATGCAATCAGGCCTATTGCTGTGGCTATAATCCTGTCTGTCCGGATCCTTTTGGCTTCAATAGTGTGGTCTGTCACTCTTTCCCCCTGGGATGTGCTTTCCTGTATGCCTTCCTGAGCCTTTCCATTGTCAGATGGGTATATATCTGCGTGGTGGAGAGACTTGCGTGTCCCAGCATGTCCTGGACCGCCCTGAGATCAGCTCCATTGTCCAGCAGATGCGTGGCGAAACTGTGCCGGAAGGTATGGGGAGTCGCCCCCGCCGCCCGGGCAGCTTTGCCCACTCCGCATGCAACAATACGCCGGATATCTCTCGGGTCAAGCTTTCGCCCCCTTACGCTCACGAATACGGTGCCCGGATCCGCGCTCCCCTCGGTCAGTAACTCCTCCCTCCTGCCAAGCCATCTATCCAGGTAACGGCACGTGGGTTCCGGAAGGGGAACTATCCTCTCCCTGTCACCCTTTCCTGTTACCGAGACCTGTCGCTCCGAAGTATCAAGTCCGGAGAGGGTTATGGATACCGTTTCAGCCGCCCTGAGCCCCGCCCCGTACAGGATCTCCACTACGGCACGGTTCCGGACCCCAAGGACCGTGGATTCGTCATAGCTGTCAAGCACCTGTCTCACCTCAGCAACGCTGAGAAAACCGGGCAGGCCCGCTGAGCTCCTGGGCATGGCCACAAGCCGGGCCGGATTCTTAGGCGACCTGCCGGTCTCCATGAGCCAGTTCCCGAAGGTCCGCAGTGAGGAAAGCTCCCGGGAGAGGGACCTGGAATCGATACCTCTCGCAGTCTCGCTCCTCATGAAGCCCCTTATCTCGTTGACCGTGAACCCGTCCAGAAGGTCCTGCGAGTGCTGATGGCTGAAGAACCTGTACATGTCCGCCCTGTATGCCCGGATCGTGTTCTCGGAGAATTTCCTGCCGTGCCTTAGGTCCATGCAGAATTCCTCTATCAGTCCATAATCTTCTTCTTGCACCGGGGACACCAGACACCTTTCTTTCTCTGTTCCAGCAGGGGAAAGCCGCATCGAGGGCAGACACTGTCCACGGGTCTGTTCCATAGAGCGTATTTACATCCAGGATAGCGGCTGCACCCGAAGAATATCCTCCCCTTCCCCGTCCTCTTCTCGACAAGCTCGCCCTCGCAGCCATCCTCGGGACATGACACTCCGGTGGGAACAGGCTCTGTATGCTTGCACGCAGGATGGTTCTCGCATCCGAGGTACCTTCCGTACCTGCCCGACTTGATGAGGAGCCTGCCCCCGCAGAGAGGGCAGTTTCTTCCGGAGTAGCTTGCCTCAGCCTCCTCTTCAATCGGCATGGAGAACCTGCATGAAGGAAATGCCGTGCATGCCTTGAACTTTCCGTACTTGCCCCAGCGGATGATCATCGGAGAACCGCACTCCGGACACTGTTCGCCTGTATCCTCCTCCAGTTCATCCCTGAACCTGTCAGTGTTCCTGTTGGCGTCTGCCATCGAGGCCTCCAGCGGTACGCTGAGCTGTTCCAGAACGCTCTCATAGGTCTCTTCCCCCCTGGCGATGGAATCCAGCAGGTCTTCCATCCTTGCGGTGAAGTCCACCTGGAAGATGTGGGGGAACATCCTGATAAGTATCCTGACCGTAGTGGTCCCGAGTTCGGTGGGCTTCAGGAACCTGCCCTCCATCTCCACATACTTCCGCTTGGTCAGGGTCTGCATGGTGCTCACATAGGTGGAAGGCCTTCCTATGCCCACCTTTTTCATCTCAGCCACCAGCCTGGCCTCGTTGAATCTGGAGGGTGGCGAGGTGTGCTTCTGCTCTGATGAGGGTTCCGCCGGTACCACCGTCCCTTTCGAGAGTTCAGGAAGGTTCTGCGTAATTCTTACGAAAGAGGGATCGATGATCGAGAAACCCCGCTCGGTCATGACCTCACCTGTTGCCTCGAATTCCATTCCGTCTCCGGAGATCGTGACGGTGGTCGCTGTTACTTTCGCGTCCTTGAGCTGTGTAGCCATGAAACGGTTCCAGATGAGACGGTAGAGCGAAAGCTGCGCCGGTGAGAGGAAAGACCCGAGATCGTCCGGTTCAAGGTTCACGTCCACAGGTCTTATGGCCTCGTGGGCGTCCTGTGATCCCTTGGAACTCCTGTATCGCCTTACCCTGGGAGTGAGCACCTCGTGGCCGTACTTCTTCTCCAGGTACTCCCTGCAGCTGCTTAGGCTTTCAGGGCTGATCCGGACAGAATCCGTCCGCATGTAGGTGATAAGCCCTTTCCTCTCGCCCATGTCCATGGAGATGCCTTCGTAAAGCTGCTGGGCAAGGGTCATGGTCCTGCTCGGAGAGAAGGATAGCCGACTGGAGGCTGCCTGCTGCAATGTGCTGGTGATGAAAGGTGGCGGAGGCTTCACGGTCCTGGTCCTGGACTTGATTCCGGATATGGCCCACCGGCCTGCGGCAGCCCTGACCCTGGCCGCAGTCTCTTCAGCCTCATTCCTGTTGCATGGGCTCTTCCCCGGCCTGCAGCAGGGATCCCCGTCCATACTCTGGAGCAATGCGGTGAAGCTCCTGCCATCCTGGGTGAAAACGACCTCCAGGACCCAGTATTCTACTGGGACGAATTCACTTATCCTGTCCTCTCTCTCCTGGATCATCCTCAGGGCAACCGACTGAACCCTGCCGGCGCTCTTTCCCTTTCCCATTATCCTCTGCAGCCAGGAGGAAACCTTGTAACCCACAAGCCTGTCCATCACCCTTCTGGCCTGCTGTGCGTCCACAAGCTGCATGTCTATGGTGCTGGGCCTGTTCAGGGATCCCTGGACCGTTTCCCTTGTGATGGCATTGAACCTGAGCCTGTTGAAGACTACACCATCACGATCGAGTATCTGGGAAAGGTGCCAGCAGATCGCCTCACCTTCCCTGTCAGGGTCAGCCGCAAGGTAGATCCTCGTATAGTCGCGGGATATCCTCTTGAGTTCCGATACCTTCTTTCGCTTCTCAGGGAGTATTGTATACGAGGGTTTGAACCCTTCCTCTTCATTTACACCCAGGTAGTTCCTGGGAAGATCCCTGACATGACCGTTGGAGGCTACTATCTCGTAGTCTTCTCCAAGGTAGCTCCGCAGGCTTCTAGCCTTGGCCGGTGATTCTATTATTACAAGGTACTCTTTCTTGCTCATGGCTCTTTCATGATTGAATGCTCATAGGAGATACGCCCGACCGGGATCAGCCCCTGGATGCAGGCTCAGTCCAGATCCGTCATCCGCTGGAAGATGAGACCGGTCACGAGTTCGGATGTCTCCGGTATCATCGCCTGCTTTCTCTGAAGGAAGTAGGGACTGGTGGACAGGGCCAGGACACTGAAGCTGTCGGCAGTGAATGAGAACATATCGGGTTCGTAGTACTGGTTCTCCTGGTAGTAGAGCACTAACTGGTCGATCATGGTGGAATCCAGCAGAGAACCGAGCATGCCGATCATCGCTGCCCTCTTCTCAGCGGGTTCCGGGTGCAGGATGGACAGGAGGAGTAAATCGTACCCGGTCTCGGTCCTGATCAGCGAGAAACCGTCCAGCTCGATGGAGTAAAGGGCCGAGAGCTGGCCCAGAGGAGTGGCGATGAACTGCAGAGATTCGGACTGCACCACTATCCCCTGTATGCGCAGATCGGTGACTGCCCTGGGAACAGGGAAATCATCCGGGATCAGGAGGGAATCCGGAAGGCTGATATCTCTCAGGGAGATCGCCGGAGGTGTGTTCAGGGAGTCCCGCACAACGGCGCCCGAGTCGACGACGGTGACGCCGGATGAATCGGGAGCTTCGACCGGACCTGTCGCAACGGTATCCTGTGGATGCACTTCCACCGTGTCAGGGACGACAGTGAGATTACCGTGTTCCTCCTCTTCCTTGCCCAGCATGTTCAAGGGATCTATGAGGACGAAGGCGACCACCAGAACGACCAGGGCTGACACTGCAAGAATGACAGGAGATATCCCCAAGAAGGAACCTGAGCGTACCGAGCCGGACTTCCCGATCGGAGGCCTTCTGCTGGTCTCGAAATGCTTCGGTTCAGCCTGCGCCGGGGGTTCCATCTCTGGAGGAGCATCCAGCGGCCGGTCCACTGTTCTTCCCATGGACGCACATTTCTCGCAGACGTGCTCCTTCCTGTTGTAGCATCTGACGCACGTCAGCTCCCCGCAGGTAGTGCATGGGACAAGTTTCTCATTGCTGGTGGGGGTTCTGCCGCAGATATGGCACCTGTCTACGTTTATGACATCCTCCGCGGCGGATGTGATGATGAGGGATTCATCGTCCGCATCATCGTATGACACCTTGTAATCATCTTCAGTGATGGCGCTCTGGTTGTGGATGATGTAGTCCGAATCCTCATCCTGATCAATATCCTGATCGGCCCCGTTCACACCGATGTTCTCGAAACCGTGCTGTATCGAGTCGTCCGCCGGGGGTTCGGGAGGGGATGGAACAGCCTCCCTGGGAGCCGGTGCATCGGGAGCGGCCTGGGTCGAGGATTCGGTCCCGCTCCTGTAATACTTCGGCAGGAGGTCAACAAAGGGGTACATCCTGTCCTGAAGGATCCTGCCCTGTTCCATTTCCACGTTTTCCCTGAGAATGCTCGGGGATTTTTCCACCTTTTCGGTGGCCTGTTCCTGGGTCATTCCCAATTCGCTGACCAGCAGGTCGATGACTTTCTGTTTCTCATCTTCCCTGCTGAGCCTGACCAGGAGGAGGTCAACCAGTCTGCCTTCGTCCAAATCAGCCTCGCTTCTCGTTTAGGGCAAGGGAGAACTGACGGTGAAGCCTTCTCATAACGATCCGGCTTGCCTTTCTCAGGGTCTCGAAGACCCCGGTACCGTCAACGGCCACGGATTCGATGCATGGTACCCGCTCAAGTCCCAGTTTCTTTCGAATGGTATCGGTGGGAAGAATGTCAGGCAGGTCCCTCTTGTTTGTCTGAAGGACCAGGCTCAGCCCCTTGCGCTTCGTGTCCCTGAGGTTTTCCTTGAGGTCCCTGAGACTTGCTATGTTGGCGTCCATTCTGGCCCTCTGCGAATCGGCCACGAATATTATGCCGTCGACCCCCTGGAGTATCAGTTGTCTGCTGTCGGTGTACATGGCCTGTCCGGGAACGCTGTACAGATGCAGCC
The DNA here is from genome assembly GCA_964639605.1 of uncultured bacterium. Classification (GTDB taxonomy): domain Bacteria; phylum Fermentibacterota; class Fermentibacteria; order Fermentibacterales; family JCC-6; genus Aegiribacteria. The sequence goes on along the minus strand of CAZXEF010000140.1, from coordinate 145 downwards.
TGACCTTGAATCCGTAGATGGTTCCAGTATTGATGGGAAGAAAATCGAAGAAGAGTGTGCGCTCGTTTCCGGTGGCCAGTGAGATAAGCTTGCCCCTGTCACTGGAAGGTATCTGGCTGTGGATGAACTTCACGTTGGTGGTCTT
>CAZXEF010000139.1:6514-7821 GCA_964639605.1 uncultured bacterium | reverse complement strand
CGGACCTTGTGGGAATACTCACCAACCTCCAGCAGGGTGATGTGCTTTTCATCGACGAGATCCACAGGCTGCCCAGGATCGTGGAAGAATACCTTTACCCTGCGATGGAGGATTTCCAGATCGACATAGTGCTCGATCCGGGTCCCCATGCCAGGACCGTGAGGCTTGACCTTTCGGAGTTCACCGTGATAGGTGCCACCACCAGGGCGGGACTCATCACGGGTCCCCTCAGGAACAGGTTCGGTCTTTCCCTTCACATGCAGTTCTACAAGACCCATGAACTGGCCGAGATCATCAAGAGGTCCGCCGGTATTCTCAGGCTCAGCATCACCAGCGGGGGTGCCGAGACCATAGCCCTGCGCTCAAGGGGCACCCCCAGGATATGCAACAGACTTCTGAAGAGGGTCCGCGATTTCGCCCAGGTGGAGGGCAGGGAAACGGTCACCGAGGACGTGGCTGTGGAGGCCATGGACATTCACGGGGTCGACGAGGCAGGGCTGGACGGGCTGGACAGGAAGTACCTCAGGGTGATAATCGACCAGTATGCAGGCGGACCGGTGGGAGTGGCGGCCCTGGCCGCGACGCTGAACGAGGAGCAGGATACACTGATAGATGTTGTGGAACCTTACCTTCTCATATCAGGCTTCCTGAACCGAACGAGCCGGGGAAGGATGAGTACGGCAAAGGCCTGCAGGCACCTGGGCCTCAGACCTACGGGCCAGGAGGAGCTGCCCCTGTGAACCCGGCGGTCGACCTGCTGCTTCATGTATGTTGCGGGCCATGCATGACGGTGGTGCACGAGACCCTGTCCGGTGAGGGATTCACGGTCACCGGCTACTTCTACAATCCCAACATACACCCGTGGAAGGAGAGGGAGAGGAGGCTGACGGCCCTCTCCGAATACGCCTCCGACAGAGGAATCCCACTGGATGTGGATACCGGCTACCCCCTGGAGGAGAACCTGAAAATGCTCCTTGATGCGGAGAACAGGTGCAGCGCGTGTTTTCGGGACCGCCTGTCGGCAACCGCCGCAAGGGCATCACAGCTTGGTATACCCGGGTTCTCCACCACTCTCTCCGTCAGCCCCTACCAGGACCAGGCCCTGATCCGGCTGGCCGGGAGTGCTGCGGGGGAGCTTCACGGCGTGGAGTTCGTCTACAGGGATTTCAGGGACCTCTACAGAGAATCGGTCAGGCTTTCAAGGGAAGCCGGCATGTACCGCCAGCCCTACTGCGGATGCGTATTCAGCGAGCGGGACAGGTATCTTGGCTCATAGCTCAGACGAGCTATGAGCTTGGCAGAAAGTC
>CAZXEF010000139.1:0-6414 GCA_964639605.1 uncultured bacterium | reverse complement strand
ACTTTCTGCTCGGCCCGAACTGACCCGCACTATCCAGACTGATACTGCGGATGCGTATTCAGCGAGCGGGACAGTTATCCTGGCTTGCAGCTCAACTGAGCTGTGAGCTTGGCAGAAAGTCTCGAAAAGTCCAGGCTGAACTTTCTGCTCGGCCCGAACTGACCCGCACTATCCAGACTGATACTGCGGATGCGATTATCTTGTGGTGAGAAGGTCGGCGTGGACCTCGGTGGTCCTTTCGCAGTACCTGCACCTGTAGGTGACCTTGTCCCTGTTGTCGAGCAGAAAGTGTGTTCCAGCACCGAGGACGTTGGTGGCGCAATTGGGATTGGGGCAGGCCATTATCTCCCTCACCTCGGAGGGAAGCTTGATCTGGCGCTTCTCCAGGACTTTCCCGTCCTTGATTATATTGATGGTGGCCTCCGGGGCGATGAGGGCTATCTTGTTGGTCTCATCATGTGAGAGCTCCCGGTTCTCGACCTTGACTATATCCTTTCCTCCCGGATTCTTGTCCGAATGGAAACCGATCCCGATGGTCATGATGCCCTCGTTCTCCAGTCCCAGGATGCGTATGAGCTTCAGTGCCAGCGGGGTGGGAATGTGATCTATGACCGTGCCGTTCTCGATCGAGTAGACCTTGTATGCTCTGCTCATCATTCAAGACCTCCGGTGACAAGACCCAGCAGCGCCTGTCTGGTTGGAATCCCGTTGTGAGCCTGTATGAAGTAGATGGCATTTGACGTGGTGTCGACCTCTTCCGCTATCTCGTCCACCCTGGGAAGCGGATGCATTATCCTCAGCTCCTCGCCCAGCAGCCCGATGGTCTCCCTGGTCAGCCTGTACGTTCCGGCAACCTTTTCGTACTCCTGCGGGTCACCGAACCTCTCCTTCTGTATCCTTGTAACGTAGAGGATGTCCAGCGCCGAGTCCCGGGAGTCTTCAAGGTTCTCCTTCGTAGTGTACGGGATGTGGAGTTCGTCCAGCTCCTGCAGGATCTGTCCCGGCATACGCAGTGTGGGCGGTGATATGAAAGTGAGTTCGTTGCCGAACATTGCAAGGGCATGGGTGAGGGAATGCACGGTCCTCCCGTACTTCAGGTCTCCCATCATCCCTATTCGCAGGTCGTTCAGTCGTCCCAGCTGCTCGTTGATTGTGAACAGGTCGAGGAATGTCTGCGTCGGGTGCTGGTTGGCTCCGTCACCTGCATTGATCACGGGAATGTCGCTGAGTTCCGATGCCATTCTGGCGGCTCCCTCAACGGGATGGCGGATGACCATGACATCGCAGTAACCTGAGACGGTCCTTATGGAATCGGCGAAGGATTCTCCCTTGCTCTGGGACGAAGCGTTTGGATTGGCTATCCCGAACACGGAACCGCCGCTCTTGAAAACAGCTGATTCGAAGGAGAGCCTGGTCCTTGTTGAGGGCTCGAAGAACAGCGTGGCAACTGTCTTGCCCTTCAGGAAACCCTCCAGTTCACCTTTCTTAACCTTCTCCGTGGTCTGCACGATCTTCTTGAGGTCATCAAAGGACATGTCCCTGATGGAAACGATACTTCTATCCCTGAATGAGGCCAATCACCACCTTCTTTCCCGGAGTTCCGCACCGCTGGGGGCTGTTTCCAGGCTGTTCTCCGTTCTGGCTTGGATATATATACACAATCAGATCAAGTCTTGAAAAGGAGAAGGAATGTCAGATACCGAAAAGGCCGGAATACCGGACATTGCGGAGAGGTTCATCAGGTACGCCGGGCATGATACATCCTCGGACAGTTCCTCCGCTTCGTCTCCCACCACCCTTCGGCAGATGGATTTTCTCAGGATCCTCCGGAAGGAGCTTGAGGAACTCGGCATGGAGAATGTGGAGCTGGATGAGTCAGGCACCCTGTACGCGACCCTGCCCGGAGAAGGCACGGGCAACACGGTGATCGGGCTCCTGGCGCATGTGGACACTTCACCCGAGGCACCCGGGGGAGGGGTTGTCCCCGTAGTCCATTGCAACTGGGACGGAGAACCGATAAGACTCCAGGGGGATGTGTCGATCGACCCGGCAATGACTGAGCAGATGAAACGGTACACCGGCGGCACCATTATCACGTCCGACGGGACCACCCTGCTCGGGGCGGACGACAAGGCGGGAGTGGCCGTGATAATGGAAGCCTGCAAGACCCTCATCAACGATCCGGGCATTCCGAGGCCTCCGGTGAGGGTGGCATTCACCACCGACGAGGAAGTGGGCAGGGGGATGGACGGCTTCGATCCGGAGAGGTTCGGGGCGGACATGGCCTATACCGTTGACGGGGGACCTGTGGGCAAGGTGGACATCCAGACCTTCAATGCATGGTCGGCGCTGTTCCGGGTACTGGGAAGGGAAGTCCATCCCGGAAGTGCGAAGGGGGTCATGGTCAACGCCGTGAGGATACTGTCGGACATGGTCTGTTTCCTCAGGCCGGAGGAGATGCCTGAGAACAGCTCCGGTGAGGAGGGATACATCTACCCGATGCAAATCTCCTCCTCAACATCCGAGGGGACGCTCAGAGTTATCCTGCGGGATTTCACGTCGGAGGGGATGGAGAGGAAGGTCCAGTACATGAAGAGCCTGGAGGGCTGGATCATCAGCCGCTATCCCGGTGCGGACATCACACTTGAACTGCATGAGCAGTACAGCAATCCCGCCGAGATACTCAGGAAGGACCGGAGAGCCGTGGACTTCGCTCTGATGGGTACCAGGGCCGCCGGGCTCCAGCCCGAGGAGAGTTCGATCAGGGGAGGGACGGACGGTTCCAGGCTTTCCTTCATGGGAGTCCCCACCGTTAATCTTCCCACCGGGGGGGAGTTCTACCACTCCAGGAAGGAGTGGATTGCTGTTGAGGGGCTTCAGCTTTCCTTCGACATACTGTTGGAAACCCTGAAGATATGGGGCGGGGAACTAAAATGCTCCACCGTTCATATAGATTGATGAAGTAAATACCGAAAGTCACCCTAGAAATCGTGTCCATGCGGCCAGGACAACGCCCGGTACCGGTTCGAACCTCAGCAGCCGCGGAAGGGGGTGTTTGCTCCCGCAGCGTTTATATACTATTATGCACGACATGTAGAGGGCCTTACTGACATCATAGGAGGGTGACCTTGAGAAGCACAGCGTTCCTGGGTCTGATCACGGCACTGGCATTTACCGCCGTTCACGCGCAGACTGGTGAAGACGCAGACTCCCTGCAGTCCCTGCAGGATTCACTTCAGGTGACGGAAGTGACTGAAGAGGTCCCGGAAACTCCAGAGGAACTGACGGAAGTCGATCCCCAGACCACCGAAGAAGTGACCGTGGAAGATGTCGAGGAGGTCCATATTCCCGGACAGCCCACGGCTGTGCTTGAGAGCTTCTTCCAATCTCTGAAGGCGGGTGACAGCTACATGGTGTCGCAGCTCATCTCGGAGGAAGGCCTGGAAAATGTTGATGTCATACTGGAGATACTGAAGGAGAACCTTGACGACAACCCCGACGCTGTCATGTCCAGGCTCTCCGCTGCCGGTTACTCTGCAACGGCTGACGAAGTGGAGGACTGGTCTCCAATGGAGTACCTGCTGGCCACTGTGGAGCTGCCCGTCATGAAGGCCCGTTATTCCATGTACGAGATTCGGATAAGCGATTTCACCGTTAGCGGGGACAGACTGCAGGTTCCGATAACCTTCATCACGGCGTCCGGCGTGGAACTGCCGTTCCAGGCGGAACTGGTGAAAGCTCGCAACGACTGGAAGGTCTCCACTTTCATGGGGCTCAACAGCTTCCCCTGATCCACCTCCTCGGGGCATGGAACCGTCCCTGACGGTGTGTTGCGGCAAGACGGCGATGCAGCCGTCCCGCCGCCTTTTATTATAGTACGATAGCGGGATTTCCCTTCACACCAGGATTGGAGAGATCGATGCCGGAAGTCACGGCGGTATGGCAGGATGGCCTGGAGTTCTCGGTGCTTCAGGACGGCCATGAGTTTACGATCGACGGTTCGCCGGAGTTCGGCGGCCATGACAGGGGCCCCCGGCCCAAGAACCTTCTACTCAGCGCTCTTGCCGGATGCACAGGCATGGATGTCGTCTCTATACTCAGCAAGATGAGGATAGAGGATTATAGCCTGAAGATCCTTGCCAGCGGCGAGTACACCGATGAGCACCCGAAAGTGTTCAGGACCCTTCATATCGAATTCGTCTTCACCGGCGCGGACCTTCCCAGGGGGAAGCTGGAGAGAGCAGTCGAACTCTCCCAGGAGAAGTACTGCGGTGTGAGCGCCATGCTGAGGCACACGGCGGAGATAGACTGCACCATTACCGTGAACGGGCGGGAAGAATGACCGGAGGTGATCAGTCCGACTCCCTTAGGGTCCTGATCCTGGATTACTCCGTTGACAGGTCCGAAGCCCCCCTCTTTTCCAGGTGGCTGCCCGATGACTGCCTGCATACTGATTCCTTCGTCTTCTTCGGGGACCCCGTTCCCTCCCCCGAGGGGTTCACTCATGTGATGCACACCGGATCCAGTCTCTCGATCTGCGAAGACGCGGAATTCATTCCTGAAGCCGCCGGGCTGATCAGGGACTGCGTCAGCCTGGGCATACCGCAGATGGGTGTCTGCTACGGGCATCAGCTCCTGTGCAGGGCCCTTCTCGGTCCTTCCTCAGTTGGACGATGTCCCGGAGGCATTGAGGCCGGGTGGATAGATATCAGCATGAAGGGCAGCGGCCTCGGGATACCCGGGATAGAACCGGTAATCAGAGTGCTCCAGTCGCATTTCGATATGGTGGTGACCCTTCCTGAGGGGGCAGAGGTCATAGCGTCCAACGGGCATACGAAAGTGCAGGCCTTCGCCGACGGGAAGAGGAGGCTGCTTGGATTCCAGTTCCACCCGGAGTTCGACAGGGACAGGGGCAACCGGCTTTTCATGAAGGAGAGGGATCTGCTGGAGATGAACGGTGTGAACGTCGACAGAGTGATCGAGTCGGGCCCGTCCATAAACACCGGCAGGGTCTTCTTCGATTACTTTCTGAGCGGCATCTGGTCTACCGCCTGGAACACTGATACTATTGAGAGGCTGATTCAATGAGAGTCTTGAAGGATATTGAGCCGAAGGATGTGTGGTTCTGGTTCGAGGAGATATGCGGTATTCCAAGGCCCTCTGGCAGCGAAACCCGGATCGCGGATTTCCTGGTGGAGTTCGCCGGCAGGCGTGGACTCCGGTGGAGACGGGACGACGCCGACAACGTCCTCATAGTGAAGGAAGGGCTGGGCGAAGCCGCAGGCAGGCCGCCTGTCGCGCTTCAGGCCCATGTCGACATGGTCCCGGAGAAGAAGCGGGGGTCAAACCATGATTTCAGCTCCGATCCCATCATCCCCGTGGTCAAGGGCGACTGGGTGACTGCGTCTGACACTACCCTGGGGGCCGATAACGGCATCGGTGTGTCCCTCATGCTGGCGGTGCTGGATTCGGATCGGCTTTCCCACCCCCGCATTGAGTGCCTCTTCACCACCGACGAGGAAAGGGGTCTTACAGGAGCTTCCAGCCTGGACCCGGACTGGCTTACCGCACGCCGTCTCATAAACCTGGATTCGGAGGACCAGGGGGTTTTCACCATCGGCTGTGCCGGCGGTTCCGACTACCACCTGGGAATGGAGATCGGTTTTCCCGGCAGTGCCCTATGCAGGAAGCTCAGAGTGAGCGGGCTCAAGGGCGGGCACTCGGGCATAGAGATCAACAGGAGCAGGGGTAATGCCATCCATCTTCTTGCGAGGGCCCTGGTGGAGATCCGAAGGGAAACAGGTTGCACGCTTGGATCGATGACCGGAGGCAGCAAGAGGAACGCCATCCCCAGAGAGGCTGAAGCCATGGTCGGTATTCCCCCCGGGGAGATCGGAAGGGCGGAGGAGCTGCTTGACGACCTTGCGCGCCGACTGAGCAACGAATACACGGGCATTGAGGACCGCATCAGCCTGGATCTAGCCGAAGCGGGATCCGAACTGCCCATCCTCGGGGAGCCCACCGCGGGAAGGATCGTTAACCTGCTTCTTGCGCTTCCCCATGGTGTCGAGAAGATGAGCGGAGTCATCCCGGGTCTGGTGGAGACATCGGTGAACCTGGCACTTCTTTCACTGGATGGTTCCGGTCTGTCGGTGGACCTTTCGGTCCGGAGTCCCCTGGAGAGTTCGAGGACGGCCCTGGGGGACAGGATCGCGGCCATCGGGGAGCTCGCCGGCTGTTCCTTCTCCTCCGGAGGCTCCTATCCGGGCTGGATGCCGGATTCGAACTCGGAGATACTGAGGGGCATGTCGTCCATCTACAGGCGGATGTTCGGGTCTGAACCTCGGGTCGAGAGCATACACGCGGGTCTGGAATGTGGTATCATAGGCGATCGGACGGGCGGGATGGACATGA
>CAZXEF010000138.1:3696-7852 GCA_964639605.1 uncultured bacterium | reverse complement strand
AGATACCCTCAGCGGCAGCCCTGTCTACTCAAGGGCCTCCTGTTCGGTAGTATCCCTGATGAGGACTTCTTCTATTGCACCTATGTACATGCGGTGGTAGCCCTGCTCCGGGTACAGTTCCTCTATCCAGTCCTCGAGGAAATCGTCCGGTCTGAGGTCCTGGTGATACAGTTTCCTGCAGACCAGTATCAGTCTGGCCTGACGGAAGGCTGTGGCGCCCTCCCTGGGCTGGAATGGAGACAGGCCCGTCTGTTCCGCCTTGTCCACATCCCTTCCGGTGTGTGATCCGCAGAAGTTGAGGGTCTGTCTGTGCGCTCTGTCGAAGAAGCTCATGGTGTAGAGGCCGTTCTTCTCCATGAACCTCATGGTGTACCTCTGAGGCCTTACAAAGACGAAGGAGACCTTCCGGTTCCAGAGCTCTCCCATACCTCCCCAGCTTGCGGTCATGGTGTTGTATCCACCGGAAGGAGTGCCGGCGGTGAGGAGGAACCAGTCCTCCGCGATAAGCCTGAATACGTTGTCATTGATCTCAACGGGTTCCAGCTCCCTGAAGTCGAGGTTCATTCCGCCTCCATCCGTGGTTCAGATAGTTATGGAAGTGTTCACAATTGTCCTGTAATTGGAATCCAGATTGTCGTTCCCGTTTTCCCCGCATATCAGGACCACGGTGCAGGACTGGCCCTCGATGAGCACGTTGTCGTAGAGGTCCCCGGAATCCAGAGGAGTCGTGAAGGATATGGTGGTGGAACCCGAATCCTCGCTGCCGGATTTGTCCGACACGTTCTGCTGACCTCCCTGAAGGGAGCTGTCCGATACATGGGTGTTGCTGTCAACTCCGAAATCGTCCCGGATGTTCACCGAAGAGCCGCTGACGGAACCTATGATGATGTTGGAGTCGTGCATCAGGTAGGACCCTGCGAAACCCACCGCTATCCAGCCGGTGGAAGGCCCCTCGAGCTCGACTTCCAGGTTGCTTCCCTGGGTTCTCCATCTGAGGGTGAAATCCTGGTAGGACTTCGTTTTCCAGCCGTCGGGGTCGAAGGGGTTGTCACCGCAGCCGATGGCCAGCAGCACCACTGATAGAAAGGCGGAGAAGAGAATAAGCTTCTTCATGGTTGTTTTCCTCCATAAGAGTGACACACATTATGAATATTGCATGAACCGGCCTTCCCGGCAATTGTCCTGACCGGGTTTGGTCACTTCCTGAAGTTCAATCCCCGGTTTCGCTGGGATTCATCCCGATGCCGGCCCGATTCCTTATGGAATCGGAATTGAATCCGTCAGGATTCGACCTGCACTTGAATTTTCCTCCGTGTTTCTGCAGAATAGTCCTGTTCAAAGTCCATTTTTCAGAAGGAGTGTAATGGCACTGAGCAGACAACCCCTGAAGGGTATGCGGCAGCTCCTGCCCGGTGAAAAGAGGGTGGAGGACTACGTGACCGGGAAGCTGGCCGACGCCGGGAGGGCGTACGGTTTCGAGGAGTACGAGGCCCCTGTTCTGGAGCCCCTTGAGCTGTTCACCGCCAAGTCAGGGAGCGAGCTTGCTGCGGAGCAGAGCTACAACTTCGTTGACAAGGGAGGCAGGGAGCTCATCATGAGACCGGAGCTGACACCCTCGCTTGCCAGGATGGTGGCGGCCTCCGGAGAGCTGATCTACCCGGTGAGGTGGATGTCATTCCCGGTCTGCTACCGCTACGAGAGACCCCAGAGGGGGAGGGTCAGGGAGTTCATGCAGTTCAACCTTGACATACTCGGTGTCGACGGACTGGAGGCTGACCTGGACGTGTTCCTGGTGCTCAGGAGGATCATGACGAGCCTCGGGGCTACCGGCGAACAGTACACCATCAGCTATTCCAGCAGGAAACTGGCTGCAACGGTCCTGGAAAAGGCCGGGCTGGACGCGGAGGAGATGACCCTGGCTTGGTCGGTGATCGACAAGAGGGACAAGATGAAGCCCGAAGACTGGGAGAATTGGGCCGGCAAGCAGCTGGAGGGGATCGCGGGGGCCGATAGTGTGATGCGCTTCGCATCCTGTGACGACCTTGGCTCGGATTGGCTTACCGGAATAGCGGGGGAAACTCCCGCCTACCTCGAGCTTGCCGGTTTTTCCTCGATGCTGGAGAGCGCCGGAGTCGCCGAGGCCAGGTTCGAAGCCTGCGTGGTGCGGGGACTGGATTATTATACCGGGATAGTCTTCGAACTGATGGACACCGGCGGCGAAAACCGAAGGGCCATCTGCGGCGGAGGCAGGTATGACGATCTGGTGGGTCTGTTCGGGGGTCAGAGGGTGTCCGGGGTGGGATTCGGCCTAGGACTGCTTACCCTTCAGCTGTTCCTGGACACCTACGGGCTGGTGCCGGGGTCGGTATCGAGATCTCATCCCGCGGACCTGTTCCTGGCGGTATTCTCCGAGGAGCAGAGACCCTTTGCCGTCAGGCTGGCTGAGAGGCTCAGGAATGAGGGGGTGTCCGTGGAGATGGACATCACTGGGAAGAACGTCTCGAAGCAGATTCGGACGGCTGACCGCAAATCCATCCGCTATATGGCCGTTATAGGCCCTGATGAGGTGGAAAGCGGGACCTTCACGCTGAAGGAGATGGCCACCGGTGCCGAAACACCGTGCCTCGAGTCCCGGGTGGCCGAAACAGTGAGAGAGTAAGGGGATTACATTCAAGTGAAGCTGCGTCTGAGCAAAGTGCACGGCAGGATACTCTTTGCAGCGGTCGCCCTGCTGATGTTCCTTCCCCTGTTCTTCCTGCACCCGGTCCACGGGCGCGTCAACTTCCCCGAAGCTTCAGCCTGCATAGGCACTGTCTTTCTCTACTTCATCCTGGCCAGGCTCATTTCCAGGCTTCAGCTCACCAGTGTCCTTATTTCCGTCGTGATCTTCACGGTGGCCGTCTTCGGTCTCTCCCTGTACATAGAGCCCTCGGTTCCCGGTGAGATTGCAGCAGCCGGGGAAACTGCCGCCATGAATGCTTCGGGAGAGGAAGCGCCGGTATCCTCCGGGGCGGACAGCCTTCCCGACTCCATCGGTGTCGATATCCAGAGCAGGATAGACAGTCTGGCCACCTCCAGTGGAAGGGCCATCAGGAACGTCGGCCTGTTCGACGGCAGCGGGACCGTCGGGATGACCCTGGGAGCAGTCGGGGAGATGACCTCTGCCACAGCCGAGATATTCATCAGGACTATCTATGCCGGGTCCAATGTGGCCCTGGATGACACTCTGGCCCTGTCGGAGGAGAGCCTGAAGGAATCCGTCCACCCGCTGAAGGTCCTGGCCCTTGTGGGCACCATTCTGTTCTCCGTAGCCTTGCTTGCTTCCCTCAGGCACCTGGTCCTGGTGGAGAGGAAGAAGGGGACCCTGCTCTGGCTCAGGATGCTGATGATAATCCTGGCGCTGAGGATAATCTACATCTCACTGGGGCTGGAGGACCTGATCCGTCCTGCGATAACGGGTTTCAGCGATTCCGATATAATCCTCTCTATCAGCCCGCTCTACGTGCTTCTCTTCCTCTTCGCCATCATAAACGCGTTCAGGACCGAATGGGTCCACTACCTCAACAGGTGGAGGAAGTACCTGGCCCTGGTTGGTTCGCTTTCGATCCTGATACTGTCCCAGTCCGTACTCAGGGTGTACTTCGGGGGCGGTCTCACGATCTGTTCCCTGGCTCTCGGTACGCTGATTGGGGCCGTGTTCACGGTCCTCTTCATCTTCAGTTCCGTGGCCTTCGTGAAGATACTCTTCCTCCTTCCCTCGGCCAGGCTCGTGGACAGGAGGCTCAACCAGCTGAGGATAATGGACGGGCTCGGCCAGTCCATCTACTCCACCTTCGACGAGGAAAGGATAATCAGGTCATCCATTACACTGGGACGCAAGTTCTCCGGGGCCGACAGCTGCTGGGCGGTGAAGATGGAGGATGGGGAGTTCGGTCCCTGGCAGTCCACGGGTAAGGGCGAGACCGGGTTGCTGTTCCCCGTCGAATGGCACTGCGAGGTCAAGAGCCGGCTGGAGAAGACCGGAGACACGCTCCTTCTCAGCCGGTATCCCTCGAATACACTGGCAAGGATGGCATCGAAGACCTCACCTGTCCCCGGTTCCCTCATCGCGTCTCTCCTGTCTGCGCGGGCACGAGCCGCGGCGCCCGGGCGGGCA
>CAZXEF010000138.1:0-3686 GCA_964639605.1 uncultured bacterium | reverse complement strand
CCCTCATCGCGTCTCTACTGAGGATCAGGAAGAAGACCTTCGGAATACTCTACGCCTCAACCGGAAGGCAGTTCGGCTTCATGAGCGAGACGCGGGCCCTGTTCGAGACCTTCGCCCGTCAGGTGGCGGCGGCTGTGGACAACGCCAGGATGATAGAGACTGAACTGGAGAGGGAGAGGTACAGGGAAGAGATCGCAATAGCCAGGTCGATCCAGGAGGGCCTGCTTCCCGGGGAGATTCCGGAGATGAAGACCATGGACATCGCCGGCATATCCGTCCCCAGTATGCAGGTCGGAGGGGATTACTACGATGTCTTTCCCGTATCGGAGGGTCTTTACGGAGTCGCCATCGCGGATGTTGCCGGGAAGGGAATGGCGGCCGCTCTCCTTATGGCAGCCCTTCAGTCGGCCCTTCACGCGATAGCCCCGGGGTTCAGGAAGAAGGTCGGTGAGACGGTGCAACGGCTGAACTCCGTTATGAGCGGCAGGATGCCGGATGACAAGTTCATTACTTTCTTCTACGGAGTGCTGGACTCTGCCAGGGGTACCCTGGACTACTGCTGCGCCGGCCACGACCCGCCGATCCTCATCGATGGGAGCGGGAACGTGAAGAGGCTGGACGAGGGGGGCCTGGTGCTGGGTGTGGCCGGCGGTGAATCCTACGTTACCGCCAGGATCAGGATGAAGGTCGGTGACAGGCTCCTGCTCTTCACCGACGGAATTACCGAGAACATGAAAAAGGATACCGAGGAGGAGTTCGGCGTGGACAGGCTGGTGGATTTCCTTGTTTCTCATGACGACCTCCACTCCGGGACCCTGCTGCAGGACCTCCTGGACAGGCTGGAGACCTTCAGGGGCGAGACTGCTGCCATGGACGACATGACGCTTCTGATGATAACACGTACAAGAAAGACATCGACACGACGGAGGACATCGGATGGCTGAAGACACCGCGGGTGATTTCATGGAGGAGAGAGAAACCCTTAACAGGCTCATGACTGAGAAGGCCGACCATGTCATCAAGAGGTTCCTGAGCATCGATTCCCTTGCCTACAGGGATGGGGTCCTCAAGGCCGATGTTAAGGAGCTGCTGGGGCTGACGGCCTCCACCGTCCTCAGGTGCGATGACTGCATGAGATGGCATCTCTCGAGGTGTATGGAGGAGGGGCTTTCCACAGACGAGGTGATGGAAGCCCTGGGCATATCCATGCTGGTTGGGGGGTCCATTACCATTCCCCACATCAGGAGGGCTGTAAGGTACTGGTGCAGTATTCAGGGGCCGGAGAGCCGGGAGGTCCCGGACGATGTCTGAGACCCGGGGACATGATGCCATGATGGCGGACCTCAGCATGATGACGTGCTCTGATGACGACCCCGCATCCGTACTCCAGGCGGTATGCCACTACCTATGCCGTTTCATGGCAGGCTGCCACTGGGCCGGCTACTACCTTGTGGACCCTGACAGGAAGGGTGAGCTCTTCCTCGGCCCCTACTACGGCTCCCCGACTGAGCACGGCAGGATAGCCTTCGGCGAGGGCATATGCGGTCAGGCAGCCTCCGGCCTGAAGACCTTTCTTGTCAGCGATGTCTCCATGGAGGACAACTACCTTTCCTGCAGCCCGGATGTCCGATCGGAGATAGTGGTGCCCGTCTTCTTCCGTGGCGAGCTGGTGGGAGAGATAGATCTTGACTCGCACGATCTTGCAGGTTTCTCCGAGAGCGACGGAACCTTCCTGGAATGGCTGGCGGAACGGACAGGGCATCTGGCGGACAGTGTCAGGAAAGGGGCTGATAGGAGCTGAGAATCCCCAGTTTCCTGAGGATCGAGGGCCTCGGCCGACAGGAGCAGGACTCACGGCTTGTCTCCATTGGATTCGTTGTGATAGCCCTGGTTCTCACCATAGCTATGGCCAGCAGGCATTTTCTCATCGGGGCCGCCCTGCTTGGCGTACCCGCCCTTCTCTTCCTGCTGATGGGCTCACCGGTCAGGATACTGATGGCGGTCTTCTCCCTTCAGATAGTGCTCACTGCCACGCAGCTGAGCGCCTTCACCTTTCAGGCGTCTTTCCTCACTCTCCGCTCGGACGACATACTCACCATACTCATACTGATGCTCTGGCTCCTCTCCCTTCCGGACGATTCCATGAAAGGCATCACGATAGGCCTTCAGGGATACCTTATTCTGGCCTACCTGCTGGTATTCGGATACTCGGTGTACATGGGCCGTGCGGCGGGGAACGAGATGCTCAACATAAGCTACCAGCTGCTCCCCTACGGCGCATATGTGATGTACTTCCCCCTTCTGTGGATTCTCGCTGACCAGGAGAACTTCCGGTGGCTCTGGAGGGTCCTTCTGGCCTCCGCCGTGGTGGGCGGCCTGATCTATACGATAAAGGGGTACACCAGGGCCGGTGAAGAGGTCTACATAAGGGAGACCACAGGTGTCCGTATTGCCACGAGGCAGCCCAATGCAATAGGCGTCATCATGCTGATGTTCATGGGAAATCTCTGGAAGGACTGGAAGAACAGGCCGGTGCTGATCATCGTGATCCCGTCCCTGATACTCATGGGAACGGCCATAATACTATCGCAGACCAGGGGGATATGGGGAGGCTTCGTCCTGGCCATGGCCTCCGCATGGATACTGAACCTCTTCAGGAGGAAGGATAAAGTAAGGATTGGCAGGAAGCTGCTTGCTTCCATCACCGTCACTGCCGTCCTGGTCATCCTCCTTGTCTTCGCAATCTCGACCATGGGCATTCTCTCGGCTCGGGACATCGCGGAGAGGACCGGTGAGACGGGGAGCTTCACCACCAGCACCTCCACCATGGCAAGGCTGCTGGCGTGGAATGCGATACTTGAGGACCTCTCCGGCAGAAGCCTGATCATGGGCAGGGGGATGGGCGCCACGTACACATCCTTCAGGCCGGACATAGGGACCGTTATGACCGTCCACTACGTGGACAGCTCCTACTTCCAGCTGGCCCTGAACATGGGCGTCGTGGGTGTCATTATCTTCATGTCGATCTTCGTAGTAACGATGGTGAAGGCGGCAAGGCTCTTCGTAAGGACGGAAAGCCGCCGGAGGGCCGGCATCGCCCTCGGTATCTTCTGTGCCGTGATATTGCTCCTCTTCGCTTCCGGCTTCGCCTCGGTACTCACGAATTACCGTTACAGCATGCTCTGGGCCATGCTCCCGGCTCTTCTCCAGATGGAGATACTGAGGGATGACAAGGAACTTGAGCAGGGAATGTCATCCTGACCTTTGCAGCTTCCCCATATACTGGATCATCTTCCGTGAAGCGTTTTGGTGGCGGGGAACGACAACTGCAGAAATACACGGATAACCCTTGATTTTAAGCCCCGATTGAAGTATTTTCCAGGCTGCTTTCTTCTCTATTCACATGGTTGCATAACAGACGGCGCCAGCCCGGTACCCACCCATGGAGGCCTTCATGAAGATTCTGGTGATCAACAGCGGAAGCTCTTCCATCAAGTTCAAGCTGATAGACATGGAGAACGATTTAAAGAATGCAAACGACCACATCATCGAGTGCCAAGAGTGGCTTGTTCGCAATGGATACGAGGCCGGAGCAGATGGCGACCTACGTGTCGGCATGGCGCGGATTGTTGACGAGCGCGATGAATGGCGCCGAGAATTCCAGGCCGCGAAGATACAGCGCGACG
>CAZXEF010000137.1:0-7870 GCA_964639605.1 uncultured bacterium | reverse complement strand
TGATCGGAAGGATGCTGGACGTGGTCCAGTCCATGACCGGGAAGAACACATCCAATCCGGACTTCATGTCGGCGCTCATAGACAGCAATTTCGCCATCATGGATACCGCCAGCGTGAGGAACGCAGTATACAGTGGGGGCGGCTGGACCCAGGACACGGCCAATGACTCCCTCAACTTCATCGCCCTCGAAGATACCGTCTCGGGCGATATCCTGCTGATGGCGGTCAACGACTTCGATGAGATGTTCTACAATAACGAGTACATAAGGTTCCCCGATCACTACGAGGATTCATACACTGTCCACTTCGTTGACGGATTCCAGTGCGGCGGGGATACCCTAAGGGATGAGACGAGGGTGCGCTTCAACTTCTACGGCATGCCGGGATATACGGCAAGTCTGTACTGGCTGGAATACGACTAGGATCGATCACTGCACGACTACTCCTCGTAGTAATCGTAGACGATAACTGTGCTGGAGCTGCTGTTGGACACGAACAGGAAGTCCCCGGAAGGATCAAGGCATGCTCCCAGTGGTCTTACCCCGGCTTCGAGCCAGGTAACCACTTTATCCGTCTCAAGGTCGATGATATCAACCCTGTCGTCGAAGTAGCAGGTCACATAGGCGGCCGCCCCGTTGGGAGTGACGGCTACGTTCATGGGACGGCTGCCCACATCGATTGTGGATCCCACGGTGTAGTCGGAAGTCCTGATCTTCAGAACCTGGTCGCCTGCATAGTCGCAGACGAAGATGTGATCACCGGACACGGATGAGACTAGGCCTGTGGGCTCGGAGCCTGCGCTGATGGTAGTGATAATTTGATTGTCTGAGGTCCGAAGCACTTGCACGGCACCGTCCAGCCTGCAGGACAGGTACAGGTAATCTCCGTCCGGAGTTGAAGCAATGTCCCAGGGACCGTCCCCGGTGGATATTGTATCAAGCACATCGAGAGAAGAAGTATCCAGACACCACACCTCGTCGCTGCCGTAGCAGCATGTGTATATCCTCTGCTCGTCTGGCGTGACGCATATCCCCGCAGGCATGTCGCCAACGTCAGCATAGCCCTCTACGGTATTGTCGGACGCTCTTATCGAAGCGACCCTGTCGTTCAGAGCACAGGATACGTAGACATGGTCATCGCCTCCGCAGATATCGAAGGGGCCGCTGCTGACGGTGATAATCGCAGCGGGATTGGGTGAGTCCGGGGATACCACGTATACGGCGTTGTCATAGTAGCAGGCGACATATGCATGGTATCCCGATGTGAGGGTCGTGATCCCACCGGGTCCCGCTCCCACATCTATTGTCCACAGGTGATGGTCGGGAACGGCGACCGTTCCTTCAGAAGGGACAAGCAGGTGTACCTCGTTGCTCCATGATTCCAGCTCCTCGGTATTGATCGTTCTCACTGCGTAGTAGTACTCAGAATCCCAGTCTATCCCCTTGTCCTCCCAGCTTGTATCTGCAGGATCGAAGTTGACGAGCAGCAGATCCGCCGAATCCGGATGTGCTTCTATGTCCGGTGTTGCCGACCTGTAGAGGGAATAGCCGGCAAAGGAGCTGTCCGGGCATGCGGTCCAGGTCACCAGCGCCTTGCACGTAATGCTCTTCGAGGTGTCCGGGGGGATCCAGCCACCCGTGAAAGTCACTTCTACGATAGATGGTGTGGGATTGTCATCCGGAGGTCCCGGTCCTGAAGGACTGTCCCCGCATGAGGTGAACAGAGCAGTAACGAGAACAGAAAGAAGTAACGCCTTACTCTGGAGTGCCAATAACTTCATATCCATGTGGCTCCATTCACGATGACAATGTAATCCCTCCTCTATTATCATGCAACAGCCATGCACCCGTTAGTCTTGTTAAAGACATATCCTGAGAGTTCTCAGCTCCCTCTCCTTTACTATTTACCTATCCCAGTAATCACCAAGGCTCTCTATCTCCCGAAGCTTATTTTCAGGC
The DNA here is from genome assembly GCA_964639605.1 of uncultured bacterium. Classification (GTDB taxonomy): domain Bacteria; phylum Fermentibacterota; class Fermentibacteria; order Fermentibacterales; family JCC-6; genus Aegiribacteria. Next base: position 5,912 of record CAZXEF010000137.1, on the reverse strand, counting down.
AGCTTGAGCAGGCACAACCACTGGGTAATCCTGTCCGATGAGACAGTTAATTCTCTGCAAGCTTCTTTCTTGCTAGATATCAGTTGTTCGAATTAGAGATATTGACTATTTATACCTTTGGGGTATAATAACTATACCATGGAATTCGAGTATGACGACACTAAGAGCGAAATGAACAAGGAAAAACACGGAATCGATTTCGAGCAAGCGAAAGCGCTGTGGGATGATCCAGACTTGCTCGAGATTCCTGCGAGGACAGAAGATGAACCTCGGTACTTAGTAATAGGGAGAATAGAAGATAGATTCTGGTCTGGAGTTATTACATACAGGGATTCCAGGATAAGAATAATATCAGTACGAAGATCGAGAGATGAGGAAGTGGCGCTTTATGAAGGCTAAGGAATTTGATAAGAAGTTCGATGATGGCGAGGATGTACTCAAGTATCTAGAACTCACTAAAGCCCGGCGTGTAGAGCAAGAACAAAAGAGAGTGAATGTTGACTTTCCAATCTGGATGATACACTCTCTGGATAAAGAAGCTAAACGACTGGGCATTCCCAGGCAATCTCTAATCAAGATGCTGATCGCCAGACATATCGAACAGGAAAGAGCCTGATTCATCCGAATAAAGGCTAGCCCGCAAATCTCACCAGCATATTGAGAGAGGCCCTTCGAAGTAGTATAATAGTCTCTGCAAGAAGAACTTAAATACTACCAAGGAGGGCCCCATGTCTAAACAGTCTGTTCCAAATAATACACAACTTTCCTTTGAGTTCCAAGGCCTTGGTAATCGCAGAGGGGAAGTGTATTCTGAAGAGCTGTGCGCTATGTGCCTGATCCTGGTGAGTGCGCCGGTTCATGGTTTTCAATCATTCCGAACGGTCGGCAGGGCACATGTCCCGGAACCGGACCCGTTCGTCCGACGGATGCAGGAGCCGGGAGAGACTATCAGACCATATTAGCATTCTACCCACCGTAATAGGATATTCAGAGCATGATATTGGCATCAGGGATACGATATCGTATCTCACCCATATCTCTAGATTGGAGAGTGATGATTGCCGGTACCGATCCCCGTCTCATCGTACTGATCGCCTGTGTAGCGTGTACTCTGGCAATGTACATTATTGTTAAGCTTCACAATCGCAACAGGATAAGTCATCGAATAGCTGAGTTGGAGATACGATTCGATTCGGAATGGACTCTGGCTCTGATTGCCGAGCCGGGGAGGAAGTACAATCTCGGTTTAGAGTTCCATATCGAGCACCCTGGAGCCGAGGATGATTTCGGTCTTGTGGTGGACTACGCCTGCCTTGCCGGTGACGGACCTCAGACAGTCGAGAAGGCAGGCATCGGGAACCTGAGTCAGTCTGACCAGTGCAGGAGGATCATGTACTCGCACAATGTCAGTCTCACTTCCATAGCAGGCTGGAGCAAATACAGGGCAACCGTCGTTATCTGCACTGCCGGCCCATTCAGTGACAGAACGGAGATCAAGGCGATCGGGAAAGTGCTGGCCTCCCCGGGGGTGGAGCTGAAGAGGGGGTTGATCTTCTTTTCCAGGCAGGGATGGTGACAGCCGGCTTCATCCTGGAAGAGCCTGATGGCAGACGGGAAGGTATGGCCAGTATCAGGAAAGGATCACAGGTTACTGGGGTGAGGGGATTGATTCCAGAGTGAGTTGAAGGATTGCTGAAAACAACTATCCTATCACTGCACAGTCTTTCCTTATAGTCTCTCATTGATTAGGGGAAATCTCTGAATGCTCTTTAACTCCTTTTCGTTCGCCGTATTCCTGCCGCTGGCATTGATTCTGTACTGGTCCATGCAGAAGGCTCCCCTGAAGATGCAGAACGCGTTCCTAATAGCGGCCAGCTACCTGTTCTACGCTTGGTGGGACTGGCGCTTCCTGGGATTGATTGTCATCAGCTCCTCGACGGATTACTTCTGCGGGATGCTCATCCATGGTTCGGCAACTGATCGGCGAAGGAAGGGTTTCCTTCTGCTCAGTCTTGTTATCAACCTGGGCCTGCTGAGTTTCTTCAAGTACTTCAATTTCTTTGTGGACTCTCTTGCACATCTCCTTAGCGAACTCGGGATCAGTCAGAGCATTCACACCCTGAGAATCATCCTTCCGGTTGGAATCAGTTTCTATACCTTCCAGACGCTCAGCTACACCATCGATGTCTTTCGAAGAAAGATCGAGCCCACCAGGGATCCGGTAGCGTTCTTCGCCTTTGTCTCCTTCTTCCCCCAACTGGTGGCCGGACCCATCGAAAGAGCATCGAATCTGCTGCCCCAGTTCCTCCGCAGGAGATCAGTCGACTACAACCTGGCCTGTGACGGATGCAAGCAGATACTGTGGGGGATGTGGAAGAAGGTGGCCGTTGCGGATTTTGTAGCTTCCGCGGTGAACCTGATCTACACCAACCCTGGAAACAAGGATGGCCTCTCTCTCTGGATCGGATCGTTCCTCTTCGGCATCCAGATCTACTGCGACTTCTCCGGTTATTCCGATATAGCCATCGGAACAGCAAAGCTCTTTGGATTCAGGCTCATGCGCAACTTCGCCATACCCTATTTTTCCAGGGATGTCCCGGAGTTCTGGAGGAGATGGCATATATCGCTGACCACGTGGTTCAGGGATTACGTCTTCATCCCCATGTGCGGCGGGGCCGACCATAAACCCAGCCGGGGCAGGAGAATCCTTGCGGTACTGGCGACCTTCACCCTGAGCGGGTTCTGGCATGGCGCAGCCTGGCATTTCGTAGCCTGGGGATTTCTGCACGCTCTCTTCTACCTGCCCGGAATGGTCTTCCGGAGGAGGAAACTGGAAAGGGCTTTTCATCCGGGCAACGGAGGTATCAGGGAATGGTTATCCATCATCGCGACATTCTCCGCTGTCACATTCGCATGGATATTCTTCAGGAGCCCCACGCTGTCGAATGCCTTTTTGACTGCCGGCAGGGTCCTTAATCCGGCGATGTTCATCATAACTGAGAATGCCTGGCTGCACGGTTATGCACTGGGTTTCCTGCCACTCTGCATGATCGTCCTTGCGGTTGACTGGTTCACCAGGAAGAGGGAGTGTCCCCTCTTCGCCCTGGAAAAATGGAGAAGGCCTTTCAGATGGGCCGTATATACGCTGGTTCTCTGGTCCATATTCTATCACTTACCGCAACCGGATGTGAATCCGCAGGAATTCATTTACTTCCAGTTCTGACAGGATTACAGGGGATACTATGGAGAGAAGTACAAGAGGATTGCTGACCAGGAAGATTGAGCTTCTCCCTGATGGTGACCGCAGGCAAATGAAGCGGTTCCTGCGCGTACTGATGACTTTCCTCATCCTTCAGGTGCTGGTTTTCTCGGCACTTACGGTTATCCAGACTCTCCGTGATTCGGGGAACTACTGGGGTGCGTCCATCGACAAGCACAGGAGGCTGGAAGAAGCTCCATCACCCAGAATGATTCTTGTAGGGGGTTCCGGTGTAGCCCTGGGTATAGACTCCGAAGTACTGAAACGCATCACCGGTTACAACCCGATAAACATGAGCCTCGCAGCTGGATTGGGGCCGGAATTCATGCTCGGGGAAGTCGTGGAAGATCTGAGGGAAGGAGATCTCGTCGTGGTGGTCCTGAGCTACGAAGCTTTTCTAGGGAACACAGCGAATAGATGCATACTCGGGCTTCTGCACAGCAATCCCGGAGCCATCAGGTATGTGTCCGATCCATTGAAGGTATCCGCGATGTACTTCTCGCATTTTAGCAACCAGCTTAGAAACGCGCCTAGAGCGGCCTGGGAATTGCTCACCGGATCATTGGGCCTTCGCACACCAACCCCTGGAGAGCTTCGCTGGAGGAGAAGCTCGTTCAACGTATACGGAGACGTCATCTACGAACGGGAACACTCACCCGATCTGGTAGAGCAGTTTTACAGGTTTCCGGAGATGTCTGACGAGTATCCGGGAAAGGTGATCGACCTGCTGAACGATTTCCAGTCGATCTGCAGGTCCCGTGGCGCGACAGCGGTATTGAGTTATGCCGCTATACCCGATTCAACTTACAGTCTGAACCTTGTGCTCATCGAACGGCTGCATTTGAAGCTTGAGAACGAACTCAGGATGGACATTATCGACCTCCCCTCCAGAATGGCTCTTCCCTACGAGTTCTTCTCGGATACCCATTACCATCTTACCAGGGAGGGCGCAGCTGAGCGAAGCAGAATCCTTGCGAAGAGCATCCTGGTCTGGCATAGAAGACGGGACCATCCCGACATGGGATGATTCCTTGAAGTCTCCCCCCTCATGGCGCCAATCGGTAGATTTGCTGTCCGTTCCAGGAAGCATGTGGTTCCTCCAGGAGCCTTCTGACCTCCCGGACCGTCTGTGAGCTTCCCAGAGGGTGTTGACGCTATCCCTTTGCCGTCACTGATTTCTTGGGCTGAATAGTTCCCTCAGCAACCGTAAGAAGCTGCATGCTCAAGGGGACAATTCAGATATCTCCAGTTCCAGAAGATAGACCTTCGGGTAGTCCTCCGGCTGCCTGTCGTAGGCCAGATACCCGTTACGGAAACAGAACTCAAGCCCCCTTACGCCTGTCAGTTCCAGGATGACCGCCACGTACTTCAACTCACTCGATCGCGAGTAGATTTCGAAGGTGGGTGTTTCAGTGTAGCCCTGCCCCACCCAGATGTTACCGCAGGTGTCTACGTCGACAGAACCTATGGCGTTCAGATAAGGATAGATGTCCTGGATGGTCCTCCTTCCCATCTGACCGCCGCCTTCTCCCTCATCCCTGGTTTCCTCGTAGAGCTGCTGCTCCAGCTGCTCCTGTGACTTCTCTACCCGTTCCCAGTCCTTCTGAACAAGGGTATCGACCGAGCCGTCGGGCAGAAAAGCCTCCACAAGGTACGTGCTGTCATCCCTCTCTGCAAGGAAGACCGTGCCTGATATGTCCGTATCGAAATCATGATCGACCCTGCCGATGCTGAGGTCGGGATCGTCCGGGTCTCCGTATGCGGTTATCATCAGCGGCCATGAATCGTAGATGTGGTCATGTTCTTTGCATTCGCCGAATCTGGCTATGAAACTGCTGCCCCTGATGCCCTCTTCATCCTGCTCCAGGCACATGTTCATGGCTACGTAAGTGTTTCCCGGCCCGGCAGCAATGTACCTGGGGGAGTCCGGGTAGTATCCCGTCAGATGTTCGATATAGCTGAAAGAACTGTCGAAGAAGAGCACGCTTCCCGCTCCCCAGTCGCATATCGCCAGCCTTCCATCCCTCAGGAAGGCGAAACTCTGTGGATACCGGAATTCACCGGGGCCTGAACCGCAACGCCCCACGAAGCGGAGGAACCGGAGGTCGGCCGAGTAGATACCCAGCCTGGCCTTCTGCCCATCAAGCACATATACCAGGCCATCCCAGCCGTATGAAGCCTGTGTGATCGTCCCGAACACCTCTGTGCTATCTCCCATCAGAAGGCCAAGGGTAATCAATAGGAAACTTGATTTCACACTTTCCACGGACTACTCAGTAACGATGCTTCTTAACCCGCGTTCTACATCCATTTTCACTGATCTCGGTACTTGATTGCAGAATACCGGGGCAGAACTGACCGGTCAAGTGTTAATGAAGACCTGGACTGAAACAAAACTATACCCCATAGATACACCTACCCAATAAGAAGATCAGGAACTCATTCACCCAACCTCTATCTCAGGCACATCGTCCCGCCAGGGAAGATAGTCTGCACAGGGTTCGCAGACCATCTCCAGCGGCTGCGGCAAAGTTGATAATGCAGTTTCTGCAGGAAACTGCCAAGCTCATTCGCTAGAATGAGCCGGGGTCATTCCCAGAGATCAAGGTGTTCAAGGATGCGCCTTATAACAGAGGGCTGCTCAATGAAGGAG
>CAZXEF010000136.1:0-7889 GCA_964639605.1 uncultured bacterium | reverse complement strand
TATAACCGCTCCTATGCTTTTAGCCAAGCCTTAGCCCGGGACAGCCATCTTCCAGGAAGCCATGGAAAAGGATCTGATCCCTGGTCTGGAACAGTTCCTCTGCTCCATGGAACCAGCCGACAGACTCCTTGTGAACCTGACGGATTTCAACTACAGCGAACTCATAGAGCTCAGGGACTGAGCCCAGGGCAGGATCGGTAGGAACTACCTCATGAAGAAGCCCCTGAGGCGAATACCCGTAATGCTTTGGAAACACTTCCGTCTGAGGGGCCTGTCCGGCATTGCCCATGATGCAAAGGTTTTTCTCGCATCGCTTCTGCGGGTAAAGAGACCGAAGAACCTGTGACTCCAAAGTTTCCTGAATATCACAATCGGTTTGACAATACACTGCGTCTACTGCATCATCACGAATGAGTCCAGGTATACAGGATGAGGGTAAAGTGGGATCCGGCTCGAAGGATCATCTACCGCTCCACCCGGTTGATGCTTCCCCCGGTAATGGAAGAGGAATGAAAAGAACAGTACTTCTCGTCTCGCCTCCATTTCTGCCTTTTCAGAAGAAGGGACAGGAGCCCTGTTTCCCCCTGGGGCTTGGGTATATTGCATCATCTCTCGAATTCGCTGATTTCAGGGTCGGTATCCTGGACATGGACGGCGGAAGCCTGAAGGCAGCAGAGAGTTCGAAGAGAGGACTATCAGGGGCTGGATCCCTCAGCGGCTGGGACGCCCTGAACTGGACTCTCAGAAACACCTCCCCTGATATCGTGGGAATATCGGTAATGTCCCCGAAGCTCGAGAATGCCCTCAGGGTATCCGCCTGCGCAAGGGAAGTGCTTCCGGACTGCACGGTGATAATGGGAGGAAACCATCCCACGGCACTACCGGAGGAACTCCTGGCCCGGGGCCATGCGGACTACGTGGTAAGAGGCGAGGGAGAAGCAACAATGTCAGAACTCTGTCAGGCCATTGATAAAGGTCTTGAGCAGGGAGATAGAGTATCGATTCCGGGAGTGTCTTACTCCGGTGATGAGGGGGTCATCAACAACCCGCCCAGGCAGATGATCGAAGACCTGGACACGCTGCCGCATCCGGCAAGACACCTACTTCTGAACGAGTACGACCAGCCGTCCTCCTGGGGAGGCGTGATAGCCAGCCGCGGATGTCCGTACCGATGTTCCTTCTGCGCATCGAAGACCATGTGGGGAAGACGGGTAAGATACAGAAGCGTGGAAAACGTGATGGAAGAGGTGGACCAGGTAGTAAGTCAGTACGGAAGCAGGTACATACGTTTCTTCGACGATACGTTCACCATGGGCAGGAAACGGCTCCAGGACCTATGCAGTGCAATGTCGGACTACAGGCCGGTCCTGACATGGGAAGCTACCACGAGGGTGGACCAGCTGGATGACGAGACCGTTTCCATGATGGCCGGCAGCGGCTGTATCAAAGTCTACATAGGGATAGAATCCGGAAGCCCGGGGATCAGGGAAAGAATACACAAGGACGAGTCCATCGATGCCATAAAGCCCGTTGTCGACCTGCTCAACAGGTACGCTATACTGTCGGTGGGATTCTACATGACCGGGATACCATCGGAGACGCTGGAAGACATGAACAGGACCAGGCTACTGATGGGAAAGCTAAAGACATCTTACATTGCACTGGCCCACTACACGCTGCTCCCCGGAAGCGATGACTTCGAAAGCGGGAATGAGGATTTCAACCTTAACGAAGCGGGTAACTACTTCCTTCCCTCGGAGGAATACCTATCTTCCATTCCTCCGGACATGGCGGAGATGACAAGAAGAATACGCCGGGAAGCAGCTGCTCACGAGAGGTCGTTGTCGACCAGGGTCAGAAGGGGTATGATAAAACTCCGTCAGCGCTGCAGAAAGATTATTCAATGACTGAGATTCAATTGCTGTTTCAACCCGCCTGAAGCTGTTCCATCGAATGAAGTGTCCCAACTCTCGGACAGTCGGCCGGCGTCCTGCCCAGAATGGCTCAACACCATGAACGGATGTACATCCCCGGACCATGCAGATAGCGAACATATCATCGGAGTATGATTCCCCTCTTCCCCATGGTTCGGGGAAACAACTTGTACCATTCGAGAAGTGTATGTTATCAATGCAAGCGGAACAGAATCAGATTACGGTAATAGTACGTTCCTTAACATAGGGGGGGCAAGTGATGAACAGGTCTGCAGCAGTTCTCTTGCTGCTCGCAGTGATCGGCTCGTTTTTTGAAGACGATGCCATTGCGGAACCGCTGGATCAGTGGAACTTCGATGTCATTGACAGCGGGATCGATTCCACGGATCCATCCATAAGGATCGACTCGCAGGGATATCCTCACATCGCTTACGTAAGGGAGGACATCACTACACGTGAGATATCCGTTATCTATGCCCGTTATACCGGGTCCTGCTGGACCTACAGCCCCGTGGAGTCAGGCATGGATTTCAGAATATGCTTCCTGGTGCTGGATGCAGACGACAATCCAGGCATTCTCTATCTGACCGACCTGTCGGATTCCTACATTATCAGCTACGCGACCCAGGGATCGGGCGACAGCTGGAATAGAGATGTGATCGTGTCCTCGATGAATTCAGGATACCTCGACGATCTCCAGATAGGCCCCGACGGATATCCAAGGGCGGTCTACGAGGATTCGGACTGGAGTTCACCGTCCGGCGACAAGGACCATGTCTACCTTTACTGCGATGGGTCAGGCTGGCATGAATACGAGCTTTACGACTACTGCGTAGGCATATTCGTGGGAGGGGTCTCCATGGCCGTCGCGTCGGACAACACCGTCCACCTGTCGGAGTACAGGGGCGATGAATTCGTCTCACACCTCTATCATGGGCAGGGAAGCGGCAGTACATGGCAGTGGGAGACAGTGCTCGATGAGTGTTACGGCAACGACTCGGATATCGATCTCTCAGGCGCAGGCTATTCGCGAATTGCTTACATCAGCAGCAACAAGCTCAACTTCTCCACTTATAACGGTTCGTCCTGGCAGCATTCCCTTGTCGACCCGCTGCATACCTATATCTTCGACTGCGCAATGGCTACTGACGGTTCCGGTGAGAACCATATCGCATACTACGGGTCTCAATCACTTCTGTACGCCTGGGGGAGCGGCACCTCCTGGAACATCATGGAGCTGGACACTGCGGGCTGGGTCGGACCTGATCCGGACATCGCTCTCGATTCCGACGGCAATCCCTTCATCGCCTACAACGACATGGACAACGACCGACTGAAGCTGGCCTGGTACGGCGACCCGACCGGTTTAGGCCAGCAAGTCGCCGGAAGCGACCGGGTGTTTTCCATAACCGGTATCTCGCCCAATCCGGCATCCGATGTCCTGGGCATACAGGTATCGCTGACGGCGGTCAGTATGATCGAGGTTGCTATTTTCGACATGAACGGGAGACTTGTCCTTGAATCTTCTCCGGTCGATTGTCCCGGAGGAAGAACAGAGCTGCTCGAAGATATCTCCGTGCTTGGCACCGGAGTTTACCTGGTTAGAGTCAGTGATGGCATTCTCACCGACGCGGCAAGGGTTACCATATTGAGGTAGACTATGGGCCCGCTGTTCATGGACCACCATGATGATCCCAGTTCACAGGAACACCTGCAGCCGCCTCCCGATCTGCATGAATACCGGGAGACGGAGTCCGGTCCTTGCTCCCGTCAGGACGACTGGTATATTGTTAATGGATATTATGCAATCAAAAAGGAGTGATCAACATGAAGATATTCGCAGCAGCAGTAATCCTTCTCATGGCCACCGCGGCCATAGGCGCGGAGAGGGTGGTGCTCTTCGGGGAGTTCACGTCCACCGGTTGACCCACCTGCCCCGTTATCGCAGGTGCGGTAAACAACATGATGAACTCGTACGTGATCGCAGGGGACATGGCTCCCGTCATCCTTTTCTACAACGGCCCCGGAGCATCGGGATTCGGAAACTTACTCATCGGCTACTACGGCACCGGATACACACCTTCGTTCTTCTGTGACGGTGTCTGGGAGCGTATCGGTTGGAGCCAGTCCGCCTGCCAGAGCGCCATAGACTCCAGGCTCACCGATCCGTGTTATCTGGATATCGACGTGACGATAGGCGGAGATGATTCCTCGGGTGTTGTCTACTACAACATAATAGCGGAGAGGGATCTTCAGCCGGGAACCTTTGTCAGGCTGCTCTCCGCTTTCGTGGAATCCGGCATAGTAGCCAACAGCAGCTGGGGAGGTTACAACGGCCAGACGGTGAACTGGATCCCCCGCATAGCACCTCTTGGTAATTCAGGTATCACGCTGGATTTCCAGGGTCCCTATCCGGAAACCCTCTCGGTGCAGGGGCAGTACACCATCAATCCCGCCTGGAATTTCGATAACATGGGAATAGTGACTTTCGTTATCGACTACCAGGACAAGGAGGTCTACAACGCCTTCTACGCCGAAGACCTGGGCTCCATAATGGGGATCGAGAGTACGGAAGCGGAGCTTGGACTGATCGTCGGTCCCAATCCGACGAGCGGCGCTTTCTCGGCAGTGTGCAGCATGCCCGATGGTATGACCGGTACGCTGGATGTCTTCGACCTGTCCGGAAGGAAAGTTCTCTCGTCTGAATCCTCCGATGCCAGCTTCATTATCGAGCAGTCCGGCCTCTACTTCGTGAGGTTGACAACTTCGGACGGAGCGGTGGTCACCAGATCGGTGGCGGTCACCAGATAATAGAGGCGGAGTATCATTTGGGGAGGGCTGAACGCCCTCCCCTCTTTTTCATGCTCGATGGAGCGACCATATCATAGTCAGGATATGAACGGGCACCTTCTACGGGTCACCAGCCCCTGGCGCCTGTCTCCTCCAGCAGCTGGGGCCAGGCGTACTTGTCGGTATCATCTATGTTCCGCAGACCCAGGGTCGCCAGGTATTCCAGGAAACCGGGGTCTGATATGCCGTAGTAGTCCTCCATCTCCTCCAGCTGCTGGTCGGAGATGTCGTGGAGCCAGATGATCAGGGCCAGTTTGAAGGTATCCCTGTGATCGTCCCAGGCTGTGAAGAACTCGTGGTAGAACTGAGCCTGCATGGTCCGGGAACTCGCGCAGTACAGGGAACCGGACTGGTAGCCCACCTCGTTCAGCCATATCTCACTTCCCGGGAATGCGTCCTCGATGAACTGGAAGTGGGAATGGACTTCCTGCGGGTCCAGGACCTGGAAAGAGGCGTCCTGGGGATAGTACGTCAGCATCACGGCATCCGTGTGCTGGTTCACCTGCTGGACTCGGACCAGGTCGCTTCCCATTACACCGTTGGTCACGGTGCTCTTCACTCCGATGGTCACTCCAGGATACGCGGACCTGATATGGTCAGATGTCGCTTCCACGAAACTGCAGTAATCGTCCCATTCGTCGTCGGGGAGGTAGAGGTCAACCTCGTTGCCTATGCTGATACTGATGATGTTGACATTGGACGGCACCTGGGCCATCACCCAGTCCACCAGATCGTTGAACGCATCTATCAACTCCGGTGAATCCCAGCTGTTTCCCGAAAGGTACTCCGGGACAGTGCTGCAGACGGTGTTCACAACTGCGAGACTGAGCATTACATCGATGTCGTAGTATCCGAAGTAGGCAATGGCCTGAAGGACTCCACCCATAGGGTCCCGGTAAACCCCCTGGGACACCTCCACGGAATCCCATGGGATGTTCAGCTCCATGACCTGGATACCGGCTTCCATTGCGACATTGAAGGAACTCTCGAATCCCTGGTCGCTCTCGGTTATGCCTATACCCATCAGCCTGTCTCCGGCGGGTTGTGGTGACTCCGCGGGGATCACCTCGTAACCCTCATCGGGAGTTGTAGATCCGTCGCCGCAGGAGAATACGATCACGAGGAGAAGCGGAACAGCGCCGACAAGCCTCCCAGGCCTTACGGAAATACTAATACTCCTGCTCATCCTGTCTTCCTTTCAAACTCGACTGGATCATAATAAAGATCATCCATTACGGAATCAACCTCGTGATTCCCAGTGCAGCCACCTTCCATTGTCGTCAGATGCGGGAGAGTGTTATTTATCCTCCATGAGGAATCATGCATGGTTCATACTGGTCCTGTGCGCCTTCTCGGTATCGGGTGTCGAACTGAAGGTCGGCCCCAGTCTCGGTGTCATCCTGCCGTCAGACATTCAGAACGCTCCGACACATCCGGGTCCCGGGCTCTATTACGGGGGTGTGGGTGAGTACAGGTTCGGCAGGATCCTCTCCGCCGAGATCAGCCTGGGAGCGGCGCTCGAATTCGGTGATCCCCTGGGAACTGAATCGCCGGGCTTACCTGAATTCGATGTGCTGGGGACCGATTTCGTCTGCGGCGGGGCTGCGTTTGTCGCGGACCTGGCTGCCATAAGCTTCTCGGCAGGTATCGGATATTACCATGTCTATATGGAATGGTATCAGAACTACACAGGATTCGACCCCGAATGGAAATCCCTTACGTCTGACCAGCTGGGCTACAATGCCGCAGTGGGCATCAACCTCCCGCAGGACATCGATCTCCGTATGACGTTCCATTTCCCTGACATGGAACATATGTGGGGAGTGCTCTCCCTGAACTGGAAGCCCCTGGATATCTGATCCTGTAAGTGTGGATACGGAATTTCAGCATTTTGTGCATCAAGTGCAGGTCTGGTATCTTGGTTCCCAGAGAAAAGGGGTATCATGTCCGAGACTGTGATCCTTGCCAGGAACCTCAGGAAGAGGTACGGCGGCACCGTTGCCCTGGACGGCCTGGATCTTGAGGTGAGAAGGGGCGAGGTCTTCGGCATCGTAGGTCCCAACGGGGCCGGAAAGACCACGACCATCGACTGCATTGCCGGAATGCGCAGGCCGGATTCCGGGGAAGTCCGCACACTCGGGCTGGACCCGCTGAAGGACTCCCGAGAGCTGCATCGAAGGGTGGGCCTTCAGCAGCAGGAGTCCGAGCTGCCGGAGAGGATGAGGGTGGGTGAGTCCGTTCAGCTCTTCAGCAGTCTCTTCGGGATCGATCCTCCCCGAATGGAGCTGCTGGACCGGGTCGGCCTCGGCGACAAGGTGAACAGCTTCTTCGCAGGGCTGTCCGGCGGTCAGAAGAGAAGGCTCTTCGTAGCCCTGTCCATGGTCCAGGACCCGGAGCTGATAATGCTGGACGAACTTACAAGCGGCCTCGATCCCAGAGGTCGGCGGGACCTCTGGAACCTGGTGGGGGAAGTCCATGGAAGCGGCAGGACTGTAGTCCTTTCAACCCATTACATGGACGAGGCTCAGAGACTGTGCGACAGGGTGGCCATAATACATCGAGGGAAGGTTGTGGCCATCGACACCCCCGAAGCCCTGATAAGGGAGCACTGCCCCGGCATGAGGCTGCGGCTGGGCTGCGGGAGGGACTTTGATCCAGCAGACGCACTGAAGCTTGAAGGCGTACTCGGGGCGGAAATGCTCGAGGATACCTGTATAATGGATCTGGTGGACGCCGGAGTGGTCGTACCGGTCATCAAGGCCCTTTCAGACGCCGGGGTCAGCCTCGGGGACCTTCATACCGAAAGACCCAGCCTTGAGGATGTGTTCATGGTCATAACCGGCAGGGAGTACGGCGATGCGGACGAGTAGTCTCCACAGGATATTGAGGCTGGGAACCATGGAGTTCCATCTCTACTTGAGGGAGCCCTCGGCCTTTTTCTTCACACTGGTCTTTCCCCTGCTGCTCATGCTTCTGTTCGGCAGCATCTGGGGCAACCAGCCCTTTCCCGAACAGCCCTTCGGGTACATAGATTATTCGACAGCGGCCTTCATAGGGATAGTGATACTGACAGCGGGTATCATGAACCTCCCCATCAGCATCGCT
>CAZXEF010000135.1:0-7896 GCA_964639605.1 uncultured bacterium | reverse complement strand
AAGGCAAACCAGAGCATCTTTCAGCGTTCCAATTAGATTCGGGACATCCAGTCCCCTCCACTCATGAATACTCCGATAATCCGTGTTGCACATGCTTTGAATTGGACTGATTACATCGTCCTGGGATATCCGACGAAAGGGAAATCCGAACGTCAATTTATTACAGTTATTCGGATTTGGTAACTGGCCAGAAGTTACGTACGACCCCGATGGCGCTCCCACGGGGAATTGAACCCCGGTTTCCGGCGTGAGAGGCCAGCGTCCTAACCGCTAGACGATGGGAGCGCGATCGTTTCAGGCCGCAAATATCGAAAACTGAACCCCTTCAGTCAAGTCCAGACCCCTGACTCACTCCTCCTCGTCCTGAAGAGCATAATTCTTCTCCAGTTTCTCCAGCTGCTTTCCCGACAGGCCGCCCAGCTCCTCCATGGCCGCCCTTATACGCATTCTGGTAACGTCACTGCCCAGGATGGCCATGGTGTCGAAGAGGGGTGTGGAGACGGCCCTGCCGCTCATGGCTACGTAAAGCGGCGCTGTCAGGTGCTTCATCTTGATATTCAGCTTCTCTGAAAGCTCCTTGAAGGTGCTGTAGATATTCTCCTTGGTGAAGCTCTCCATGCTCTCCAGCTCCCAGAGGATGATCTGAAGGGTCTGGCAGGTCTCGGTCTCGTCCATGTCGTTTATCAGCAGCTGGTCACTGGAGTACTCCAGCTTCTCGGTGAAGAAGTGGGCCGTGAGATCGCCCCAGTCAGACAGACTGGTCATCCTCCCCCTGCAGATCTCCAGTATCTCCCTGAAATGGTCCCTGTTAAGACCCCAGTCCACCAGTCTGTCGAGCAGCCGGTCGGTTGTGAAGTCCTCCCTGATGTACTTGCCGTTGAGCCACTGGAGCTTGTCCAGGTCGAAGACCGGTCCGCCCAGGCTTATTTCCTCCAGTTGGAAACTCTCTATCATGTCCTTGACCGAGAACTTCTCCCTGTCGTCCGAGAGGTGCCAGCCCATCAAGCCTATGAAGTTCAGCAGGGCTTCCGGCAGTATTCCCGTTCTTCGATACCAGTCTATGGAGACCGGGTTCTTCCTCTTTGAAAGCTTGCTCCTGTCCTTGTTGCGCAGAAGAGGGAGGTGGCAGAAGACGGGAGTCTCCCATCCGAAGAATTCGTAGAGCAGGACGTGCTTGGGTACCGAGTTGATCCACTCCTCGCCCCTGATGATGTGGGATATCCTCATGAGGTGGTCGTCGACGACCACGGCCAGGTGGTAGGTCGGGTAGCCGTCGGCCTTCATTATCACCTGGTCGTCAATGGACTCCCAGTCTTTCTCTATCTTCCCCCTGAGCAGGTCGGCGAACTCACACCTGCCCTCCAGCGGGACTTTCATCCTGACGGTGAACTCCTCACCGGCGTCGATCCTTCTCCTGGCTTCCTCCGGAGGGATGTCCCTGCATTTTCTGTCGTAACCGCTGACGGCTCCGGACCTCTGACGCTCCCTCCTTACCTCGGCCAGCCTCTCACGGCTGCAGAAGCAGGGGTAGGCGTGCCCCTTCGCGACCAGGAGCTGGATGTGGTCCTGGTAGATGTCCAGTCTCTCGCTCTGCCTGTATGGACCGTAGGGCCCCCCGACGTCCGGTCCCTCGTCCCAATCCAGTCCCAGCCACCTGAGAGACTCGATTATGGCCGTCTCCGAGGCGGACGAGGACCGCTCACGGTCGGTGTCCTCTATGCGCAGCACGAACTTACCGCTGTTCTTCCTGGCCCACACATAACCGAACAGCGCCTGGTATGCAGTTCCCACATGCGGGTCCCCGGTGGGGGAAGGAGCCAGTCTGGTCCTTACTTCAATGTCTGGCATACGAACCTTTCAGCTGTGTTCTGTTCCGATCATGTACCGAATATACACATGGCCGTCCCCCGTGGACGAATGGTGACCGATTGCGGAGTCTCACTTGTAAGTCAAATGCCCATTTGATATTGTTAATGCTGTCTTTTGCTCTTCGAGTATCCTTGTTCTGTATCACCGGACAGTATGGAGTTGAGATGAAACTAGAGGAATTTCAGGCGAAGAAGCTCTTCAGGGAGCATGGCATACCGGCACCGGATGGAGTGATGGTAACCAATGCCACCGACGGGAAGACGGCGGCCCGGACCTTGGGCTGCCCTGTGGTGGTCAAGGCCCAGGTCAAGACCGGCGGCAGGGGCAAGGCCGGAGGGGTAAGGCTGGCAAGGACACCCGACGAGGCACTGATTGCGGCGGACTCCATACTGGGGATGGACATCAAGGGATTCCGGGTGGAAAGGCTTCTGATCGATCCTGCTGTCCCGATTGCGGCTGAGTATTACGTCGGGATGACAATCGACAGGAAGAAGAAGGTACCGGTCATGATGGTATCCGCCTCCGGGGGCATGGATATAGAGAGGGTGGCGGCCGAAACCCCGGAACTCATCTTTTTCCATCCCGTGCACCCCGAGAGGGGCCTGCGCCTTTTCGAGGCCAAGCAGCTTGCTTTCAGGCTTTTTTCCGACAGCAAGGACGTTATGGCCGCGGCTTCCATAATGGTGAAGCTCTGGAATTGCTTCAATGACCTGGACGCAACCCTGGCGGAGATCAACCCGCTTGCACGGCTCGAGGATGGCTCGATCACGGCCCTTGATGCCAAGATAGTCCTTGACGACAACGCCCTGTACAGGCATCCCGGCATGGAGGAACTTCGTCTTCCCACTCCATCGGAGATGAAGGAGCAGGGGGCGAAGAGTCATGGTCTCTCCTACGTGCAGCTCGAGGGAGAGATCGGGTGCATGGTCAACGGCGCCGGACTGGCCATGGCCACCATGGATGTTGTAAAGCACCTTGGAGGAACTCCGGCGAACTTTCTCGACATCGGAGGAAGCTCAAGCCCTGAGAAGGTGGTCCATGCCATGGAGCTCCTTGTTTCCGACAGGAATGTGAAGGCAATCTTCATAAACGTATTCGGCGGTATCACTAGGTGCGACGATGTCGCCAACGGACTGGTGCAGGCATTGTCTGAGATAGACCTTGAAGTTCCCATGGTGGTAAGGCTCACGGGCACCAATGAGGAAGAGGGCATCCGGATTCTTGCCGGACAAGGGATAACCGCCCTCAAGGACATGACAAGGGGAGCAGCGGAAGCTATCCGACTTGCCCGTGAGGGGAGTGTGGGCCGATGAGCATACTTATAGATGAGAAGACAAGGGTGATGGTGCAGGGACTGGGAAGGGACGGCTCCTTCCATTCCCGGCAGATGAAGGAGTACGGCACCAATGTCGTGGCTGGAGTGCATCCCGGCAGGGGAGGCTCAATGTTCGAGGGAATGCGTGTCTTCAATACGGCGGAGGAGGCAGTTGGAGAGACCGGCGCTCAGTGCTCCGTTCTCTTTGTTCCCGCTCCCTTTGCGTCCGATGCGATCCTGGAGAGCGCCAACGCCGGGGTGGGCCTTGTCGTAGCCGTGACGGAAGGCATACCCGTGCTGGACATGTCCAGAGTGGTCCTGGAGCTGGACGAGCTCGATACGAGACTGGTTGGGCCCAACTGCCCCGGGCTCATCTCCCCGGGCAAGTCCAAGGTTGGCATCATGCCGGGGAATATTTTCAGCGAAGGCCCCGTAGGGGTCATCTCAAGAAGCGGAACGCTCACCTATGAGGTTGTAAACCAGCTGTCCCTGGCAGGTTACGGACAGTCCACCGCCATCGGCATGGGTGGTGATCCAATAGTGGGGATGAAGTACAACGATTACCTGGTGCATTTCGAAAGAGACCCGGAGACAGAGCTGGTGGTGATAGTGGGGGAGATAGGCGGCACGGACGAGCAGGATGCCGCGGTTTTCATCGGTCAGCACGTCACGAAGCCCGTGGTTGGTTACATTGTAGGCCGCAGCGCTCCCCCCGGCAAGCGGATGGGCCATGCAGGGGCGATAATCTCCGGCGCGGACAGCACTGCCGAGGCCAAGGTCAAAGTGCTTCGGGAGCACGGGATCCCTGTTGCCGACACCGTGGAGCAGATAGTCGATCTTGTCGCCGCTGGACTGGGAGGATGAAATTGAGAGAACTTGACGTCGCGAAAGTAACCGAGGCTGTCCGAGATCTTTGCATCGACACCAACATCCATCTTCCGGACGATGTGAAGAAGGCCCTGAGGGACGCCCTGGCGAAGGAGGAATCTCCCCTGGGAAGAGAGATACTCCAGGTTATACTGGAGAACCATGACATCGCGGAGAAGGAGCGGATGCCCATTTGCCAGGACACCGGCGCCGCAGTTGTGTTTCTGGAGGTGGGCCAGGATGTCCATCTCACGGGCGGGGCGCTGGAGGATGCCGTTAACGAGGGTGTGAGGAAAGGGTACGCGGACGGATATCTCCGCAAGTCCATGGTGGGCGATCCCGTCATGAAGAGGAAGAACACCACCGACAATACCCCGGCCATCATCCACACGCGGATCGTACCCGGTGACAGGGTCCGCATCACCTTTGCCCCCAAGGGCGGAGGGGCGGAGAACATGAGCGAGGTACGGATGATGACCGCGGCCGACGGCATCGAAGGGGTGAAGAACTTCGTTGTCGACCGGGTCTCCAGGTCAGGCGGCAATCCCTGCCCCCCCATCGTTGTGGGAGTGGGGATCGGCGGAAACTTCGAGAAATGCGCCATGCTGGCAAAAGAGGCCCTGATGCGACCCATCGGGGAACCTAACCCCGATCCCGAGTTCGACAGGGTCGAGAAAGAGCTGCTGAGAAGGGTCAACAACCTGGGTATAGGGCCCCAGGGACTGGGTGGCAGGACCACGGCCCTGGCCGTCCACATCAGGACCGTACCCTGCCATATAGCTTCGATGCCCGTAGCGGTGAATATTCAGTGCCATGCCAGCAGGCATGGGGAGAGATCAATCTAGGAAGGCAGGAGGAGATCCCGTTGAAGACTGTAGAACTGAGAACTCCCCTGGATGAGAAGCAGATATTGAACCTTGAATCCGGGGACAAGGTCTTCCTGTCCGGCGAGGTATATACTGCCAGGGATGCGGCTCACAAGAGGCTGGTGGAGCTCATCGAGGATGGCAGGGAGCTTCCCTTCGACCTGAAGGGAGCCGTGATCTACTATGTCGGCCCGGCTCCGGCCAGACCCGGCCAGGTCATGAACTCGGCCGGACCGACCACCAGCTACAGGATGGACGTTTTCACGCCCCTCCTGCTGGAGCACGGTCTGAAGGGGACGATCGGCAAGGGACCCCGGTCGAAGAGAGTACGCGAATCGATGGTGGAGAACAGAGGTGTATACTTCGCCGCAGTGGGAGGTGCCGCTGCGGGTATCGCCTCATCGGTCAGGCAGGCGGAGGTGATAGCCTACGATGATCTGGGCCCCGAGGCCATTAGAAGGCTTGTAGTGGAGAGAATGCCTCTCTTCGTGGTGAACGACACGAAAGGCAACGACCTTTTCGAGCAGGGCGTGGCGGAGTACCGCCGGGAAGATTGATCCGCAGTTGTCTCATTCCTGAACGGATGGTAAGATGAAAGAATTCGACCTGACGCTGAACAACCTGGGAGACCTTTTCCCGGACGATTTCTCAGAGGAGCAGATAGCAAAGGCCAAGACGATCTTCCTCAAGGAACTCGCATACAGGATGCACAAGTTCTACAGGGGCAAGATGATGACCGTTCCCAAGGCGGGGCTCTACGGGTTCAACTGGTTCAATGTATGGTACACACCGGGTGTCTCAAGGGTATCCACCACGATCCGCGACAATAACGAGGCAGCCTACGAACTCACGAACAAGGGCAACCTTATCGCTGTGGTGAGCGATTCCACAAGGGTTCTCGGGGACGGAAACTGCACCCCTCCAGGCGGACTCGGAGTGATGGAGGGCAAGGCCTTCCTGATGAAGTATCTCGGCGGTATCGATGCCGTTGCACTCTGCATCAACAACAGGGATGCCGACGGTAATCCCGATCCCGACAAGATCATAGACTTCGTCAAGATGGCGGAGCCCAGCTTCGGAGGAATTAACCTTGAGGACATCTCCCAGCCCAACTGCTTCAAAGTCCTGGATACCCTGAGGAAAGAGTGCAGCATACCGGTCTGGCATGACGATGCCCAGGGAACCGGATGCGTTACGCTGGCAGGGCTTCTGGGAGCCCTTGAGGTGGTGGGCAAGAAGCTGGAGGACGTCCGTATCGTCTTCATCGGGGCCGGAGCGTCGAACACCACGATAGCCAGGCTGATAATTACGGCGGGAGGCGATCCGGAGAAGATGGTGATGTTCGACTCAAGCGGAAGCCTCTCCGCCGACAGGGAGGATATCAGGGCAGACAAGAGGTTCTACAGGAAGTGGGAACTCTGCCAGGCCACGAACCCTGAGAAGTTCAGGACCCACGCCGAGGCCATAAAGGGAGCGGATGCCCTCATCGCTGTTTCAAGGCCCGGCCCGGGTCTCATCCCCAAAGAATGGATAAGGTCGATGGCAAGGGATCCCATCGTATTCGCATGTGCCAACCCTGTTCCCGAGATCTACCCCTACGAGGCCAAGGAGGCCGGAGCGACCATCGTTGCCACCGGAAGGGGTGACTTCCCCAACCAGGTTAACAACTCCCTCGGATTCCCCGGCATACTGAAGGGAGCCCTGCTGGTGCGCGCCAGGGCCATCACAGACGGCATGGCCGTGGCGGCGGCCCGGTCCCTGGCGAATTTTGCGGGCAGGCGCGGCTTCACTCCTGATTACATAATTCCCACCATGGACGAGGCCGATGTCTTCCCCGAGGAGGCCGCCGATGTGGCGATGCAGGCGATCAAGGATGGAGTTGCCAGAAGGGTGATCACAAGGGAACAGGCAGTTAATGAGGCCAGGGCCGATATCATGGAGGCCAGGAAGCTGGTCCACAGCCTGATGGAGCAAGGCTTCATCAAGGAACCCCCGGCGGAGCTTATCCGGGAATCCGTGAAACTGGCCATCGACTCGGTCAGCTGATCAAGAACGGGTGAGGCGGCGCAAGCCGCCTCACCATCCACGGAGGGAAGTTCCATCCGGCGCCAGAGCGCTCACTGCAGGGGGCGGCCATGAGCCGTCCACGGCTGTGCGGGAAAGGAAACAACATGAACGACGTCCTCATGACGAGAAGAAGAAAGATCATTCGGTTCACGTGCCATGGAGTGCCGGCGAAGCCGGGTACCGCGGGAATGCTCTTCACAGCACTGGGCAGGAAGAACATCAATATCCTGCACATGTTCAACACAGAGCACGGACCGGAAGAAGGGGACATCTCCTTCAGCGTTTCCGAGGAATGCTTCGAGGAAGCAAACAAAGTCCTTGACGAAGTGAAGGACAGCATCGGCATAGGAGAAGTGACGGTTCAGCACGGACTTGCCATACTCAGCTTCGACCTTGAGGAAACCGTCTGCGAAACGGTTATAGGAACGATGACCCTTGCCCTCAGCGCCCTCGCCAGGGAGCATATCGATGTCAAGCACATCGCCGCGAGCCGCAACAGGGTCTTTGCGGTGATCAACGATGAAGAGGCGGAGCGGGCCTCCTACATTCTCAGCAGGGTTCTGAAGGAGGACCCGATAATACACCCCATCTGATCTGACTTCCCGTCCGGGGAACCTTACTGCGAATTCCGGCTAACTTACCATGAGACTTTTTCTATTCCGAAGGAGGGCTGGAATGAGAATGTTCCTTTTTCCTGCAGTTTTACTGGTCTTTTCATCTTTGGTCGGGGCCTACGTCGCTCCTGGTCCAACACCGGTCTTCGACTGGGTGGCATACCCGGAGGCCGGCAACCCGGAACTCATCAACCCGGCAGGCTTCAGTTTCGTCCGGACCCTTCAGCTCAGGTTCGGGTATGCGGCTTCCGACAGCTCCTTCGAAGGGTTCGACAGGATATCCCTCTGCCTTCCAGGC
>CAZXEF010000134.1:0-7917 GCA_964639605.1 uncultured bacterium | reverse complement strand
CTTCCGCTGTCCTCCCTGATGATAGATATCGACCACTTCAAGAAGTTCAACGACAAATGGGGGCACAGTACCGGTGACATTGTCCTGAGGCATGTGGCCGGGATCATAAGGAGATCGGTGGGTTACAGGGGCGAGGCATACAGGTACGGAGGCGAGGAGATCATGGTCCTCCTCCCCAATACGACGTTGGAGGAGGCCTTCGAGACTGCGGAGAGGATCAGGGACCTCATCTACAATTCTCCATTGGACAACTGCGGGGTGGACGACATTGCACTTTCCTCGATACCGCTCATCATCTCAGTTTCCGTTGGTGTCAGCAGCTTTCCCGGGGTGGAGGGCAGCGAACTCCTGGTAGCCTCCGACAAGGCCCTCTATCAGGCGAAGAACGAGGGAAGGAACAAGGTTTGCATCTACAGTCCAAAGGGACGGAACGAAAACGGAATGGTAACCCTGGACGTTACTTTCCCGGCCGCTTCGTCCATCAGCGAGGGAAGCTACATCATCCTCACCAGATGGTTCCGCCACAGGGGTGAGATGACCGAGATAGAGGCCAGGGAGATATCCGATCCATCCAGGGGGGTCAGGGAGATAGCCGAGGGCAGGAATCCGGACGGAGGATACGTTACCGCTGAGATAAACGGGCGTGTCACAAGCGTCGAAAGAAGAGTGGACAAGACCTTTTTCACTTTTGAGGTTAAGCCGGAGACACTGGAACTGATGTACAATCACCTGAAGGACAAGGGCACATGAAGATAATCGAATGCGGAGGTGTCTGGGTCGGGCCGGGAAGACCTTCCCTGGGCCCCACCCGTATCTATATCGCCGAGGGAATGATCGAGGATATGGAGGCCGCACCGGAGGTCCATTCGGATCTCTTTGTCATACCGGCCTTCGTGGACGCCCACTGCCACTTCCTCTGGAGCGGCCTCCAAACCGTAATGCTCGATCTCGGGGAGGCCGGTTCAGCGGGAGAGATGCTTGACATGGTGAGCGGGGAATCGGGTACCGATGGTACAGGGAGCATTCTGAGGGGGTTTGGCTTCGATGAGAGCACATGGAGCGAGGGGAATCTTCCATCTCTTGAAGAACTGGACAGGGCCTCCGGAGGTCGTCCAGCCATCCTGAGAAGGATATGCGGCCACACGGCTCTGTTGAACTCGGCCATGATGGAACTCCTGCCGGAGGATTCCCCGGGCCTGGACAGGTCCACGGGTATCGTTCGCGAGGGAATCAACTCCGATCTCGGCAAGATGTTTCCGCCGGAGGGAAAGGTACTCAGGCAGGCCTGCAAGAACGCTGTCCTCATGGCACAGGCAGCGGGTGTCACATCGGTCTACACATTCGAGAATTACATGACATCGAAGGTTCTGAGGGACAGCAAACCGGGGATGAGGATCTCCATCTGCCTTTATGGAAGTGAAGTACTCGACGACCCCAGAGGTTCAGCGCTGAAGGAGGCTTCCGGGCTGAAGTTCTTCCTGGACGGTTCTATAGGTGCTTCCACCGCGGCAATGTCGGGGACGTATTCCGACGGCACCGAAACCCTTCCTCTCATGTCCGAGACTGAAGTGATGGAAGCTCTGGAACTGTCGGAAAGCCTTAACGTGGTGCCCGTGTTCCATGCGATCGGCGGCAGGGCGCTGTCGCTCCTTGACAGGGTGAGCGGAGCTTTCCTCGATGAAAGGGGCGGGAGGTGTCCCCACGGGATCAGGGTGGAGCACGCGGAGGACCTCGCCAGCTGCTGGCCCGGCAGCTGGGACCCGGAAGTCCACTGCTTCGTGATGCAGCCCAACTTCGTGAACAGGTGGCAGATGCCAGGCGGTCTGTACGAGCAGAAACTGGGCACGGAAGCTGCGTTGTCTCTGAATCCGTTCAGACAGGTGATGGGTGCTGATTTCAGAGTGGCCTTCGGCAGTGACGGCATGCCCTTCGGTCCTCTCCTGGGACTGGCTGGAGCCACAGGACACCCTGACCCGGAACAGAGGCTGGAAGTGGATGCAGCATTGTACGCTTACACTCTGGAAGCGGCCTCTGTATGCGGATTTCGGGACATCGCCGGGAGTCTTCGACCTGACAGGGTGGCGGACCTTGCCGTTCTGTCCGGAAACCCGTTCACGGCTCACTGGGAGGATCTGGAAGTGGTGGGAACCCTTTACAAAGGCAGGGTCGTCTTCGAGAAGGAAAGGGTCCTTCAGGAGATATGAGCTTGGAAATCGACTGGTCGGATCCGGTCGCGGTTGGGGAGATGATAACCGCCCTGGCGCTGGAGGAGGACCAGGCCCTGAGAGACGCTGCCACATCTTCACTGGGCAAGGCGTCCGATCGCATCAGCACCTGTGCCGTGACCGCAAGGGAGAAGCTCGTTGTGGCGGGATGGTTCCTGCTGGAGCAGGTCTTCAGCTGCCTTGCGGGATCCTTCGGAACACAGGAGCCCGTCTGCAGGCAGTATGTCGCCGATGGGAAGCAGGCAGCGGCCGGAGGGGTCATCGGGTCCGTTGAAGGTCCGGCACATATCCTGCTCCGCGGGGAGAGGGTGGCCCTGAACCTGATCTGCCGTCTGTCGGGAATAGCTACCCTGACCCGCGAATTCGTCAGGGTCGTGCAGGGTACGGGAGTGGACGTCATCGACACCAGGAAGACCACACCTTGTCTTCGGGCCCTGGAGAAGTACGCGGTCAGGATGGGCGGAGGAGTGAACCACAGGTTCGATCTTGCCGAGATGGCCATGATAAAGGACAACCATCTGGCAGTGGTGGGCGGCGTCGGGGGTCTTGGCGAGGTGATGGAGAGGCTGAGGGCGGTGAAGGTCCCCGTTGAGATCGAAGTGGACAGCCTCCGGCAGCTGGAAAAAGCTCTGCTGGAAGAACCAGGGAGGATACTTCTGGACAACATGGGGACGGAACAACTCAGGGAAGCAGTCAAGCTATCTTCGGGAAGCGGAGTATACCTGGAGGCTTCAGGAGGCATAACGCTGGACAACATCCGCAGGATTGCCGAGACCGGAGTGAACGGGATCTCCTCTGGAGCCCTGACCCATTCCGCGCCTTCTGCGGACATCGGCTTTGACTGGGGGAGATGATGAGGAGACTGGTACTGGACATAGGCAATACCAAGACCGCTGTCGGCGTCTTCGTGGACGGGAGGCTCGAGGTGCAGTGGAGGATAACCACACAGCACTGGACCGCCGATGACCTGTGGGTGATCCTCAGGACCCTTCTCGAGACCGACGGGTGCCCCCTTCCGGATTCGGTGGCCTACGCAAGTGTCGTTCCCCAGGTCAGGCATTCTGTCATGGACCTCTCAAGACGCTACATAGGAGTGGAGCCTGTGGAAGTAACCCCGACCAGCGCAGGAATAAAGATCGAATACAGTTATCCCCACGAGCTGGGGGCCGACAGGTTGGCCAACGCAGCCGGAGCCATCGACCTGGGTCCTCTTCCGGCCATAGTGGTGGATTTCGGGACCGCTACCACATTCGACGTGATCAGCGGGACAGGGGCATACATGGGAGGTGCCATCGCACCTGGAGTGGGCACCGCCGCCGCCGAGCTGTTCAAGAAGGCGGAGAAGCTCAACCCTGTCGACCTGGAGTTCCCGGATGCCGCCATGGGGCGGAGCACGTCACAGGCTATCTGCTCAGGTGTTCTCATCGGAGCCGTTGGAGCTGCCGATCGTATCATCGAGCGTCTGGTGGATGAGATGGAGGGTGAGCCTTTTCTCTGGGCCACCGGGGGCTGGGCGCCGGGCATAGCGGGTAAGTGCAGGAGTCCACTCAAGGTCTGCCCTGAGCTGACACTCGTGGGCATAGACAGAATTGGCGAGAGGTGTTCCAATGAGCAGTGAGAGAGTTCTTCTGGGTATAACAGGAAGCGCAGCAGCTTTCAAGGGCGTGATGCTGGCATCGCTGTTGCGGAAGGAAGGCGTCCAGGTCGACGGGGTCATTACCCCGGCCGGTCTGGAGTTCGTGACGGAGACCCAGCTGGCCTGCGTCACCGGAAGACCGGTCTATTCCTCTCTGTTCCTGGGGGAGCCGGGAGACTCGGTGCCCCATATAACGCTGACCGACAGCATAGACCTCATGGCTGTGGTTCCCGCAACCGCCGATTTCATAGCCAGGGCATCCTGCGGACTGGCGGATGACCTGCTCTCTTCATGCTTCCTTGCATGCGGCGCTCCTGTACTGATGGCCCCTTCCATGAACAGCAGGATGTGGAGCAACCCGGCGACGGCCGAGAATGTACGCAGGCTGGAAGGGCGAGGAGTGAGATTCGCAGGACCCGTGACGGGGAAGCTGGCATGTGGGACATCGGGGCCGGGAAGGCTGATGGAACCTGACGGAATACTCAGCGTATGTCTGGAGATACTGAGGAGCCTGAGCTGACATGCAGCCCCTTCCCACAATGCAGTGGACGGATGGAATCCTGAGGCTCCTGGACCAGAGGCAGCTTCCCGGTGTCGAGACCTATATTGATTGCAGGGATGTCGACACCCTTGCGGAAGCCATCAGGACCCTTGCCGTCCGGGGGGCTCCTGCCATCGGGATAGCAGCCGCCTATGGATGCGCTCTGGCCGCACTGTCCACTCCGTCGGATCCGGGATTCAGGAAGGAATTCCTTCGCAAGCTTTCGATCCTTGAGGGAACAAGACCGACTGCGGTCAACCTTTTCCATTGCATTGACAGGCAGAAGGTGGTCTTCGACAACCTGGAGAGCGGTGAAGATCCTGCAGAGGCGCTTCTTCGGTCGGCCCACCTCATGAGGGAGGAGGACCTTGCAGCCAGCAGGGCCATGGGCCGGTTCGGAGCGGGACTCCTGAAATCCGGGTGTTCGGTACTTACTCACTGCAACGCCGGGGGACTGGCCACTGCAGGCCTGGGAACGGCCCTGGCGGTGATATATGAAGCATGGGAAAGAGGTATGCTGAGAAAGGTCTACGCCGATGAGACCCGTCCCCTTCTTCAGGGAGCGAGGCTTACATCGTGGGAATTGACCAGGTCCGGAATACCTGTGGACGTGCTGCCGGATTCCGCGGCGGCCTCTCTGCTCCGGAGCGGGAATGTCGATGCGGTGGTTGTGGGGAGCGACAGGGTAGCGGCAAACGGAGATGCCGCCAACAAGATCGGCACATATCCGCTCGCCCTTGCCGCAGCGGCAAATGGGGTGCCTTTCTATGTGGTCGCTCCGCTCTCGACCTTCGATCGGGGAACTGCGACGGGAGGGGACATAGTCATAGAGCAGAGGGGAAGAGAGGAGCTGGCCCTTATGGGCGGCAGTGTACTCCTTCCTGAGGAGGCCGGGGTCTGGAATCCGGCCTTCGATGTAACCCCTGCCTCCCTGATAACGGCTCTGGTATGTGAGAAGGGAGTGATAAGCTCTCCCGACAGAAGGTCCGTGGAAGCCATGATCTGTGGAAAATCCGGCTCCTGATGATTTTTATTCGTTAATTGGAGATAAGAGTTGACAACAACGTCGGTTTCGGGTACAGTTGAACCTGCTTTGCCGGAGAGGTTGAAGTTTGGATGCGGTTCGATTATCTATACTGCATGTATTTGCAGGGCTGTGTCCATTAGATTCTTCAAAGGTCCGGACGGCTTGCTGGCCTTAACTTCATAAGGAGGGAACTTGGGCTGTACGATTGGCATCGACCTGGGTACGACTAATTCCTGCATGGCAATATCCGAGGGCGGCAATGCAGTGGTCATACAGACCGGTGAAGGCCCCAGGGTAATGCCCTCCGTTGTGGCCTTCACACCCGCAGGCGACAGGTTGGTGGGTATAGTGGCCAAGCGACAGGCCATTACCAATCCCAAGGACACCATCACCAGTATAAAGAGACTGATGGGAAGAAAGTACGAAGAGCTCGAGAGGGAGGCATTCGGCGTATCCTACGACATAGTGCCCAACGATAAGGGCGATGCCGTGGTCAGGATAGGCGACGGCAGGGAATTCTCCCCTCAGGAGATCTCATCCATGATCCTGCAGAAGATGAAGTACCGTGCGGAAGAGTTCCTCGGGGAGGAGGTCACCGACGTTGTAGTGACCGTCCCGGCGCATTTCAATGAGATACAGAGGAAGGCCACCAAGGCTGCATGCACCATCGCCGGTCTCAACGTGAAGAGGGTCCTCAACGAGCCCACCGCGGCGGCACTGGCTTTCACCGACGCCGTAGAGAGGCGTAAGATAGCCGTATTCGACTTCGGCGGCGGAACCTTCGATATAAGCATCCTGCAGGTGGTCAACGGGATCTTCGAGGTCAAAGCCACCACCGGCAATACCCAGCTGGGCGGGGACGACTTCGACGCCCGTCTCGTCGAGTGGATAGTAGGCGAGTTCAAGCGCTCCAAGGGTATCGACCTGACCGAGGATCCTGTCGCCCCCCAGAGGGTAAGGGAGGCTGCCGAGAGGGCGAAGTGCGAACTGTCCACCGCACTGGAGACATCTATAAACCTGCCCTTCATCGCCTCCAGCGACCAGGGACCGGTGCATCTGGAGATGTCCCTTACACGTGGGCTTTTTGAAGGCCTGGTCAGGGATCTCGTGGAGAACACAAGACCTCTTTGCGAACAGGTTCTGAAGGACGCCGGCCTTACCTACGAGGACCTTGAAACGGTGGTTCTTGTCGGAGGCTCCACAAGGATCCCTCTCGTCAGGAAGCTGGTGGAGGAAACGTTCCACCAGGAGCCGGTCCACAGCGTCAACCCCGACGAAGTCGTGGCCATGGGCGCCGCAATAGCCGGTTCGGTGGTGTCGGGTCAGAGGAAGGACCTTGTCCTTCTGGACGTCACATCCCTCACACTGGGCGTAGAGACCCTGGGAGGGGTCATGGCGCCGATAATAGAGAAGAACAGCCCTCTTCCCATCAGGAGAAGCAAGATGTTCACAACCGCTGTGGACAACCAGCAGGTCGTGGGCATCCATGTGCTCCAGGGTGAACGGACGCTGGCCGAAGAGAACAGGAGTCTTGCCAGGTTTGAGCTGGTGGGAATCAGTCCGGCTCCCAGAGGAGTGCCAAGGATAGAGGTCTCCTTCTCCATAGACGCCAACGGCATTCTGTTCGTAAATGCGAAGGATGCGGTCACCGGCAAGCATCAGGAAATGAAGGTCAACCCCAGCGGAGGACTCAGTGACGATGACATCAGAAAACTGATACTGGACGCGAGGCAGAACAGAGAATCCGACCGTGAGCGGTCAAAACTGATCGAGGTTCGCAATATAGCCGACCAGTCCATCTACGAGGCTTCCAAGCTGCTCAACACCAGCAGGGACCGTCTGGACAGCGATTCCACGGGTGAGCTGGAAGCAGCCCTGGAGGAACTGAGGACCGCAAGGAACGGAACGAGCATCGGTACCCTTGATACTGCCATGAAAGAGCTTTCCATGGTCATGCACACCGTGAGGAACATCCTCAACATGGTTGACACCATTGAAGAGGATGAGATCGGGGGTATTGCATCCCTGGAATCGCCCGTGGATTAGCTTCCCCGCGTACAGGGTTCGCTTCAGGAGTCTATTTTTTCATCATCGCGCTTTTCCTACTATATTCCAGACTCGGATCAGCGTGTAACTTTTAACAGCGGACGGGTCGCATTGTCTTGCCTGCCCTGCTGGTACGGCGGGGACCCGGTCCCAATTACGGAGTGAATCGATGAGCCACAATCCCTACGAGGTCCTTGGGGTGGACAGGGACGACGACCACGCTACCATTAAGGGAGCATACAGAAAACTGGCGCTGAAGTATCACCCGGATCGCAATCCCGGAGACAGGACAGCCGAGGAGAAGTTCAAGGAGATCACCCAGGCCTACGAGATACTCAGTGACCCCGGGAAGAGGCGCAGGTTCGACATGACCGGTTCAGCGGACGGCATGCCTGACATGAACGATTTCTTCGGAGGATTCGGTATGGACGACGCTCTCAGA
>CAZXEF010000133.1:2405-8133 GCA_964639605.1 uncultured bacterium | reverse complement strand
GGCAAGTACCTGGGACCATATTCACGAAGCATTTGAATGCGGGTCACGGGATGATATTATTGAACGGATATCCTGGAGGGAATATGGACAGCATCGAATACGAACCAATAGGGATCATCCGTTCCCCCTACAAGGATCGGGGGCCCTCCCAGGGAAGAGAGGACGGCTCACCGGACAGTTCTATCTGGAGGTTCTTCCGAGCCGGGAGACGGCTGGTTGACATCAAACCATATATTGGACTGGATTCCAAGCATTTCCGTGAGATTGAGGATCCAGCAGGATAGAACTTGATCAGAAGGAGGGATCGGTGAAAGCGGGAGTTCCAATTTCCGGAGTGCTGATGCTTCATGTTATCATGGCCGGGACTGCCGGAGCGCAGCCTGTTCACGACACTCCTCAAACCTATCTGGGGGCTTCCATCGGTATGCCCACATTCCTGGGTGCCGTGCTGGAGACGAAGGTGGGAAACAATACATGGCTGGGTTTTCACGCCGGTACCATGCTGCTGATCAACTCTGCGGGAGCGAGGTTCATCTTCGGGAGTACGGACCCCGGATGGAGGTTCAGGTACTTTCTGGGAGCCGTGATAATAAGCAAGTGGTACAGTGAATATGCGGACGAGGCTGACGGGACCGCGGGTCATGGCTGGTGCGGTATCAATATGACCCTGAACGAAGGCTCCTGGAGGTTCGTCCTGGAAACCGGTCTGCTGGTGGGAGGCGATCCCGGGAAAGGGATGGGGTACACGGGGGTCACTCCTTCCTTATGTGTCTCCCTTCAGCACTCACTATGACGGATGATGCCGGGAGGTGTCGCATGACTGGAAAAAGGATCCTGTTGTCCTCATGTGCGTTGCTGCTGCTCCTGGCCTCAGATGCGGTCATTGCGTCGGAAGGACCTGCAGAGAGAGCGGTCGCTACGATATCCGGCAGGATAGCGGGTTATCCTTCAGACTGGTTCCCGCCCATGTACTTGTATGCAAGGAACATGGAATCCAGGAGCACTTTCGCTGTCTATTCCGGAGGGTCTTTCGATACCGGGGCGAACATGGAGTACACCATAACCGTCTGCGAACCGGGGACCTACGTAGTATTCGCCTGGACGGATCCTGAGTTCAGCCGTGTGCTCGTAGGCGCATTGTACTGCACCTCTGCAGATGACGGAACGGTGGAGCCTGTTGCCATCCATGTATCGATGGGTGATGAAGTGACCGGGATCGATATCGAGAGCGAGATGTTCAGCGTGGACCAGCTACTGGTCCCGAGGCCCTGACAGGGAAGGAATAGTGATCTCATGAAGACCACGGTGGCTCTGTTGCTGATATCCATCGGCTCTCCCGGCGCTGAGGAAGGGCCGGCGGTCTTCGGCTGGGTGAATCCCTGCATGGAGTTCAGCGAGGAAGCAGCGGCATCGGAGTTCCTGTCGGAGTCTGGCACGCTAGGCTTCTCCTGCTGCGGATACCTCTGGGCCCCGGACTGGGCATCCCTGTCCGATTTCAGCGGATGGCTGGTGTACAATGGCCCTTTCAACCGTTCTGAGGACGCGGCCAAAGCAGCCTGCCGGCTGCTGTGGAAGTTCCCTGACACCCGCTCCGTGCTGGTTTCCCATGGATCGGGTGTCTCGGCGGTCGATCCGGCACCGGAAGACCTGACGGATCTCGCCGGCCTGATACCTCCGACACAGGATTTCATGCATCAGTCGCCGGTTCCCGAAGAGTGGGACACCCGGTGGTCGACGGAGGGCAAAGGGGAGGAATGGGAGAGACCGGTGAGGATCACTTCCTCCCCGCCCGGTTGGACCCTGGAAGAATGGGAGGACATTTACGCAGGCACCGTTGAGCTCAGGGCGCTTTTCGAGACACTTGATCCCGCTGACAGGTTCGCGGAGGTAAGGGGATTACTTCGGTCCGCCGCAGTTCGGATTGACGCTGAACTGGTTGAAGATAACGGGGAATACTTGCTGCTCCATGGTCTTCCGGACCCAGAGGACAGACTGGGAGACTGGGACTTCTGGGCATGCGCCGTCGACGAAGGACTGGAGTACGGGATGAGGGTCAGGAGCTTCTACGGAGAGCCGGTCTACTGCTGGGAGAACATACCGGTCAGTGCAAGATCGACACCCCTCCCCGTGACCGCGGATGACTGGCTTGCCGCCGGTAACCAGCTGATGGAGCGGATCCGGGCCGACAGCGTCTACGATCCAGTGACCCTGGGCAGCATCTCCTTTTCACTCAGTTACATGGACGGATTGGACGAGGATGCCTGGAGGGACTATTTCGATCTGACGTTGAGAGAGGTCCACAGACCCGGCGGGTCCGGGGACCCGAACACTTCACCGGTCCTGGACAGGTTCCGCGTATACGCAAGGGGGAACGAGATACTCTGGTGGCATCCCGTCTTCGGGGAGTACGTGCCATTTGATGAACTGCTGAACACTGACTTTCGGAACTGCTCACCTGTTCAATAATGTGAACTGGCGCTCTATAAATAGTTGACAATATGTGGCCAGGGACGAATAGTCCCACCTGAAGTCCCATGCGGAAGCAGTAAACAGCATTATTAGAAACGGTGTTGAGAGATAGTCCATGGGTGAGAGCGCCAGCAGGATCCTTCGGATCCTCCGCGAAAGCGGAAGATATGTCTCGGGACAGGACATTTCATCCGAGCTCGGTATATCCCGGACCGCTGTCTGGAAGAACGTGAACAGCCTCCGGGAAACAGGGTATTCCATAGACGCTGTATCGAACAGGGGATACAGGCTCCTGGAAAGCGTCGACCTTCCCACTGCCGATGAAATAAATCGTCACAGCTCCGCTGGCTGGCTGGGCAGGGACATCATCTACCTGAAATCAGTGGACTCCACCAACATCCTGGCCATGACGCTGGCAGCTCAGGGTGCCGTGCACGGTACGGTAGTAACCGCAGACAGCCAGACAGCAGGCAGGGGAAGGAAGGGTCGTGAATGGCATTCGCCGCCCGGGACAAATCTCTACCTGTCCATGATCCTCAGGCCTCCCGTATCACCTGCCGAAGCTTCCCAGATCCCTGTGATCTCAGTGATAGCATCCATGAGGGCACTTCGGCGGCTCTGTCCCGGGCTGGACTGCGGAGTGAAATGGCCCAACGACGTATTCTGCGGAGGCAGGAAGATCAGCGGGACCCTGTGCGAGATGAAGGCTGAGATGGACAGGGTGGAGCATGTAGTGGTGGGAACGGGTATCAATGTGAACACGGACCCTCGGAACCATGACATGCCTGAAACGGCTACCTCTCTTCTCATGGAGACAGGATGCAGTCAATCAAGGTCCCGTCTTGCGGCCAGGCTTCTGGAGGATTTCGAGGCCGTCTACGATCAATGGCTCGCCGAAGGCAGCCTGAAAGGTTTCCTGAGGGAGTGGGAGGACAGCTCCCTGCTTCTGGGAAGAAGGATAGATATCAGCACCGCAACCAGGATCATAACAGGGAAATCCATGGGCATTGCCGAGAACGGGGCTCTCAAGCTTCAGCTCAGGGACGGCTCCGTGCATCTGGTCTATGCAGGGGACGCCACCCTGCATGGGAAGTTCAGAACCGTCTGAGACCTGTCAAACCCTCTCATAGAGATATTATCTGACGAGTATCAGGAATATTGACGTGAAAAGTGAAGGCGTGAAGTCCGGCTTCGGTTTCCCGGCAGCGGGATTGCGGCGGGGATGGGAGGGAACAATATTAAGTTTCCAGCGTAACGCTAGAGAGAAGCGGAAGAGCTATCTGAAATGATCATTGGACAGGAATGTGGATATCAACAGGAAGGTGGGATTTGAACCTGTTTCTTATACTCGCTCTGCTGGTAGGGGTCGTGGCCGACGACTTCGAGCTTCCTCCCGACATCGTATACGGCAACGTCACCAGGACGGGAACGATGATGGGTTTCGAGATCGGGGACCAACACACTCTTGCCGTCTTGGATCAGCGCAACGGCGGGATCGAAGCTTTCTGGTCCTTCGATCCTCTTCTCAACTACTTCCTCGCAATGCATGTGGACCAGACGGTGGTCCTGGAAATAGAGGATGTGGAAACCTGGCTGATGCAGGAGGAGGACATGGTCCGCCTGCTCCGCGTGGTGGATGCCTCGGCGGGGGAGACGACCTTCGATGAGTGGGGCGATTCCCTGAGGGCGATCGGTGAGCCTGAGGTTCTGCTGGACAACTTCTTCACCACTCCCTACGATTACATCTACGGTGCGGGGGAAGAGGAAGGACGGTCCGACCCGCGAGAGGACGGCGGAAGGTAGCTCCTCCGGTGCCGGTCAGTCAGTGATCTCCTGCAGTTCGCCTTCGATATAGGTGGAGAGCACCGGTGCATCATCCATATCTCTTCCCGGAGAGTACCCGAGGGATGTCTGGACAAGTTCGGCCGCCCGGATAAAGATCTCGGCAACGGGTATGTGAACCGGGCACACATCGCTGCACTGGCCGCATCCTGTGCAGTAGGGGGCGATATGGTTCAGCCTCCCCAGCTGGAACTGAATGGAACCCGAGGGTACTCTCACCGCTCCCCTGCGATTCGATTCCTCCATGACAAGTTCCGGTGTGTGAATGGTCCTTGCGGTCTCGTAATCGCACAGAATGCAGTTGCATAGAGGACAGGCCTGCCTGCAGGCGCGGCATCCGATGCACCTGGAGAACAGTGATACAAGGCTTTCAAGACCATGGCCGGCCTCGGGAACATCCTTAAGCATCCTGTTGCGACGGCTCTCCCTCTGACGGGCCGTACCGGCGGTCAGCTCCCTGAGCGGACGACCAGTCTCCATTTCGAATCCTTCGAGACCGGCCGCCGTCTCCACAGCCCGTTGAGACTGGAGGAGGAGCCTGGTACCCTCCGGCGGGTCGTCGCATGCCAGCAGCAGCACCATGTCAGCCATTTGCCCCGGTACGAACTCGGTGCAGGCGGAGCAGGCGTCCCTGAAAGTGAACTCCCGGTCCTGGAGGGTGATTTCGTCCTTTACGTCCTTCATGTATTCCGTCGGCACCACTCCCGGACATGTGCAGCTTACAATGAACAGGTTCTCCATACTTCCCTGCGACTGCTTCACGTTCTCTGCGAATGCCCTGATCTCGCATGGGCGGAGAAGGGCGGCCACCGGTCTGTCAAGAGGATTCGTGATGGTGAGCTGGGTCAGAGCCCTGGCAGCCTGGACCGGCATGACCGGATAGAAGGGAACGATGTCATCCACCATGGAGGGATCGGAGACAAGCGAGTAACAGAAGCTGCCATCCTCCGTGGTGTGCCGCATGGCGAACACTGACTCCATGGCGCCGGACACCAGGAGCTGCTTGAGAACTCTCCTGATGCCGTCACTGGAATCCTCCATGCTGACAATGTAACGGTTCTCAGTCAATGCAGCACCTCCGGCAGAAGGGATCAGTCCTCGTAATCATGGAGTTCCTCCGTCAGGAAAGTGCTAAGCGGAAGGGGTTCATCAGGGTCCTCCCCTGCTCTGTAATCGAACAGGGCCGCCGTCTCCCTGCCGACCATGCTTACGAGCCTTCCAACGGGTATATCCGCGGGGCAGGCATCCTCGCACATTCCGCAGGACACACAGGAGAGGCTCATGTGGGCCATGCGGCCTATATGGAAGAGCAGGGTATCCGAAACCAGCCTGGCGGCCCCTGCGGAGACCGAGCGGTCAAGATGGACGGAGGCTGGACTTCTCCTGTCTTTCATGTCAATGAAACAGAGCCTGCAGT
>CAZXEF010000133.1:0-2395 GCA_964639605.1 uncultured bacterium | reverse complement strand
CACACGGGGCAGACGGTCCGGCAGCTGCGGCAACCGACGCATCCGCTGAAAACGGCGGACAGCCCCGAGATGCCCTGAGTATCCTCCCTCAAGCCCTGCCTGGCTTCCTCCCCCTCCCTCTCGCGCTGCTTCCCGAGCCCTTCCTTCCATTTCAGCCATTCATCGATGTCGTCTTCCCCATCCAGTCCCAGGGTAGCCGCGAACCGACTGCCCCCGTCGGTCAGCGGGACGACCAGAACGTTCTCCCCTGATCGGACCAGACAGAGGTCACCGGCGGATGTGAAGCCGGTACACTGCCTGCACAGCGGTCGAAGTGACTCCGGTTCCTCCGGGTCTGGTTCCATGATGTCGCCATCTCCGTAACGGGCAAGCGGGACGACCCCCGGGCAGTCCATGGTCATAATAACCACACTGCCAAGGTCCGACTGCCTGAGTTTCGCAACCTCGATGGAAGCCCTTGCCTCACAGGGGCGCATGACAGCCAGAATACGGCCTTCGGCCGATGGTCCGGTAACTGATGCCAGTGCCCTTGCTCCCTGGACCGACATCACAGGCGGTATCGGTTCGGCATCGTTGAGCGACTCCGGGCTTGCGGCCAGTATCCACGGAAAGGAGTTCTCCGGGCCCCTTGAGGGTACGAGCACGTGATCCACCGCTCCATCCTGAAGGGCTTTCCTCATGATCTGTCCCAGAGCCTGGCGCAGTGAGTTGCCGGCTTCCAGCGGGATACCCTTCATCGCAGGGCTCCCGTCATCTGGTACCTTAACTGATCAGGTGTGAAGTGCATCGATCTCACGGCACCTGATGGACATGCAGCGGCGCAATTGCCGCATCCTTTGCACAGTACGCCGTTGACGCAGCACACATTCTTCTCGGAGTTGAACGAGATGGCTCCGAACCCGCAGACGTCCATGCAGGTCCGGCACCCTCTGCAGAGGGTTTCTGAGATCACCGAGGTCCTTGGCTCAGTCTCGACTTCCCGGCCCGGGACCAGTGTTGAGAGTATGGTTCCGGCCGCAGCTTCAGCGCTCCTGATAGACTCTCCCAGGCTGCATGGACCGCCTGCGCAGCCTGCCAGATGGATGCCGTCGATGGGGGTGGATACCGGCGCAAGGGAATCATGCTCCCTTCCTGGGAAGCCCGTTTCATCCAGGGGCACACGAAGCATTCGGGCGATATCCGCAAAGCCCTCGGCCGGCTCCGCTGTCCCCGGTCCGCTCCATCTGCATCCGGTGGCCAGCACGATGGACCCGACCCTGATATCATCCTGGTCATCGCCGATGCTGACAATGAAATTGCCGAAGAAACCTACTATTTCCCGCGGTTCGCTGCCGGTGAGGACCGTGATCTCATCGCGCTGAGAGACCAGAGCGGCCAGTTCCCTGGCTTTGCGGACAGTCTCAGCGTCTGTCAGACCTCCAAGCTCTGCGTTGCGTTCCAGGAGAGTAACCCTCCTGTCCGCGTCCGCAAGCATCAGGGACGCGGTCATGCCTGCTATCCCGCCTCCGACTACCATTACCTCCGGGTTGCATACGATGCTCGTCTTCTGCAGGGGTATATGACGGTCGATCCTGTTCACCGCGGCCATGACCATCCTCAGTGCCTTCAGTGTGGCTGCCTGGGGATCGGCGGTGACCCAGGCCACCTGTTCACGGATGTTGGCCATCTCCATCATGAATGGATTGAGCCCGGCCGATTCGCAGACCTGCATGAAAGTGGCTTCGTGCTCCCTAGGGGAACAGGCGGCTATCACCACTCTGTCAAGCTTGTTCTCCCTTATCTTCTCCGCCAGATACTGCTTTCCCTTCGGGGAGCAGAGCAGGCCAAAGGTCTCAGCCATGACCACGCCCTTCATTCCTGCCGCCTCCGCCGCTATCCTCTCTATGTCCATCCTGCTGCCTATGTTGGGGCCGCAGCTGCAGATGAACACCCCGGTCCTGACAGGCATCAGCCTGTTGTCCCGGTAGTGGTTGAGAGAATTCTTCCCACCGCAGCCGAGGCGCTTGTCACAGAGGCAGCTATGCTCATGGGACCGGCGGAGCATCCCGCGGTGAAGATCCCCGACATGGAAGTACCCACCGATGAAACCAGCGGGTCCGGATTAAGGGCGAAGCCATTTTCATCCGCTTCTATCCCAAGCAGCCGGATCATCTCCCCTGTTCCTTCCGAGGGGAGCATCGGTGTGCCGAGGACCAGAAGGTCGACATCCCTCTGCCGGTCGCCTTCGGAATTCTTCCAGAAGAGCCTTGCACTGCCTTCACTTCCCTCCCAGCGCACGGGACCCGAGTGGAAGATGATCTCAGCCCCTGTTCCCTCCCACCGAAGGTGATGGATGTCACTTACCATGTCCGGACAGTATGAGTCGTCCAGCAGGACCAAAGGCCGGATGTCCGGG
>CAZXEF010000132.1:0-8199 GCA_964639605.1 uncultured bacterium | reverse complement strand
ACGTCGGGGAAGTCGATACCGAGGTCAAGCAGCTTCTCCACAGTCGGGACACCGTCGCTGGTCCATCCCCTGCGCTTGTAAACCGCGTCGAGAAGATGCTCGTACTGCTTCTCGCGGTACTTCCTCATGGCGGCAACCTTATCCTCGCTTGACATCCCCTTTGGATCTATACCCGCATCTTCCTTCAGCTGTGCGTCGTACCTCTCCTGTCTGGACTCGTACTCTTCCACAGTGACCGGGCCGGCGGACCTGTACGGTATGACGTCGTGCTCCCTCCTGCCGAAGCCCATCCTCAGGTTGAACACTCTCTGGAAATTGTAGACCTTTTCCGACATCCTGACCAGGCTGTCCATGGTCTGGGGCTTCCCGGTGACCCCTTCGAAGAACTCGCAGTAGCCCTGAACATGGCCGGGAACCTTCGCAGGTTCGTCGGTCTCGGCGTTGTCGGGAGGTTCGACATCGTTCCACGGCAGCTTGCACAGGCCGCAGAGTCCGAACCAGGTCCTCCACATCGGGAAGTAGTGAAGAGCCTCCGCCTTGTCCTCGAAGGTCGGTATCTGCTTGTTCACCATGTCCATGAATATCAGCCAGGCCTCGTCGTGCTGGGCGCCCTTCAGGGCTATCCCGTAGCCGCCCTGCTGGGCCAGTGATTCCTTCGTCACATACTCCGAGTACTCCATCCCCTTGGCTTCCATGCCGATGTCCTGCAGGAAGGCAGGATCGGCGCCGAAGTTCTCGGCGAAGTACTTCTTCATGTACCTTATGCCCTTGCCGGCGATGAGGCCGAAGCCCTCTCCCCTGCCGATCTGGTGCAGCAGCTCGAGAGCCGCGTCCCCGGCCCCGAAGGGGATCTCCAGCCCCCCGGTCTTCACACTGTCCAGCACTCCCGCCTCGTAGCATTCCATAATGAAGGCGGTCATGGTGGAGAAGGATATCGTGTCCAGGCCGTAGGTGTCGCAGTAGAAATTGTACTCCACCACGAAGTCAGGGTCGAAGACTCCCATGTTGGACGAACCTCCCAGGGTCTCGTACTCGGGACCGTCCACCAACACCTTCTCCCCCCTGTATGGACCTGTCCTGAGCTGGAAGCCCTCTATGGCCTTGGCGCAGGCCATGGTGCAGCCCAGCCAGCATCCATCGGGCTTTCCCTTCGAGAAGTAGTTCTGTCTGAACACATCGGAGCTGATCTTCGGGGTCTCCTCATGGGCCCCGAACCTGTAGTTCATTACGGGAAGGAGGTCGTAGGCGTCCATTATCTCCACAAGGTGGGCGGTTCCGACGCTGCGCATGTCGCACTGCTCATCATCGTACCTGATCATCTCCTCGGTTACCCTCATGCCGGCCCGTCTCACCATCTCAGCGTCGTAGGGCTGGTTCGGGTCGTCCGCCATGGTTATGGCACCTGTTGGGCATATCTCGGCGCAGGCCCCGCACCCGATGCAATGGGGCTGCCTTGAATCGTAGGGCATCCGGACAGACCTGTCAGCGCC
The DNA here is from genome assembly GCA_964639605.1 of uncultured bacterium. Classification (GTDB taxonomy): domain Bacteria; phylum Fermentibacterota; class Fermentibacteria; order Fermentibacterales; family JCC-6; genus Aegiribacteria. The sequence continues at coordinate 6,709 of CAZXEF010000132.1, read as the reverse complement.
CCTGCCTGTGAAATTGATGATGTTCTCCCAGATTCCCTGTTCGCATACCCTCATGCAGAGTCCGCACAGGACGCAGGCGTTGGGGTTGAGATCCACCCGGGGATGGATGAAGCGGGGTTCGGACACCCCGGCGTGCTTCGCCAGGTCAGCTATCAGCCTGACGTTGGGCCACCGGGCCAGCATCATCTCGAGGATGGTCCTCCTGTTCCTCATCACCTTCTCCGAGGATGTCTCCACACTCACTGGTTTTCTCAGGGGATAGTTGCAAGAGGTGACCAGCTTCTTTCTTCTGCCGTCGTCCACTTCCACCACGCAGAGCCTGCATGCCGCGTAAGGGTCCACCAGGTCGCTGCTGCAGAGGGCCGGGATGAAGATCCCTATGCTCCTGGCCGCTTCCAGGATGGTGGTCTCCTTCTCGACTGTCACCGGTTTCCCGTCTATCTCGACAGTTATCATGTTCCTGTCGTCCATTACCGCACCTCCACAGCGCTGAAGTTGCAAACTTCCCTGCAGACGCCGCACCGTATGCACTTCTCCTGGTCGATCACATGCAGCTCCTTCGGGCTCCCTGTGATGGCGTTCACCGGACAGTTCCTCGCGCACAGCGTGCATCCCGTGCAGTTGTCGGGGATGATAAAGTACTCGATGAGGGCCTTGCATTTCAGGGCCCTGCACTTTCCCGTCCCGATGTGCTCCTCGTACTCGTCGCGGAAATACCTGATGGTGCTGAGCACTGGATTGGCCGCGGTCTGGCCCAGGGCGCACAGACTGCTCTCGGACATGCTCCTGCCGTACTCTATCATGAGTTCGATGTCCCCCTGACGGCCCTCACCGTCTATGATCCTCTCAAGTATGGTCCCCAGGGCCACCAGTCCCTCCCTGCAGGGAGTGCACTTGCCGCAGGATTCATCCTTGAGGAAATCCACGAAGTACTTGGCCACCTGAACCATGCAGGTCTCGTCGTCCATGACCACCATTCCGCCGGAGCCCATCATGGAGCCGGCCTCGGTAAGCGTGTCGAAGTCGACGGGAAGGTCCAGCTTGTCAGCCGGCAGCACACCGCCCGAAGGCCCGCCGGTCTGGACAGCCTTGAATTCCCTTCCATCGGGAATGCCGCCGCCGATGTCATGGATGATCTCCCTCAAGGTAATTCCCATGGGCACTTCAACAAGGCCTATGTTGCTGATGTCACCCACCAGAGAGAAGACCTTGGTGCCAGAGGAACCGTTCCAGGGATCCCGGGACACATCACCGGTGCCGATGGACGCGAACCACCGGGCTCCCTTCTCCATGATAAGGGGGATGTTGGCCCATGTCTCGACGTTGTTGAGAACGGTGGGCCTGTCCCTGTAACCACGCTCCACCGAACGCACGTACTTGGCCCTTGGCTCCCCCGGATTGCCTGACATGGAGGCCATCAGCGCGGATGACTCTCCGCAGACGAAGGCTCCCGCACCTCTGTGCACGGTAATGTCGAAATCGAAACCGGTCTCCAGGATGTTCCCGCCCAGGAGCCCCTGGTTCCGGGCCTGGTCAAGAGCCGTCATCAGGCGCTTCAGCGCCAGGGGGTACTCCTTCCGGATGTAGATATAGCCTTCAGCCGCTCCCACGGCGTAGGCGCCGATGAGCATGCCCTCGATCACGCAGTGCGGGTCCGCCTCTATTATGCTCCGGTCCATGAAGGCTCCAGGGTCACCCTCGTCGGCGTTGCAGATGACACAGGGAGGCTGACCGGTCTTTTCCACGGCTTCGACGCAGGAACTCCATTTTACTCCCGCAGGGAAGCCGCCTCCACCTCTTCCCCTTATTCCGGACCTGATGACCTCCTGGATGACCTCTCCAGGGTTCATGCCCGTCAGTACGGCGTGAAGCGCCTGGTAGCCACCCAGCCTGAAATAATCCTCGATCTTCTCCGGGTTGATCATGCCCTTGTGCCGAAGGGCAAGGAGCTTCTGCTTTCCGAAAAAGGGTATGTCGTCCATCCTGGTAACGGCGACACCCTCATGATGGTGCAGGAGCCTTTCCACAGGCTCTCCGCCTTCCAGGTGTCTCTCGATTATCTCGGGTATGTCCTTCGCGGATAGCTTCTCGTAGAACACTCCGCCGGGCTGGACCACCATGATGGGTCCCTGGGCGCAGAAACCGTTGCATCCCGTGGGGACCACGAGGAACTTCCCTGAAAGCCCCCTTTCGTCCAGCGCCCTTCCCATCTCCCCGACCAGGTCGAAGGACCTGTTGGCCACGCATGCTGTCCCCGTGCATATCATCAGGGCCGCGCTGTAGCTTCCATACTCGTCGAGAGCCTTCTGCTGCATCTGTCTCAACTTCTGTATGGTCATTTCCGGCCCTCCTCACTGAACCTCTTTATGATCCGGGGCACTTCGTTCGACTTCACTCCCCCGATCACCTCGTCGCCGATGGTGACCACGGGTGCCAGACCGCATGCACCCACGCACCTTACTTCCATCAGGGTGAACTTACCGTCAGGCGTGGTCTCCCCGCTTCGGATGCCCAGTTCCCTTTCCAGAGCGGCCAGAACGTCAGGAGCGCCCTTCACGTAGCACGCGGTTCCCATGCAGACCTGGATCTCCTTCTCGCCCCTGGGCTCGAGACTGAACGCCTTGTAGAAGGTGGCGATATGGAAGAGCTTTCCCCTTGGCTTGCCGGTCCTGTCGGATATCCTCTCCAGAGCCTTCCGGGGAATGTACCTGAACTCGTCCTGGACATCCTGCATCATCTCTATTACGAACTCGGGATCGGTATCCCACTTGTCGATTATGGCGTCGACCCGCTTGATATCAACCATTGGAGACCTCCCCGGTCGCTTCCTTTACCTGGCCGATCGTCCAGACCGGCCTGGTACGCGGGGCCTTTACAACAAGGACCTTGAGTCCCTTGCCGCGGAACACCGTTCCGGTCCCGCCCCGGCCGGCCTGCTTCAGGCGCATTGTCCGCCTCCTCCAGTCCCACCATGAGAAGTTCAGGCAGCCGATCCATGCATGGTCCGAGCCGCTGCCGGCCGAAACCGTGGATATGTGCCTTCTGTCATCGTCATCCTCGGAGTACATCTCGGCTATCTCCTCGGCGACGAGGTGCGAGTCCACCGACAGAAGTGGGGATTCGAGGACCTGGACCCTCCCTTTGATCCCGTCGATGAGCAGCACGGTATCGGCCTTGCGCTTGCCGGTGACCACCAGGCAGTCGAATCCCGAGAACTTCAGCAGGGGACCGAAGTGCCCACCCACGTTTGAATCCACAACCGAACCGGTCGTGGGTGAGATTGTGGTGACTATGGACTTGCCCGCTCCGGCGAAGGAAGTAGTTCCCCCAAGGGGTCCAGCCGCAATGCAGATAGGGTTCTCGGGACTGTCCCACTTTGTCTCGGAAGTCACTTCCTGCCACATCATCCAGAGGTCGAAACCCTTCCCCCCGGTGAAGACTTCCTTCATCTTCTCCGTAACCGGCACTATCCTGAAGGACGGTTCCGAGATGTCCACCCGCAGTATCTCTCCCGTGTATCCCCTTATCGAGGGCTTCGGACTGTACTCGAAGGAACCAAGGACCTTCTGTTTCTTCAGGATCTCTTCGGCGCTGCTCCTGCCTGCCATAAGTAACTCCTTGTTTCATGCGACAATGACTGACGATGTCCTGCCCGCAGGGGCTCGAGGCGATGATAACAAATTTACGGATGAAAGCTACAAACATATGCATCGCACATCAACCCTGGATTTTCGAATCTGGCGGGAAGGCATGAGTTTGCTTAGAATGAAACCATGGAAGCAGGAAACAACTCTCAGTTCAGGGATAATCCGCCGGGCGTAACTTCCACTCTATCATCCGCATCGGTCGGGATAGCGGGAGCTGGTGGAATAGGCTCCAATGCGGCGGCAAGCCTGGTGAGGGCGGGTATCGGCAGGCTGGTCATAGTGGACTACGATTCGGTGGAACTCCCGAATCTCAACCGCCAGTTCTACTTCCAGGACCAGATAGGCTACCCGAAGGTTGAGGCCCTGAGCTACAACCTCGGACTGATAAACCCCGATGTGATCATAGAGACGCAATGCAAGATGCTCGATGAAGAAACCGCGTGCGAGTTCTTCCAGGACTGCGACGCGCTGGTGGAGGCCGTGGACGCCGAGGAGACCAAGGTGATGCTTCTTGAAAGCTGGATGAGTGGTCTTCCCGGAAGGCGGATATTCTCATGCTCAGGCATAGCGGGTCACGGCGGGACCGATCTCCTGAGGGTGGACCGAAGGCGTGGGCTGACCATAGTGGGTGACCAGGCAAGCGAGCTCCTGCAGGGTACCCTTTCCTCACGGGTAGCCATCGTCGCCGGCATGATGGCCAACGAGGTCATCGAGTACCTCCTGCACAAAGACTGAGCACGTCGGACAAACCAGGGCAGGACCTGCCGGCGGGTACAAAGCCGATTCAATTTATATCTTCTGATGGGGGAAATCATGAAGTGTCTTCAGCTCGCAGGTGACGAAGGACTTGTCCGGAGATTCATCATCGGCCTGGCGGAACATCTTGAGGGAAAGGTCATCTTCGTCATCGGCAAGGACTCCGACGGCGGCATCATCATCACCAGCCCGTGCGCGATGAGCATCCCTGAAGTTCTTCACTCCATGCCTCCGGACCTTGTACTCGTAACCGGACCGCCGGAGCTGGCGGCGCCGGTGGTGCGCTGCGGCCAGGACCCGCCCGAATTACAGGAACCCCTGCTCCTCGCGTTCTACTCCGGCAGCGACACATCCACTGACTACCGGGATATCTTCAGCCGCGTCTTCGATCTTCTCCCCCAGAAGACCAAGGAGGAGTGCGGAAAGTGCGGGACCGACTGCCGTGGTCTTGCCGCGGCCATACTCGAGGGCTCACGGAAACCCGGCGACTGCTGCTATGCCCCGGGAAGCGTGGAGATACTGCAGGACGGCAGGAGGATGGAGCTGGGGGAATTTCCCGCAGGGATCGTGAAGGGGACGCTGAAAGGTCTCCTGTCGTCACTTAAGGGATACAGGGCGGGTTCCTCCGTCACCGTAAAGCTGAGGGGGGGGGTCATAGACCCCGGACCCTGACGGCGTTGCCGGATGCGAACATATCCCTTTCCTCATCCCCCGGGGATCTAAATGCTATGTGAACCGGATGCGGATTACGGCAGTTTCGGCTGACACTACCCTTCAGAAACAGTATGATGTGCCTGAATTAGAGGTTGGTTAAGCTATCAGTGATCCGGCTTCAAAGGGAATGTGCATCCTGATACCGAATCTTCGTAGAAGTCCAGTTACCCATCTGACCTCCCGATGAACAGGTTTCAGCTTATCGGCTGCTTCCTGTGAATGAATACCGCGGTGTTAACGATCAACCGGAAAAATACCGAATTGAGCATATGCACGATGGGCTTGCCGGATTAACGTTCAGCAATACCGGTTCATGGACATCAGTGTTTGATTATCCAGTAATGATTACAGCTTGACCAGCCTTACTGAAGCGGACCTCTCCCCCGAAACGCATCTTACTACGTATGTCCCGGTGGGAACTTCGTTTCCTCCGGAATCGCAGCAGTCCCACTGGAAGGTATTTCCATTCCGTTCTGTGAGTACTCGTACGATTTTGCCTGAGATATCGTAGACCGATATCATGGCATCTTCAGCATTAAGCGAAGGAATCGTGATCGAAACACCGGCAACTGAAGGATTGGGTGCTGCGGTAATTGAGAATTCAAGGGTGCTTTCTCCACCCTCTATTCCCATGCTGCTCCACTCAAGGCTGACTTCCTCGAGAACGGGTGATGCTGTTTCACTGTCGGTCGTCAGGCAGGCAAGATACTGAACGTAGCGGTGTGTGCTGTCGATGTAACCGCTGAGGCTTCCGGGATCGAAGATATTTGCGGACCAGTCTCCCAGATTTTCGGCATCGTTGGAACTCCTGACCTGGAAATACACATCAGTCCCGGTAGGCTCGGTCGATATCCAGGATACATTATCCCACTGAGGGTAACCGACCACATCGAGTATCGACGACTGGACCCAGCCTGTATCCGCTTGGCCGATTACGTCGTACCACAGGATACTGGGACCTCCGACCGCAGCCAGATAATCTACATATCCATCATTATTGACATCAGCCATAGATCTGAATCGCGCAGTCGGATGTTCAGTTTCCAGAAAGTGTAGTTCCCATTCGACTCCGGATCCGTCGAGGTTTTCGAAGATGACAAGAACATCATCAAAATAGTTTTTCATTCCCGATCCTGAAATATCTAGATCCCCATCGTAATCGATATCCGATGATCGAAGATATAGACAATCGTAACCGTAAGTTGGAGGAAGACTGTAGGAGCTCCAGTCTCCTCCAACCCCGTCGAGGTTCACATATATGCGGGTGTTATATACCGTACTAACGGAGAAATCAATATCCCCGTCACCGTCGTAATCCCCTGAGGATGCGCCCCATATATTGTTTATCCCAATAGTAATGTAATTCTTTTGCCATGCTCCTTCACCAAGATTCTCGAACCAGCAGAGGTTACCAGTTATAGCATTGTCCGCACAGAAGACATCGATGTCTCCGTCCCCATCGACATCGGCAAGTTCTATTTCTTCCGGGTATGCTGGATCCAGTGAAATGATGTGCTCCATCCACAGGAGGCCGGCACCATCGATGTTCTCCCAGAAGATTACGCCAGTATTCCCGACACATCCGATGACAT
>CAZXEF010000131.1:0-8200 GCA_964639605.1 uncultured bacterium | reverse complement strand
ATGTTGAGTCTCTCGTTCAGCTTGTAGCGTCCGACCTCGCTGAGACTGTACCTTTTGGAATCGAAGAACATGGACCTGAGGTAGCTCCTGGCGTGATCGAGGTTGGGAGCTTCAGTCCCCCTGAGGGCTTCGTATATCCACATGGTGGCCGAATCCTCGTTCTTGGTGATTCCGGCACCAAGGGAGGTTTCCTCCTTTGCCAGTGTCTTCCTTATGCCGTCGAAATCATTGGTTTCCATTCTGGGGGCCAAGAAGTCAGCCGACTTTATACCATGGTCCACCAGCATCTCTATCTTTTCTATGCTCTCCACAGGCTCGTCGCACCGGACAAGACGCTCTCCGGTCTCCGTATCGATTATTTCCTGGGCAAAGGATTTCAGGACCAGCTCTATGGCTTTCGATCTGCTCTTAAGGGCGCTCTCGAGGTCCTTCGTCACCTTGGGGTAGAAACGGGAGAGTATCTCCGAATCGGTCCCCAGGCCCAGGGCCCGGAGGAGCATGGTGACAGGTATCCTCTTGGGACGTCTGTCTATGTTCACGTAGATGATGTCGTTGTGATCAAGCTTCAGGTCCAGCCAGGAACCTCTCTGGGGTATGACCCTGGCCTGGTATATCCTGTTCCCCCGCTGCATCGTGGTTTCCTCGAAGAACACCCCGGGGCTCCGGTGCAGCTGGTTGACTATGACCCTTTCGGCGCCGTTGATGACGAAGGAGCCGGTCCTGGTCATGAGAGGCAGCTCGCCGAGGAACACAGACTGGTCGATGATCCTGGATACCTTCCAGGATTCGGGAGAAGGTTTGCCATCATCTGCTTCGGTGACATTCCTGAAGACGAGTCTCAGCATGGCGGTTAGCGGGGCGGAAAAGCTCAGCCCCTTGTCCATGGCTTCCTGTACGGTGTACTTTGGCGTTCCAAGTTCGTATGAAACGTACTCCAGCGAGAACTCGCGGTTGCTGCTCTCGATGGGGAACGTATCCTGGAATATCTTATGAAGCCCCTGCGGAAGTCTCTCGTCCGGCTGGACCTCATCCTGAAGAAATCTGCTGAATGACTCCCTCTGTATCTTCAGCAGATCAGGGATGTCTATGACCGGCTGTACTTCCGAAAAGTTTCTTACAGGTCTGTTAACCTTCACCTGATCACTCCTCACACTTGCTAGGAAGTGAAGCTAGAAAATTGACAAATTCGCTGCGGCACGAACGGCGAGAGAGGTTTCATAACCATCCCCCGCCGTTTTTCCAGATTGATGCTACTGAAGCTTGACCGTGGCCCCAGCTTCCTCCAGCTGCTTCTTGAAGGCTTCCGCCTCTTCCTTGTCCATCTCCTCGCGGAGCTTGGAGGGCACGTTATCAACCAGTTCCTTGGCTTCCTTGAGATTCAGCTCCAGGACGTCCTTCACTATCTTGATAACCGGGATCTTCTTGGATCCGAAGTCCTCAAGGATGACGTCGAACTCGGTCTTCTCCTCGGCAGCACCTGCGGTCACAGCAGGGGCGGCAACGGCTGCGGCTGCCGGAGCGGCGGCCGAAACACCGAACTTCTGTTCCATCTCTTCCACCAGCTCGGCCAGTTCCAGAACGGTCATGTTAGAAATAGCCTCAATGATATCAGCCTTTTTGAGTTCACTCATTTTCTTCCTCCATTTGCTGCGGTACCCGCCCGGGTCCGCCACCTTCTTGCTAGTTCTCCTTGCTCTCCCTGACGGCATTGAGCGCGTAGAAGAATTTCCGGATTATTCCACTGCTTACAGAAACGAAGCCCTGCAGAGGTGAACGGGCAGAACCCATGAACTTTGCCAGCAGCTCATCTCTCGAGGGGATGTCGGCCAGCTTCATGAGCTTTCCGACCTCGTAGGTCACACCGGACACCAGGCCGCCCTTCACCTGGGGAAGCCCGTCATGATCCTCGGCGAACTTCTTTATGACCTTGATGGGCATAACCTCATCACTGGAGTATGCAAGGGCCGTGGGGCCCTCCATCATACCGTAGACATCCTGTTCCTTCCCGATCTCGATCTCCTTGAAGATCTTCCTGAGAAGGGTGTTCTTGACCACAGTGAAAGTGATGCCATTCTCCCGCATCTGGACCCTCAGGTCCGTCATGTCGGCGACATTTATCCCTGTGAAGTCGGTAAGTATGACCGATCTCGCCTCGCCAAGATCATCGATCAGGGTGGCTACTACCTTTTCCTTCTGTTTTCTTGAAACAGCCATTTGATCATCACCACCTATCGGATTCTGGTTCGAAGATCGTTGACGTCGATCTTGATACCCGGACCCATCGTTGACGAGACAGAGAGGTTCTTCATGTACTGGCCCTTCACGCTGGAGGGCTTCAGCTGAATAACTTTCTCATAGAAGGACATGATGTTCTCGGCCAGGGCCTTCTCGTCGAAGCTGGCCTTCCCCACGGGTACGTGAAGGTTGCCGGTCTTGTCGACCCGGAAACTGATCTTTCCGGCCTTGGCTTCCATCACAGCTCCGGCCACATCCTCGGTGACCGTGCCTGTCTTTGGGTTGGGCATGAGGCCGCGGGGACCCAGTACCCTTCCCAGCTTCCCGACGATCCTCATCATGTCAGGGCTGGCGATGACCACATCGAACTCCAGCCATCCTGCCTGTATCTTATCAGCAAGCTCGTCATCCCCAACGATGTCCGCCCCGGCTTCCCTGGCCTGATCGGCCTTGTCCCCGGCTGCGAAGACTGCAATACGGACGGTCTTGCCGGTACCGTTGGGCAGTACGCATGAACCGCGGACCATCTGGTCGGCGTGCTTGGGATTGACATTCAGGGAGACGGCCACTTCCACTGTCTCATCGAAACCCGCTGTGGCAAGCTCCTTGACAAGCTGGCAGCTCTCATCGAGGCTGTATCTCCTGTCGCTCTCTATCTTCTCACGGGCCTGGCGGAATCTCTTGCTCATGGTCGCCATATCAATCCACCACCTCCAGCCCCATGCTCCTGGCGGTTCCGGCTATCATGGATATCGCAGTCTCCATGGAGGCTGCGTTCAGGTCCTTTTCCTTGAGTTTGACTATCTCGCGGAGCTGGGCCCTGGTAACCGTACCGACCTTGTCCCGGTTGGATTCCGGAGATCCCTTCGCAAGACCCGCGGCCCTCTTCAGGAGAACCGCTGCAGGAGGGGATTTCAGGATGAAAGTAAAGCTTCTGTCCTTGTACACGGTTACCACCGCAGGAATTATAAGGCCTTCGCTGCCCCGGGTTCGAGCATTGAAATCCTTACAGAAGCCGGCCAGGTTAATCCCGTACTGTCCCAGTGCGGGACCCACGGGAGGGGCCGGCGTCGCCTGACCTGCAGGCAACTGAAGCTTTACCATACCAATAACCTTCTTGGCCATGGTAAGCACTCCTTTCCCGCCGCCTTGACCTCCCCATACTGGTCAGGGCAGCGCGCGTCGAGTTTCCGGTCCTGTCTAGACCGGACGGACCTGGGAGAAATCTATCTCCACAGGAGCTTTGCGGCCGAATATGGTGAATATCACCCTTACCCTGCCGCGTTCGGGATTGATGGATTCCACAACCCCGGTGAAATTGTTGAAGGGGCCTTCCGTGACCCTGACGGTCTGTCCCACAGAATAAGGGACCCTGACCACCTTGGCCTTGTCGGAGCCCTCCGCCTGACCTTTCAGGCGGTTTATCTCCTCATCGCTCAGCGGTTCCGGTCTGCCCTGGTTCATGGGCGGGAACCCGCTGACGTTGCTCATTGCCCTGATGTCCATGATCATTTCCTGATCAAGTTCCAGCTGGACGAATACGTATCCGGGGTAGAGCTTCTTCTTCCGTGAAGTCTTCTTGCCGCGAACATTGGAAGTCACGTCCTGGGTCGGAATGAGTACTTCTCCGACCCTGCCGGGGTACTTCCTGCTGAGCTGTCCCTCAAGGAACTTCATGACCCGTTTCTCGTATCCGGAAAAGGAATTGACCACGTACCAGGAGAACCGCTCGTTCTCCTTCGTGGAGCCTGAGTCCTCTTCTTCCATATGTTCGCCGTTTCCGTCCCGTACGTTCTCGTCTTCTACCATAATCCTGTCCTCAATGAAGAGCCGCAGCTGCCGTTATCTCAGTGAATCAGTCTGATGAGGCCGTTGATGAGCAAGGCGGAGAACTGATCGGAAGCGAATATCCATACAGCCGTTATGCCAACAGCGAAGAGAACCACCCATGTGGAAGCCACCACTTCCTGCTTTGTAGGCCAGGCTACTTTGATAAGCTCGGCCCTGACCTCTCCGAGGAACTGTATGGCGGCTTTTACGCCTCTTACGATGAAGTTGCCTTCCCCGGTATTCTTACGAGCCATTATCCGTCCTCTTCCCCGATGACCAGTTCCTGTTGAAGATCATGGCAGGGCAGGAAGGACTTGAACCCTCAACCCCCGGATTTGGAGTCCGGTGCACTACCAGTTGTGCTACTGCCCTGCGCAATCTCCTGCGAATAACTATTTCGTTTCCCTGTGAAGGGTATGCTTAAAGCAGAACCTGCAATACTTCTTGAGCTCCAGTCTGCCCGTTGTGGTCCGGCGGTTCTTGGTGCTGGTGTAGTTCCGCCTTCTGCACTCCTGGCAGGCGAGTGTGATTATTACCCTCACTGTTTATCCTGTCTGTTTCCGTATCTTGACTTACCTGACTCCAATATCCTGACAGTTCTTACTTCAATATCTTGTCGACAACTCCGTGGCCGACGGTCCTTCCACCCTCACGGATGGCGAAGCGGAGACCCTCTTCCATGGCGATGGAGGTGATGAGCGTGATCTTCACACCATCGATGTTGTCTCCCGGGAGGGCCATCTCACGGCCTTCCGGAAGCTCGATCTCGCCGGTGACGTCGGTGGTGCGGAAATAGAACTGGGGACGGTAACCCGTATTGAAGTGCTTCTTCCTTCCGCCCTCCTTCTCGCTCAGGATGATTATGTTGGCAAGAAATTCGGTATGAGGTGTGACAGAACCGGGCTTCGCAAGGACCATGCCTCTCTCAAGCTGGTCCTTCTTGATGCCGCGGAGCAGCAGACCTACGTTATCGCCGGCCTGACCCTCGTCGAGTATCTTTCTGAACATCTCGACACCGGTGCAGACTGTCTCGATGGTCTCGTGTATGCCCACCCTCTCGATCTTGTCACCAGTGTGGATTATGCCTCTCTCGATCCTGCCGGTACCCACGGTGCCGCGTCCCTCGATGGAGAACACATCCTCCACGGGCATGAGGAAAGGCTTCTCTGTTTCGCGCTCGGGCGTGGGGATCCACTCGTCAACAGCTTTCATGAGCTCGTAGACGCTCTTGGCGTCCTCGGTCTCGGGAAGACCGTCGGAGTTCAGGGCCTTAAGGGCGCTTCCCCTGATGATGGGAGATTCGGGGTCGAAACCGTACTTGTCGAGAAGCTCTCCGACTTCCATCTCCACCAGCTCAAGGAGTTCCTCATCGTCCACCATGTCTACCTTGTTGAGGTAGATGACCATCTTGGGGACGTTCACCTGACGGGCAAGAAGCACGTGCTCCTTGGTCTGCTCCATGACACCGTCGTTGGCGGCGATGACGAGGATCGCACCGTCCATCTGGGCTGCGCCTGTGATCATGTTCTTGATGTAGTCGGCATGGCCGGGGCAGTCCACATGGGCGTAATGCCTGTTGGCGGTCTCGTACTCCTGGTGGGAAGTAGCGATGGTAATACCCCGCTTCTTCTCCTCGGGAGCGTTGTCGATCTTGTCGAACTCCACGTAGCTGACATTGGCGAACTGCGTGGAAAGGCACTTCGTGATGGCGGCGGTGAGCGTGGTCTTGCCATGATCGATGTGACCTATTGTGCCCACGTTGACGTGAGGTTTGGTCCTCTCAAACTTCTCCTTGGCCATGATCTCTCCTTTTCTGCTTCATCCCTACATCCATGGATGTCCTGTTTACCTGTCGATCAATCTTCTGCATGCCAATCCTGCGTGGAGCCCACGAGCGGGATTGAACCGCTGACCTCGTCCTTACCAAGGACGCGCTCTACCGACTGAGCTACGTGGGCCCGGCAGTAGAATTAGCGCGGCACCTGCCGCCCCTCTAACTCCTCAAGCGGCTGGAGCGGGAGACGGGGGTCGAACCCGCGACCCTCAGCTTGGAAGGCTGATGCTCTGCCAACTGAGCTACTCCCGCACCGTATCGATTTTCGAGCCGAACGGGCCTGTAAATAATCTAGCCGCTTCCTCAGGAATGGTGGCGAGGGGTGGATTCGAACCACCGAAGGCCATTGCCAACAGATTTACAGTCTGCCCCCTTTGACCGCTCGGGAACCTCGCCAGCTCCTGATATCTATCTTCCAGGCACTTATCCCTTTTGGAGCTGGCGAAGGGACTTGAACCCATAACCTGCTGATTACAAATCAGCTGCTCTACCAGTTGAGCTACGCCAGCGAAGCGAACCTGAAGCATATAGAAACCCTCTGCTACTGTCAAGATATTGGCTCATTCCGCAGACGTATACCCATGCCCGAATGAGCTTGGCTTATTCGACAGGCTTAACCCATGCTCGAACAAGCCTTGATCATTGACGCAGACAAAAGGTAACACGTAGCTTAAGTGGAAGAGTAAGTTACCATCTGCCGGGAGGAGTGTCAATGAACGGATCGGGCATTGTACCTTTCATCTTCCTTTCCCTATTCATCCTGTCCCTGGGGTGCGGCGGCGGCCCCTCGATAGCCGATGAACTGAAGTTCGTTCCCGGACTCTGTTTCCTTCACATCCATGTGAACGCTGAAATGGACCTGGACCTTGTCCCGGCGGATGCGGGACTGATCATGCCTCTCTGGCTGGTCGATTCCCTTCAGTCCAGGGGTGATCTGGGAATAAGCCTGCTGGGTGTCAATCTCACCGACCTCTCCCCCCAGCTCATGTTCCTCTCCCGGAAATTGGGGCCGGATGAGATGGCCGGGATAGGAATGGCAGGATTCGACTGCGATGTCGAGGCGACCGACGAAGGGTTCGACCTTGTCGATCAGCGGGGCGGTATACTGGGGTCTGTGGCCGGGAGGGACGGCTGGACATGTCTCGTCACAGGCAGCGGTTCCGACCGTTCCACTCTCCGCTGGCTGTCCATGGAGGAAGGGGAGTCTCTGGCGGCGGACAGTGACCTGGTTGCCATTTCGGAGTCAGGGGCAGACCTGACAGTACTGGTCTCGAGGAACTCGATAAACTTCCTGTCCGTCATTCCCATGGGAATGCTGGACAGACGGCAGATAACATACCTCAATATGGCCCGTAACATCATCTCGGACATAGGCATAAGGGCAGTCAGGATCAGTCTCGATACCGTCGATGAGGAACCGGGCGGGCTTTTCCTCGAGCTGCAGCTGGTAAGGGAGAATGGATACGTGACCAGTCTCTCGGCGGGTTTCAGCGACACCGGTATTGCACCCGACAGTCTATTGGCATATCTGGTCGGGTTCTACGGTCTTGAATGATTAGGGACGGAGGCTTTTATTCTGAAAGGTATCTTTAATCTGTCTCTAGTTTTCCTTCTGGCGTCAGTACTCACGGCTGACCCTCCGCCGGGCTACTACGATCCCGCGGCGGGACTCACGGGTCCTGAACTGCAGCAGGCCCTTCACGACATAATAGACGATCACGTCACCATCACCTACGACGAGGTCTGGCTGGCCTTCTACACCACCGATGACAGGCAGGACAGCCTGGTCTGGGACATGTACTCCGACATTCCGGGTGGAACACCTCCGTATACCTACATCCTGGGCGATGACCAGGGCGGGTCCGCCAGCGGCGAGGGCGAGGGCTACAACAGGGAGCACTCATGGCCCAAGAGCTGGTTCGGGGGTGACATTCCGCCCATGTACACGGACATGTTCCAGATAGTTCCCACCGACATCTACGTCAACAACAGAAGGGCCAATTACCCTTACGGAGAGGTCAGCTCCCCCACCTGGGTGTCGATGAACGGCAGCCGGCTGGGACCATGCTCCTGGCCCGGCTACAGTGGAACGGTATTCGAGCCCATCGACGGCTACAAGGGTGATTTCGCCAGGAACTACTTCTATATGGCCACCCGTTATCTAGGTGATGATGATGAATGGCCCGGAAGCCCCATGGCCGACGGGGCCGTACTCACTCCATGGGCGGAGGAAATGCTGACAGCATGGCATCTGTCGGATCCTGTAAGCGACAAGGAGACAGAGAGGAACGATGCGGTATA
>CAZXEF010000130.1:7181-8209 GCA_964639605.1 uncultured bacterium | reverse complement strand
GTAATAGAGGTCCGCCCTGAAATCATCCTTCCTGACCTTCTCCTCCAGGTCGGAGTTGGTGGCCGCGATTATCCTTGCGTCGAAGGGCACGTGCCGGGTTCCTCCCACAGGCAGGACCTGCCTCTCCTGAAGTGCACGCAGAAGCTTCACCTGGAGCTCCCTGTCGATCTCCCCGACCTCGTCCAGGAAGAAAGTGCCTCCGTTTGCCGCCACGAGAAGCCCCTCCTTGTCACGGTGAGCACCGGTGAACGATCCCCTCATGTGACCGAAGAGCTCACTTGCCAGAAGGTCGCGGGAAAAGCTTCCGCAGTTCACTCCAAGAAAAGGCTGGTCGGACCTCGGACTGCTGCCGTGTATGGCCCTGGCAATGAGTTCCTTGCCGCTGCCGCTCTCCCCCGTTATCAGTACGGTGCTGTCCTTCTCCGCAACCATCCTCACCTTCTCCAGCAACTCCACTATAGGTTTGGATCTGCCGATGATTGCGTCTGCGGAATACTTTGCTCGTACCTTCTTCCTTAGCTCAAGGTTCTCTCTCTTCAGCTCCCTCTCGCCCAGGGCCTTCTCTATGGCGATAAGCAGCTGGTCCACTTCGAATGGCTTCACCAGGTAGTCCGAAGCCCCTCTTCGCATTGCCTTCACGGCGGAATCCACACTTGAGAAGGCCGTCATCATTATGCCGATGAGCCCGGGAAAGAGTTTCTGCATCTCGGTCAGGACCTCGAACCCGCTAATCCCGGGCATCTTCACATCCACCACAAGTATGTCGGGCATGGTCATACCGGCCGCCTTGAGTGCTTCCTCACCGTTGCAGTGGCACGAAACCCTGTACCCGTGCTCCTCGAGGAGTATGGAGATCCATTCCAGCATGGGCTTCTCGTCGTCCACTACCATTACCGATAGCTGCCGGTCCATCATCAGTTACCTCCTGTATCGGAAGATACAGAATCTTCCGTTCATCGGGCACCTACGGCATAGGAAGATCACATGTCTTCCGTTCAGCGGTCACCTCCGGCGTCGGAAGACACGGT
>CAZXEF010000130.1:0-7081 GCA_964639605.1 uncultured bacterium | reverse complement strand
CTCTTCCGTTCCGCTGCCACCTCTGCCGCGGAAGAGCATATGTCTTCCGTTCAGCGGTCACCTCCGGCATCGGAAGACACGGTCTCTTCCGTTCCGCTGCCACCTCTGCCGCGGAAGAGCATATGTCTTCCGTTCAGCTGCCACTTCCGGCGTCGGAAGACACGGCATCAGGTGGTGCCACGGGAAGGCTGACCCTGACCGTGGTCCCCTCTCCCGGAGTGGATTCCATATCCATCCTTCCGCGATGGTCCCTGGCGACCTTCCTGGCCACGAAAAGCCCGAGTCCCGTGCCCTCTTTCTTCGTTGTGAAGAAGGGATCGAACATCTGGACCCTGATCTCTTCAGGGATGCCAGGGCCGTTATCATTGATACAGAGCTCCGCCATACCGTCCAGGGATGATCTGGCGAGGGAGACCGTTATCCTGCCGTCGGGGTCGGTGCCAAGGACCTCGGCGCTGTTCCGCAGTACATTGGTGAGAAGCTGCACCAGCCTCGCCTGGTTGCCGAAGATTATGAAATTACCTTCGATACGGGTCTCGATCCTGGTCTGCGATCCGAAACCCTGCCTGGCCACTTCCACTGCCTCGTTCACTACGGCTTCCAGGGACACCGGGCTGGAATAGGCGACGGCGTTGTTCCTGGACAGTTCCAGGTAGCCCTCGATTATCTCGGATATCCTCCTGGCCTGATGGCTGATGAGTTCCGTCATCCTGTCGGTCTTCCTCCAGTCGAGCGTGCCCATCTGAAGTATATGGGCGGCACCGCTCATGGAGGCGAGAGGGTTCCTTATCTCATGGGCCAGGGTGCTGGAGAGCCTGCCGATGGCCGCCAGCTTCTCCTGCTCCTGGAGACGTCTCTTCAGCTCGAAGGTCTCCGTGATGTCGGTCATTGCCACAAGGGCTCCAGCCGAGTTGCCATCGTTGTCCAGGAACGTGCCCATCCGGCACTCCACTACCCTGTCGTCTATGCTGACCTCTACAACCGGAGGCATTTCTACGGTGAGCTGGAACTCCCTGAGCATTGTATATATGTCCGTGTCGTCCACGGTCTGTCTCCACCCCTCGTCCAGCCCCAGTATCTCCTTCCCGGCGTTGTTGATGCTCACCGGAACTCCGGAGTTGTCTATCACCAGGATACCGTCGGAAAGGCTCTCCAGTATCTCCCTGGACATGGTCCTGGCATCCCTTAGCTGGCGCAGGATGCCGTCGGCCCTTCCCTTCTCCAGCAGAAGATGCTGGGATAGGTATCCGGAGACCAGCCCGGTAATTGTCAGGAAGCCTGCGTATATGGTCACGAACAGCAGGGAGTACTGGAAGGAGACCTGGTAGGGAACGACCTTCATTATCTTATCAATGGAACTTCCACCGGTGCTTGGGACCAGCTGACCGGATATGGTAAGGTAGGCAAGGGCTGCCAGCATCACGGAGTCCGCGACGGCTACCGTCACCCCTCCCCTTATGCCGAGGTAGAATCCGGCTGTTATCGTGTGAATGAAGAATATGGCGGTGAAGGGCCCGTCGAATCCGCCTGCCATGCTTATGAGCGCCGCCACCAGAACCGAGTCGGTCAGAAGCAGTATCCAGAGCTGCCATTCCCGCTCGCTGAGAGTTTTCCGGGTGATCGTATCCAGGATGGAGGTCAGTGCCACCACCCCGGCCACCGACGCGTAGACCGTGCCGACCTTATGCCAGCCGAGGAAGATGATACCGAAAAGGATGAACAGGCCGAAGACGATGACACGCTCCACCTGGAGCCAGGCGCGGCGTGTCATTGTCAAAGTGTTATTCCGCATTGTGAACTCTCAACGCAGCGGAAGTCAGTCCTGCTGCCGTCTATTTCCCGACAGTCCCGATCATATCGAATATGGGCAGATACATGGCTATGACCATGCCGCCCACTATGCCGCCCAGGACGACTATCATTATAGGCTCCAGCACCGATGTCAGACCGCTGACGGCGGTATCCACTTCCTCCTCGTAGAAGTCGGCTATCTTCTGGAGCATTGTGTCGATGCCGCCGGTCTCCTCGCCTACGGCTATCATCTGGGTCACCATGCCGGGAAATACGCCCGAAGCCTGCAGGGGACTGGAGATGTTCTCGCCTCCGGAAATACTTGTCCTTGCATCCATGATGGCGTCGGATACCACCCTGTTGCCCGATGTCTTCGCCGTGATGCTGAGGCCGTCGAGGATCGACACACCGCTGGAGATGAGCGTTCCCAGCGTCCTTGAGAACCTGGCGATTGACATCTTGCGCACCAGGATGCCGAAGATGGGCATCTTGAGCTTGATGGCGTCGATAACTCTCTCTCCGCTGTCGGTCTTGTAGTACATCTTGTAGCCGACGATCACGGCCGCAAATCCAAGGAGCACCAGAAGTATGTTGGCCTGCAGGAACTCAGACATGTTGACGACGAACTGGGTGGGACCCGGAAGGCTGCCGCCCATGTCGGTGAACATCTGCTGGAAGATGGGGATGACGAACAGCAGCAGGGCCATGGTGACCAGAATGACAACGATCATCACCACCATGGGGTACATCATGGCGGACTTCACCTTGCTGCGGAGGGCTACCGACTTCTCAAGATGAGTGGAGAGCCTGTTGAGGATAGTGTCGAGTATACCACCCTGCTCACCAGCCGCGACCATGTTGGTGTAGAGTTCCGAGAAGACGTTGCTGTGCTGGGCCATGGCGTCCGCCAGCGTACCGCCCTTCTCCACGGTTGCGGTCACGTCCTCGATCATTCCTCCGAATATCTTGTTATCCTGCTGCTCGCTGAGGATCTGGAGGCATTTCACCAGGGGAAGGCCGGCGTTTATCATTACGGCGAACTGCCTGGTGAAAGTGGCCAGCTCCTTGTCATTCACACCGGATCCGATGACACCGAAAGTCGAGATGTCGAAGCCGGCACCCTTTAGCTTGGTGACCGTCACCCCCCTCTGGGTAAGAAGGTCCTCCGCTTCCGATTTTTTCGCGGCAGTGATCTTTCCGGACATGTGTCTGCCGGCCCTGTTAGTCCCTTCCCATCTGAACTCAGGCATTGCCGCCTCCTATTTCTAAAGAATATCTCTTCCTGTTGCTATCATCTGCTCCAGCTCACTGACATCGTGGGACCTCTCGATGGCCACTTCCTTGGTGATGACCTTCTTCTTGTAGAGGTTGAAGAGAGACTGGTTCATGGTCCTCATGCCGTGCTTGTGGCCGGCCTGCATGATGCCATAGATCTGGTGGAGCTTGTCCTGGCGGATGGTGGCCCTTACAGCTGCATTGCACACCAGCACCTCCACGGCCAGGGCCCTGCCCGACCCCCTGGCCTTTGGAACCAGTTGCTGGGTCATGACGCCGATCGTCACGAAGGAGAGCTGGCTTCTGACCTGGTCCTGCTGTTCAGAAGGGAAGGAGTCGATTATCCTGTTGATCGATTCATAGGTGGAGTTGGTATGCAGAGTTGCCATGGTGAGGTGACCGGTCTCGGCTATGTTGAGCGCCACCTGCATCGTCTCCCTGTCCCTCATCTCGCCTATCAGCACCACGTCGGGGTCCTGACGGAGAACGTACCTCAGGGAATTGGTGAAGGATTTGGTGTCCGAACCAATCTCCCTCTGGTTGATTATCCCCTTGTCATGATGGTGAACGTATTCGATGGGGTCTTCGATGGTCACGATATGGCAGCGTCTGGTAGCGTTCACCTTTCGAATGATGGAAGCGAGGGTAGTGGATTTGCCGCAGCCAGTGGGTCCTGTGACCAGTATCAGGCCCTGGCGCTTCTCAGCGAACTCGTTGACCGCCTTCGGCAGGCCCAGTTCCTCGAAGGAGAGTATCTCATGGGGAATGGCCCTGATGGCGCAGGCGACGCAGCTCCTCTGGAGGAAGACGTTCGCCCTGAATCTGGACAGGCCCCTTACGCTGAAGGCCAGGTCCAGTTCCTTCTCCAGCTCGAACCTCTTCTTCTGCTCGTCCTTCAGCAGACTGTAGACCAGGTTCTGAGTGTCCTGCGGGGTTAGAGGATCGTACTCCATCCTCTCCAGGTCACCGTCGATTCGGATGACTGGCGGGGTCCCAACGGTGAGGTGGAGGTCGGTGGCCCGCCTCTCCATCATCTCCTTCAACAGAGTTTTAATGATCATGCTATGCCGAATGTCCTTCCCCTGTCTTCTGACCGGTAGCCTTGCCCTTCAGCTCCTCCAGGGCCCTCAGGACTTCCAGGTCATCCTCTGCCGTAACCCTTATTACTTCCTCCAGTGTGGTTATGCCGTTCTTCATCTTCTCCACGGCGTCCATCCTGAGAGTCCTCATGCCGTTTCTGACACCCATCACGCGCAGTTTCCCGGCAGTGGCCTTCTCGATTATCGCCTGTTTTATATTCTTATCAATCGCGAGCACTTCGTAAAGACCTATCCTGCCGCGGTAACCGGAATCCCCGCAAGCCGGGCAACCGGTTCCCTTATATGTTGTATAGCCGGCTATTTCAGCGGGGTCAATCCCGGCTGCCCTCAGTTCCTCGTCAGGGTATGTGTAAGGCTTCTTGCACTTCTTGCAGATCTTCCTCACAAGACGCTGGGCCATGATGGTCCTTACGGCGGAAGCGACGAGGAAAGGCTTGATGCCTATGTCCACCAGCCGGTTCACAGTGCTGGGCGCGTCATTCGTGTGTATGGTGGAGAAGACCAGGTGGCCCGTCAGCGCAGCCTTTATGGCAATACTGGCGGTCTCAAGGTCCCTTATCTCGCCCACCATTATGATGTTCGGGTCCTGCCTGAGTATGGCCTTCAGCGCCGAAGCAAAATCGTAACCCATGCTGAAGTCTATCTGGGTCTGGGTAAGTCCCTCGAGGTTGTACTCAACAGGCTCCTCGGCGGTGTGGATGTTAGTATCCTCGGTATTCAGCGAACTCAGGGCCGAATAGAGAGTGGTGGTCTTTCCGCTTCCCGTCGGCCCGGTGACAAGGACGATGCCGTAGGGTGAGCCCACCCCCTGCATGAAGGTCTTCAGAGCGTCCTCGGGGAATCCCAGCTCCCTGAGATCGAACTCCAGGCTGCCCTTGTCCAGTATCCGCAGGACTATCTTCTCCCCGTTCACCGTCGGTACGGCGCTGACCCTGAAGTCTATGGAACGGCCGTCTATCATGGCTTTGATCCTGCCGTCCTGGGTCTTTCTCTTCTCGGCTATGTTCATGCTGGCCATTATCTTCAGACGGCTCAGTATCTGGGGCTGCACTTTCTTTGGAAGCTTCCTCACGACGAAGCACTTGCCGTCCCTCCTGTACCGGATCCGAAGGTATTTCTCGTAGGGCTCTATGTGGATGTCGCTGACCTCTGTCTTCACCGCCTTGGCGATTATGGAGTTGACGAAGCCCACGATGGGGCCGGAGGAAAGGTTGGCGTACTCATCGTCGAACTCGTCCTCGTAATCATCATCCTCCTCTTCATGCACCTCCAGGCTCTCGACTATCTCCAGTTCGTCAAGTTCCTCCTGGTATTCCTCCAGCTGGTCCTTCACGGACACAAGGGCGTCCTGCTTGCCGTAGATGTCGTTCTGGGCCCTTCTCACGGCGGAGGGAGAAGAGGCGTACACGACCACTTCCTTACCCACGGCGAACTTGACCTCATCTATGGCATAGAGGTCGCCCGGGGAGCCCATGGCTATATGGAAGTACTTCTTCTCCGACTTGAACGGAACGATCAGGTACTTCCTTGCTATCTCCTCGTTCAGTTCTTCCTTGAGAACGGAATCAATATCCATCTCGTTGAGGTAGATAGGCTTGACCGAGTATATCTCGGACAGGAACTCCGTTATCAGGTCCTCCGGCACATTGCCCATAGACACAAGCTGGTCCGCCATTTCGATCTCTCCCGGACCGTATTCGCTCAGTATCCTGTCGATATCGTCCTGCGACACCATTCCAGACTCCAGAAGCATCATGGCCAGTCTGCTGAGCAAGTGACTCCTCCGTTACTCGTTCGCTATGGTCTCTCTCAAGACCTCGTCAAATGTGGTCCGACCCGCTTCAAGTTTCCGCAGAGCAGCTTCCCTGAGATTGATCATGCCCTTGGCCAGGGCCATCTTCTCTATCTCTATACTGTTGGCATCACCCTCTATCAGCAGTCTGATATCGTCATCTATGGGCATCACCTCGAATATTCCCATCCGTCCCTTGTATCCCGTGTTGTTGCAGTGGGAGCATCCGGTGCCGGTGAAGATCTCCACCCCGTCGAATCTCGCCGGGTCTATCCCGGCGTCTTTGAAAGCCTCGTCAGGTATGCTCACAGGCGTTTTGCACTTGGTACAGATCTTCCTTATCAGTCGCTGGGAGGCTATGCATACCAGCGAAGTGCTGAGCATGAAGGGCTCCGTTCCGATGTCTATCAGCCTGTTGATGGTGCTGGGAGCATCGTTGGTATGAGTGGTGGACAGCACCAGGTGACCGGTCAGGGCTGCCCTGATGGATATCTCGGCGGTCTCCTTGTCCCTTATCTCGCCCACCATGATGATGTCCGGATCCTGCCTGAGGTATGCCCTCAGGGCGTTGGCGAAGGTCAGTCCCACATCATCGTTCATCTGGACCTGATTGATACCCTTCAGGTTGAACTCCACAGGGTTCTCGGCGGTCATGATGTTCACGCCGATGTCGTTGAGTTCGGTGAGTGCCGAATAGAGGGTGGTGGTCTTCCCGCAACCGGTGGGGCCGGTGACGAGGACTATGCCGAAGGGTCTCTTTATTCCCTTCCTGAAGATCTTAAGGGATTCCTCCTCGAAGCCCAGCTTCTCGAGGTCCAGTATTACTGCTGAGCGATCAAGGAGCCTGACCTCCACTTTCTCTCCGAAAAGCGTGGGCAGTGTCGCGAGCCTCAGGTCCACGAACCTGTCACCGACCAGTATCTTCTGCCTTCCGTCCTGGGGGAGGTGGTGGTCGGCGATGTCCATCCCACCGAGTATCTTCAGTCGGCTCACCATGGCCGACCTGTATTTCCTGCTTGGCCTCATCACTTCGTGCAGCACACCGTCTATCCTGAACCTTACCCTCACGTACTTCTCGAAGGGCTCGAAATGGATGTCGCTGGCACCCCTGCGCACGGCATCC
>CAZXEF010000129.1:1559-8289 GCA_964639605.1 uncultured bacterium | reverse complement strand
TGTTCATACTTCCCGCCCATCTTTCCAGGAGATCGAAAGGGGAAGACTCCGGGCCATGGTCAGGGGAGTGAGATGGTCCGATATCGTCATAGTAGGGGGCGGAGAGCTTGCACAGGATCGATCCTCGCTGCTGTACACCCCCTTCAACCTGCATCCGATCAGACTTGCAAGACGGTACAGGAAACCCGCATTCGCCTGGTCGGTCGGGATCGGCCAGGGGGAGGAGCTTGCCAGGTGGACACCGGGGCAGCTGAAGAAATGGCTCGGGTACTGCAGCGGCGTCACTGTCAGGGATGGACCCTCCTACGATACTCTCATGGACCTTGGCCTCGATCCCTCGAAAGTGAAGCTTGCCTCCGATTCCACCTTCACCCTTGCCGGGGATTTCGCACAGCTCCACGGCTCCCCTGAAGTGCTCGGGGTGGCCCTCAGGAACGTGTCAAACAGGCAGGGCAGGTTGCTTCCTCTGGAGCTGCGGAGAAAACTGGGACTCTACAGAGAGCCGGACAGGTCTACCCATCGAAAGGTCTGGGCAGGCCTTCTGGACAGGCACATAGAGACCCATGGGGGTGAGATAAGGTTCTTTCCCTTTCATACAGGCAGTCTGTCCAACTCCGATGATGACGAGTGCATAGCCGTGATGTCCATGATGGAGCACAGCGAGCACGCCTCGGTGGTTATGCCGACGGACATCAGGTGCTTCCTGAACAGCATCTCCGAATGCAGGCTGCTCATCACGGTTCCCCTTCACGGTTCCATTCTCTCAGTAGTGACAGGTACTGTGCCCATAGCGGTTCCCTACGCATCCAAGGGTTTCCGGTTCATGGAGGAAGTGGGGCTCTCGGATCTGACGGTCGATCCCGGCGCCCCGGACTGGCCTGACCATCTGTGGGACCTCCTGGAGAGGACCTGGGAGTCATCCAGGGACATCCTCCAGGATATTGCCGGGAAGCGGAGCCAGCTGGCTGAGAAAAGCACCGTGACGCTTGACCTGTTCCGAAGTACATGCCTGTGACCGATCGGGTGACCTGAGCCCGTGATACCTGGAATCCATGCCTCTGTGAGCGGCGGGCTGGCCAGGGCCCTGGATTCGCTCAGCGAACTCAACCTGGCCTGCTGCCAGATATTCACATCGAACCAGAGACGCTGGGAAGGCAGGCCGGTTACTGAGGTGGAGGTCCAGCGTTACAGCCGAAGAACGACCCTTGTGCTCTCCCATGCTTCCTACCTGATCAACCTTGCATCCTCGAGCCCCGGGGTGAGCAGGAGATCCTTCGCCGCTCTGGAGGGGGAGCTGCAGAGAATGCACAGGTTGGGTATCGGCTGGACCGTTCTTCATCCTGGTGCCCACCTGGGAACGGGAGAGGCGGCGGCCATAGGTTCGATCTCCAACGCCGTCAGAAAAGTACTGGACAACTCACACCCCTCCACCGGTATACTCTTCGAGAACACTGCCGGGCAGGGCACTACGGTGGGATACTCGTTCCAGCAGCTTTCGATGCTTCTGGACGGGGCAGCATTACCGGAAAGGACAGGCGTCTGCTTCGATACCTGCCATGCCCATGCCGCTGGATACGACCTATCCTCTGCAGGGGCCGTCGATGACGTAATGGCGGAATTAGATGCCGTGACGGGCCTCGAACGTATCAGGGCGCTCCACATGAACGACTGTTACGGAGCCTGCGGAAGCCACAGGGACAGACATGCCAGGATCGGAGAGGGCTTGATCGGCCTGGCGCCTCTGCGCCACCTGGCTTCGCTTGATGATTTCAGGGATGTTCCAGGTATCGTGGAGACCCCCGGCAGTGACAGTGACAGGGCTGCTGATGCCAGAACCCTGACGGTGTAAGCCGCGATCGTCATCGAAGTGACACTCCAGGACCCATCCATCGGTAATACCCTGACACTGCTGAATATTAAATCAAATATAGTATAGATATATTCGTATAAAAAGCGGTAAATAGAGGAACTTATCATGCTTCCTGTTCATTCAGGTTCCTGTTATTATTGTTCAGAAACGTTCGAAACAGATGGAACTTGAAGGACCATCGCCACATCACGAAAGGCTGCCAATTGCCCAACCGCGATAGAAGGGCTTTCCCACTTCGGAGCCGGATATCATGAAGATCGCGGTGACGGCGGATGTTCATCTCAGTCAGGATGGAGCGCATCCCGAAAGGCTCAAGGCCCTGCACAGCGTTTTGGGGACGCTGGAGGAGAAGGAAGTCGACACCCTGGTGGTGGCCGGTGACCTCTTCGACGAGAGCTGCTCCAGCTACTCAGGGTTCGAGCAGGCATGCAGGCAGCATCCCGGGATCAGCTTCCATGTGATCCCCGGCAACCACGACCCGGACATCTCCGACAGGATCATCGTCGGAGACAATGTCCATATCTACCAGGAGACCACGGTCCTTGGAATGGATGGTCTCTCACTGGTCCTTGTCCCCTATTCGGGGACCACGGGAATGGGCGAGCATCTCGAGGGGCTGGGACTGACCAACCGCTGGGTCCTTGTGGGCCACGGCGACTACCTGGGAGGGATCAAGGAACGGAACCCCTACGAAAAAGGGACCTACATGCCGCTGTACAGAAGAGACATAGAGAGATATCAGCCCTGGAAGGTCTTCCTTGGCCACATTCATCAGCCGGTACTCAATTCGAACGTTCACTATCCGGGTTCCCCATGCGGCATCGACATCAATGAGACCGGAAGAAGGCAGTTCCTGATCTTCGATACCGCTACCGGAAGGGTACAGCCGGAGAAGGTGGACACCACTCTCCTGTTCTTCCAGGAAGGGTTCCTTGTGATCCCTGATGACAACGAGCTGGAAAGGCTGAGGAACCAGATCACCGCAAGGAAAGCTACCTGGGGGCTTGACCTCAGGGAAAGGGGAAAAGCCAGGATCAGGGTCAGGGCCTCGGGCTATTCATCGGACAGGGAAGCGGTGATGGACTGTCTCAGGGAGATGTTCTCCGATTACGGATTCTACGAAGGAGAGGAACCGGACATTTCCTCCCTCCGTGTCGCCCGGGACAGCAGAAGGAATGCGATTGCCCGCAGGGCCATCGAGTTCATCGATGAACTGGACTGGGATTACGGAGGAGTTCAGCCGGAGAAGGAGCAGGTTATAGAAGCCGCTCTGAAGGTGATCTACGAGAAGGATGGACGCTGATGGCGATCAGTATCAGGCGGATCTCCATCAAGCGTGAAGGTCCACTCAGGGAGGACGTCTCTATCGAACCGGGGGGCCTCAATTTGATCTTCGGGAGGAACGAGACCGGGAAGACATACATCGTCGAAGCCATGATCTCACTTCTGTTCAGGACCGGCAGGGACACTCCCTGGATCAGCAAATGGACAAGGACGATGTCCAATACCGTCAGAGCATGGGACCCCAGGGGCGAGATCGAGGTGACGGGGCTGCAGAAGGGCAGTACGCTGTTCGTTCCCGGCGGCAGAAAGATGGAGGACTTCACCGGGAAGGAGAAGGGTCTGCCTGAAGACCTTTCCAGGCTCATGGTGGTCAGGGCGGGTGATACCAGGCTTTCGGACTCCCTCGACGGCGTCGGTGATGAGGTTCTTCGCACCTATCTTTCCGGTAACAGGGTGCTTGACGAGGTCGAGTCGAACATAAAGCAGGAGACCGTGAAAAATGCGGTCATCGCCGAAGGCAGGATAGTAGCGGACAACAAGGGGCTCTACAGGGAGAAGCTAACACTTGAGAGCGAGAACCGGTACCTTGAGGACCTTCAGCTGGCAGTGGACGAGAACGCATCTCTCGCAGTCCTTTACGCCCTTGAAAGGAGAAAGGCCAGGCTGGAGGACCAGCTGGGGGATCTGGAGGCTGCCAGGAGGCACAGGGCCTATCAGCTCTACGTAGAGCAGAAGAGACTCGACAGTATACTGGGTGACCTCCCGACTGAGCAGGACCTGATCGATCTTGGCACCGATATCAGCCTCTGCAGGGCCAGACGGAGGGATATTGATCGGCTGGACGGCAGATTGGATGAACTCGCCCCCGTAGAGGAGGACATGAACTGGCTGGAGAATGCCAGGCAGGAATATCTGGCGGATAACGGGATGGACCGCGGCAAATCTTCTGCAGCAAGATTATGCAGTTACCTGCTCCCCCTCATGCTGTTGCTGGCTGCCGCCGGAGCCTTTTTCAGCAGGATACTCACTCTGGTCTCCGCCGCAGGGGCGATCGCCTGCCTTGCCTTCCTTCGCTTGGCCGCGTCATCCCCTGCTGTCTCCAGCGGGGAGGAGGAGCGCCGAAGGAAGCTGGAAGAGGAATTCCAGAGGAGATTCGGGAGACAGCTGACCGATACTGCGACGATTGGACTGGTACACCGGGAACTTGAAACCGGTCGAATCAAGTACAGGAATGCCCTGGAGAGCAGGGTTGAAACACTGCGGGAGGTGAGCGGGCTCGAGGAGAGGATAGGCAGGAAGCTTTACCTGATGACCGGCGAGGAAGTTCATGCTGAGCAATGGGATGGCGAGGTTGAAAAGTTGAGGACTTCCAGGAAGGAAGTCCAGGATTCCATTTCCTCGATCGGAAGCATCCTGTCATCCATCGGAGTTCAGCCCGACGACTGCCTTCCCGACCCTCCGGGAAGGGATTGGGACCAGAAGGCATATCTGGACCTCAGGGACGAGCTGGCATCGGTGACCGATGGGCTGGAACGCGAGAGGAAGAGCCTCGAGGAGCTCAAGGTAGATATCTCGGTTGCATCCGGAATAAGCTCCAGGGATATAAGGGAGCTGATCACTGCCCTTGAGGACAAGAGGACCGAGGTGGCGACTGCACACAGGGATGTGACCGCCCGTATACTGGCGGAGAACAGCGTCTACAGGGCTATCTGCGAATACAGGGACCAGGAGAACGTCAGGCTTGAGGAAGCCCTGGCCTCCCCTGAGATAATCAACCCGCTGTACATGATAACAGGAAGGTACAACGGGGTCAGGATGACCGAAGAGGGAGGGCTCAACCTCAGGGTGAAAGGTCAGGGCGAGTATCCTCTGTCATATCTCAGCACCGGGGCAGCGGAACAGGTCTACATTGCTCTGAGGACAGGCTTCGCTCAGCTCTCGCTGGGTGAACCCGCGTTCCTCATCCTGGATGATGCTTTCCAGCATTCGGACTGGGTTCGCAGAAAGAACCTGGTCGATCATGTCACAGACCTGGTCACCTCGGGCTGGCAGGTCTTTTATTTCACCATGGACGACCATCTCCAGAAGCTCCTCGACGGCAGGGGGAGGGAGCTGGGAGAGGGTCTTTACAGGTACATCAACCTTAACTGAGGCCAATGACCCTGATGATCGGAGGGATTCAGGAGGGTTGCCTATGCGAGCTGCTCCTCCTTCGAGGACCGGCCTGTTCGTGATCGGACCTGAATTCACACATGCTTTTATTCTCAGCAACGGACTTGCTGTAGTGGGGTGTTAAGATGAAAAGGACAAACATTCAGGTGCCATTGGTGATCATTGCATTTACCGTCGCATTTGCAGGTGGATCGATGGCTGGAGCGGGACCGGGCTCTGAGCATCCCGATGATGCACTCATGATGGCCCGGGAGCTGGCGGGCTACATGCAGATGGAGCCATTGGTCAGTTTTTCCGGCCCCGATTCGGCACTCCTGGTCTTCGTTGCCCTCGGTGGTCACTGGTCAGGAGATGATGAACAGTGGGACCGGCTGATCCTGATATCATCCTATGCCGTTTACCTCGACATTCTCCGGGAATGGGAGCTGGGAGATATAGCGGTATCCTTCGGCGACAGCTGGTGCAGGATAACTCCGGAAGGGCTTCTGAGCCTGTCCGACCGGGAATTGGACCATGCGGGTCTGCTGGACGCGTTCAGGTCCATCACCGAGGTCCGTTCAATGGGGGAAGGGGAAGAATAGCCTTCTCCCGCTCGGTCGCATCCGGAAGGCGCGCGTGTCCAATTGGGCCAGGAGAACAATCCCGCGCTTTTCAGATGATCTCCGTCAGGGGTCCTGTCCCTCAAGCGCCATGAGGAACTTGTTCATCTGCTGACAGAAGAAATCGTTCTGAGGGTCAATGTCCAGTGCTCTCCGTTCCCATTCCACCGCGGTCCGGTAATCACCAAGGGCGTAGTAAGATTCGGCTACCGTATCCATTATGTTGGCGTCGTCCGGTTCCATGGAGGTGGCCATCAGTGCTATCTCTACGGTTCTCGCAGGGTACAGCTGCCTGGTGGCAAGCTCCCATGCCAGTCCGTTCAGGTCCTGTGCGTCGACGTCGCCCGAGGCCATGTAGTCCTCCATTATGCAAAGGGCGTAATCCGTCTCAGGGTATCCGGCATCGATGTAGACAGGGAAGATGAACCACATGCACCACTTGGAGTAGATCCTCTGCAGGTCTCCAAGGGGGTCCTGGGAATCGACGACCCTGATGTCCACAAGAAGATCGCTGCTTCCCTGGTAGCCTCCTCCCTCTCTGTAGACAACCATGGCGGCCGACTGCCTCCCCCTGCTGTCTCCGCCGGCGGCGTCACCCGCAAGAAGGGCTGCCAGCAGCCTGTCTCCCAGCGAGCCTTCCTCGCCGAGGTAGGCCCGTTCCATTTCCTGGACGACTTCCGGACCGGTGAGGATGTTGCCCTGAATTGCGTAGCCGGGCCCCGTGATGCTCCCTGCCCAGTCCATGGTGCCGCTTCCTGTGAAGGAGGCGGAACCTCCATGGCAGTCCACGATCCCCAGCTGCCTG
>CAZXEF010000129.1:0-1549 GCA_964639605.1 uncultured bacterium | reverse complement strand
GGCGCCTTCTCTAAGGAGTTCCAGGCCGTCGGGACCGAACATGGCGTTGGTCTGCGCCTGGGTTGCCACCACTCCGACCCCCGGTTCTCCCCAGGGCACTATGTACCCTACATCAAGAACCTTGGATGCCACAGCGACCCCGCACTCCCCTGTGATGGAGTCGATTGCCGCGATCGAGAAGGTGGACGTGTACACCTTTCCGGGATGACTTCCCGGGCTCGAAGGGACAAGGATCACCAGCGCCAGAATCAGCTGCATCATTTTACTATACTCCTTCCGTTAAAAGGGGGACGGACACCTTTTATATTCTCTACACAAATAAACTGTACTGACTTTCACTATCTCAGCATGCGTCTGCTCAAGAGCCTCACCGGGAACAGCAGTGCCATCCCCAGCAGCAGGGTCACTGCCAGACTGCCGGCTATCCTGTTCAAACCTGCACCCTCGAGAGTTATCCTGTAAAGGGGGTCGATGAACCAGTAAGTCGGGAATACCATTGCCACCCAGCGGGGAATGCCGGATACCAGGTAGAAGGCAATTGGCCCCGCAAGGAGGATGTTCAGGCTCTTGACCATAGTGTAGAGAGTCTTCGCATCAGGAGCCAGGCAGCCGTAGATAAGGCCTACTGAGCTGCAGACAAGGGCACCGGCCACTACCGTGAGCATCAGTGGTAGGGCATTGTGTGACAGGGCACCGTTCAGGGCCAGTGTAGCCATGCAGAGCCCGACAGTGAGAAGGAAGCCAAGCAGGGCCTTGGAAGCCAGTATCTCGCTGAGCCTGGCTGGTGTGACCAGAAGGGCCATAATGGTGCCTTTTTCCTTCTCCCCTACCAGGAGAAAAGACGGGACGAAGATCCCGGCGACTATGAGGACCATCAGCACCACCGCAGGGACAAGCCTGGCCCGCAGGGAGGGTCCTTCATCGTTCATCTGCGCCTCGATCTTCACTTCCAGCGGCGGGACGCTTCCGTCAAGCTGCCTTAGGATGTCCATAAGGATCAGCAGTATGATCGCCCTGCTGGAAGGGGCGCCTGCCGGCCAGACAGCAAGCTCCAGTACTGGTCTCGATCCTGATCTGACCAGGCTGTCGAAGTCCTCCTGCAGGACCACCCCCATATCCGTGGCGCCATACTCGACGAGTTCGGAAAGCTCCTGTCTCGTACCCGCCACGGTCAGATCCAGCTCTTCCACCATTCGCAGGTCTTCCGTGACCGTTGAGGACCCCATGTCCAGAACGGCCAGCCTCGGCCTTGTAGAGAGGAGTGTTGCGAACACCAACTGCAGAAGGATGGTAATGGCGAAGGGCATGACGATCATCCAGAGGACCACGGGGGACCTGAAACCCGACATGACGTCTCCCCGCAGAAGATGAAGGACCCGCCGGGGCTTCACAGGGAACGCACCCTTCTCCTGAGGATCACCAGGGCGAAGGTCATCAGCACCGTTACCCATGCTAGTGTCGCAAGCATGTGAGGACCCGCGAAGGCCCAGCCCTTGCCCTGCCCCAGAACCCCGTATCGACGAGCGTCAGCCCGTCGCCCACGAGCAGG
>CAZXEF010000128.1:0-8293 GCA_964639605.1 uncultured bacterium | reverse complement strand
TTCAGGGTGACGGTGATCTCCAGGGACGGAACGGTACTGGCCGACTCCGAGGAGAATCCGGACAGCATGGAGAACCACAGGACCAGACCC
Source organism: uncultured bacterium (assembly GCA_964639605.1). GTDB lineage: Bacteria > Fermentibacterota > Fermentibacteria > Fermentibacterales > JCC-6 > Aegiribacteria. Next base: position 8,203 of record CAZXEF010000128.1, on the reverse strand, counting down.
GAGGTCATCTGCGCCTTCAACGGCAGGACAGGGGTTTCCTCCAGGGAAAGCGCGACGCTGGGCCGGGAGATGCTCTATGTTGCCGTTCCAGTCATGGTCGATGACTCCATCCCCGCTGTGATCCGCACGAGCCTGTTCTTCTCGGAGCAGAGGTCCATGCTGCATGACATCTTCGTGGACATAGCCATTGTCATGGTGGTCATGCTGATATCAGGGCTGGCCATTGCCCTGTTGATATCCAGGAGCGTTTCGGTTCCAGTGCGGAACATAGCCGGGGCAGCCGGGAGGGTCGCTGAAGGGGATTACTCCGTGAGAGTGCCCACAGGTTCCATAAAGGAGCTCAACAGGCTCGCAGCGGATATTAACGGAATGATCGCAAGGACAGATGAGCTGATCCGAGAGCTTTCGGAGAAGAATGCGAGCCTGGACGCCATCCTGAGGTCCATAGCCGGCGGTCTCATGGTAATTGACGCTGACGGCAGAGTGGTGACTGCCAACGGCGGCTTCCGGCTGATGAGCTGCGCGGGGGACAGTGAGGAGGGCGCTTCCTACCTTGATTTCATCACCGACAGGGAGTTCGCCGACTTCACGGGTCGCGTCCTCCGTGAGGGAGTCACCTCGGGAGAGATCTCCACAGGCGGCAGGGTCTATTCCGCCAGGGCGGCGGAAGTGCCCGGGACAGGTCAGTTCGTGATCACCTTCAGGGATGTCACTGAAATTGTGGAGACGGCTCGCATGAAAAGGGATTTCGCGGCCAACGCATCTCACGAGCTGAGGACCCCCCTGACCTCCATCAAGGGATACGCAGAGACCCTCCTGGATGGACTTTCGGGGGAGGACAGCAGGTACCTGAAGACCATTCTGCGAAACACTGACAGGCTCATCCGCATAGTGGACGACATGAGGATCCTGGCGGAGCTGGAGCATCCCATGACCAGCATGGACATATCGGAGGTAGACGTTACCGAAGTGGTGAGGGATACGGCTGACCTGTTCCTGAGCAGAGCCGAGGAGAAGGGCCTGGAACTGGTGATCCATTCAGACGATGGAGTCCCCCCCATCATGGCGGACAGGTTCCGTATCGAACAGGTGCTCATCAACCTGGTGGAGAATGCCGTCAGGTACACGGGTTCGGGTTCGGTAACCGTGATGACGGGACATCGCGGCGATTTCGTCACTATAGTGGTCTCCGACACCGGACCGGGGATGGAGGAGAAGCACCTTTCAAGGATTTTCGAGCGGTTCTACGTAGTGGACAGGGCAAGATCCAGGAGCCGTGGCGGAACCGGACTTGGCCTGGCAATAGTGAAACATATCGTAACCCTTCACGGGGGATGGGTCCGCGTGAGCAGCTCGCCCGGTTCCGGCAGCATGTTCACCGTTGGTCTTCCCGCCGGAAAGTCTCCTGCGCCTCAGTCATCTTAACGTCAGCTTAACTCTCTCAAGACACTTCCTTAACAGACGTTCATGATTTTACTCCCCATGCAACCCGGTTCTCTAACCTTATTCCATGAAGGGAGTACGGAATGAACGCAATGAGATTCGTTCTCATAGTTACTGTTCTTGCAGGAACGGCACTGGCCGGAGGGGAGTTCGCAACCGGCGGCGCAGAGCTCCTGCAGTTCAAGGGATACCTCATCTCGGACCTCTACTTGTACGGTGAGGAAGACGCGGACCCTGACATGGGTTTCGACATCATAGCATCCCTGGAGTGGCTGCCCACGCTCAACGACTGGCTGGATGCCAGGATCGCATTCACTGCCAGACCCACCGAGTACGAAGGCGAGTACGAGGACCTGAGCCTCACCACCGAGGACATCATGATGAACCTTCACTTCGCCGATGGGGTCACCTTCTCCATGGGGCAGTTCAAGAGACCCTTCGGGTACAACTACACGCGTTCCGGCAGCAGCATGTACTTCCTTGACAGGGCCATCCTGCAGGACATGAGCGAGTTCAAGAACTTCGGCAAGAGGGACATCGGCGCCAACCTGAACCTGGCCTTCGACATGGTGAACTTCGATGTCGCCTTAACAAACGGCGCAGGGGACAACGAGCCCGAGGACGACAGCAACAAGCAGTTCACGCTCAGGGCCGAGATCGAGCCAATGGAAGGCATAACCATCGCCTGTGCCTTCGGGAGCCATTCGGAGAACGATCCGGATTCAGCGAGTACGGACACCTGGAACGCCACGGGAATGGACTTCTATACCGTTGTCAACTACCCCCTGAGCGAGACCTCAACTCTGAACTTCGTCGGCGAGTACCTCATTATGGGTGAGCCGGTTGCGGACGACGTCGACCTGACGGATGCCAATGCCTATGCGTTTACGCTTGCACCGGAATTCAAGCTGGACGGGCCCGCCATCCTCGCCGTGAGACCCAGCGTACGTTACGAGAACTACAGCCCCAGCTATGCTGGAACCACCGACCCTGAGAACGACAGGACCGCCCTGGACTTCTGCCTCAACCTGGACCTCTACAGCAGCAGGAATACCCTTCAGATAGGCGGAAGGAACCTCAGCTTCGAGGACGACACAATGGACGGGTACACAGATATGTACGTAGCCTGGAGGATGAAGTTCTAGGGAGCACCGTCAGAGATAGAACAGGATAGAGGAACGAAAGGATGATGATGAATACATTTGCAGGCAGACTGCTGATCGTGATCGCCGGTTTCGCACTGCTGATGGCGGCCTGCGGCGATAACGGGACCAGCGAGATCTCGGACGCCGCTCAAACTGCTAAGAGTACCGGTGAGGTCACGGAAGGCCAGGTCCTTGAGGGAGAGCTGAACCTGGTTGGGTCCACAACGGTACAGCCTCTTGCCGAGGTCCTCGCGGCGTCCTTCGAGACACTCCACCCCGATGTGAAGGTCTACGTGCAGGGCGGCGGCAGCAGCGTGGGAGTACGCTCCGCCGCGGACCGCAGCGCCGATATCGGCATGGCCTCGAGAGAGGTCAAGCTCTCCGAGCTTCAGGAAAACCCTGAACTCGTGGTCCATACGATAGCAAGGGATGGAATAGCCGTGGTCTCGGAACCCGGATGCACAGTGGAAAACCTCACCCTGGAGCAGGTGAAGCAGATATTCTCCGGTGAGTTGACCAACTGGGACCAGGCGGGCGGCGGTGACATGACCATTACCGTGGTCGCCAGGGAGGAGGGTTCCGGCACCAGGGCCGCCTTCGAGGAACTTGTCATGGGTGAAGCCCTCATAACGGAGACCGCCATTCTCCAGCCCTCCAACGGAGCTGTGAGGACCACCATATCGGTCACACCAGGGTCTATCGGTTTCCTCTCCTTCGGCTACCTTGACGAGCAGACAAGGCCGATAGCCATAGACGGCACCCTCCCCACGGAGGAGAACGCCGCCTCGGGCAGTTACGCGGTGGTAAGGCCCCTGAACATGATCACCTACGGACAGCCCCGGGGGAAGGCAGCCGCCTTCCTGGACTTCGTCATGGGCGATGACGGCCAGGCGATAGTGGCCGAAGAGGGCTACCTGCCGGTCAACTAGGACTGGAATCAAAGATGAGAAGGAAGGCCGGCTCCCAGCGAAGAAAACGGCAGTTCGACACTGCCGTGAAGTACTCCCTCCTCTTTGCTGCACTGGCTTCCATACTGATAGTGTTGATGATCGGGATCTTCACTTTCAGGGAAGCACTGCCGGCCTTCCGCCACATAGGCATCGGGAAGATGCTGACCGAACCGGTGTGGCGGCCGGGCCAGGAGCAGTTCGGCATTCTGGCCATGATTGCCGGGTCCGGCCTTGTGACCCTGGGTTCCGTGATCCTGGGTGTGCCCCTTGCCCTTGGTTGCGCCATCTTCCTGTCCGAGATCGCTCACCCCGGGATCAGGGCATTGGTCAGGCCCTGCATCGAGCTGCTGGCCGGAATACCGTCGGTTGTCTACGGGCTCTTCGGCATGGTCGTGATCGTGCCGATGGTCAGGCACATCGAAGTGCCCGGCAACACCGGGTTCGGTCTGCTGTCAGCATCCATCGTCCTGGCGGTGATGATACTCCCCACCATAACCAGCGTTTCCGAGCACGCCATCAGGAGCGTTCCAAAGGAGTTCAGGGAGGGATCCCTGGCCATGGGGGCCACCAGGTGGGAGACCATACAGAAGGTCGTTCTCCCCACGGCCAGGTCGGGTATCGTTTCGGCGATTGTGCTGGGACTGGGCAGGGCCCTCGGTGAGACCATCGCAATGATAATGGTGATAGGCAATTCGGTGATCGTTCCCGCGGCTGCGAACTCCAATCCCCTGACGATCTTCCTCAGCCGGGCAAGGACGCTGACCGGCAACATCGCCGTGGAGATCAACTACGCCACAGGTCTTCACCAGAACGCCCTCTTCGCCACGGGCGTGATACTCTTCGTGCTCATAATGATAGTGAACAGCTCCGCAAGGTACCTGATGTCCAGAGGCGGACTGAGGGTGCAGAGATGATGGTCAGGAAGATCAAGCAGTATCTGGCCTTCTCCACCATGTGGATAGCGTGCGGAATGACCGTGGCCATCCTGCTGGTGGTCATAGGCTACGTTATAGTGAAGGGATTCGCCCTGATCAACCTCGATTTCTTCCTCACTTCCCCCAGGGGCGGGCTGTCTGGAGAAGGAGGCATCTCTTCCACTATTATCGCCACGGTCTACCTTGTCATCACAACGCTGGTCTTCGCGACCCCCCTGGGAGTAGGGGCCGGCATTTTCCTCGTGGAGTACGCGGACAACATCAGGAGCAGGTTCGCTAAGAAGCTTGTGGCCCTCGCCAGGTTCGGCGTGGAGACGATGGCGGGGGTGCCTTCCATCATATTCGGGCTCTTCGGCTACGCTCTCTTCGTGAGCGCCCTCCATTTCGGGTTTTCGATCCTGTCCGCGGCCCTTGCCGGAACATGCCTGGTGATACCCGTCATAATCAGGACCACCGAGGAAGCCCTGAAGGCGGTGCCGGACTCCTACCGAGAGGCGTCCCTTGCCATGGGCGCCAACAAGTGGGAGACCATATGGAAGGTGGTGCTGCCCTCCGCAATAAGGGGAATATCCACCGGCATAGTCCTCAGCGCAGGCAGGGTCGTCAGCGAGACCGCGATATTCTACGTGACCCTGGGGGGGAGCTACCGCACTCCCACGTCGCTGATGTCCAGCGGAAGGACCATGGCCCTGCACGTCTACTACCTCGCAATGGAGACAAGGGCCTTCGACAAGGCCCTTGCCACCGCCGCTGTCCTGGTGGTGCTCATAGTAGTGCTCAACCTGATCATAAACTCAGTATCGAGGTGGCTGTCCACATGATTGAACAGACCGTGATGCGTGCACTGGATTTCACCCTCTACTACGGGGATTTCAAGGCCCTCAACAGCATTAACATGGACATCCCGATGAACAGCATCACCGCAATCATCGGACCCTCGGGATGCGGCAAGAGCTCCCTCATCAGGAGCTTCAACCGCATGAACGACCTTATAGCTAACATGAGGACCGAGGGCAGGATACTGGTGGATGATGAGGATATCTATTCTCAGGACGTGGTCCAGCTGCGCAGGAAGGTGGGCATGGTCTTCCAGCGGCCGAATCCCTTTCCCAAGTCCATCTTCGACAATGTGGCCTACGGTCCCAGGATACACGGCGTAAGGGACAGGTCGAAGCTGGCTGCGATAGTGGAGGGCAGCATAAGGGACGCGGCACTCTGGGAAGAGGTCAAGGACGATCTGGACAAGTCGGCGCTGTCACTCTCCGGAGGCCAGCAGCAGAGGCTCTGCATCGCCAGGGCCCTGGCGGTGGAGCCCGAGGTCATACTGATGGACGAACCCGCTTCCGCACTGGACCCTGTGGCCACCCTCAAGATCGAAGAACTGATGGGGAAGCTCAAGCGGAAGTACACCATAGTGGTGGTGACGCATAACATGCAGCAGGCCGCGAGGGTGTCCGATCACACAGCCTTCATGCTCACCGATCCGGATAGGGCCGGCAACCTGATCGAGTTCGGCAGGACCAGCGACATCTTCACCAAGCCCGTGGACAAACGTACCGAAGACTATATTTCCGGAAGATTCGGATAGAGGAGATAAAATGGCCAGGGAAAGCTACGAAGCGGAGATGAACAGCCTCAGGGAGGAGATGCTGAAGCTCTCCCGCATGACGGACAGGGCTCTCGCGTGTTCCATCGAGGTCCTCAGGGACAGGCTGTTCGACCGGGGCGAGAATCTTATAAGGGGAGACGAGGATATCAACCTTGTCTGCTATCACATCGAGGAACGCTGTCTCAACATCATAGCCACGCAGCAGCCAGTTGCCGGTGATCTCAGGTTCATCTTCGCCACCATGCAGATAGCCATGGAGCTGGAGAGGATCGCCGACTACGCCAAGGGTATAGCTGTGATAAACCGCCGCATCTCTCCCGGGGACCACATCAAACCCCTGATCGACATTCCCAGGATGCAGCATAAAGCCGGCGAGATGCTTGAACTGGCCATCGACGCCTTCCTCAAGTGCGATATCGAATCCGCCCGGCGCATACCTTCAATGGACGTTGAGATCAACCTCCTCTATGAGCAGGTGTACAGGGAGCTGGTCACCAGGGTCATGGAGAACCCCCAGCGCATAGCCGACGCCATGCTCCTTACCTTCGCCGCCCACAACCTCGAGAGAGTGGGAGACAGGGTCATCAACATCTGCGAGAAAGTGGTCTACCTCTGCACAGGCGAAGTCGTTGACATGGGCTGACCCCTGGAATCCGGTTCGATCCCCGAGGCGGTTCAGTCACCGAAGCGATCGGTCCTGATGTGACAGCCTGCCCCTACCCCGTTCTTGTTGTAGTAATCCTGATGGTAGTCCTCCGCGGGCCAGAACTCCTCAAAGGGCACGAGCTGTGTTACCACGTCGTACCCCCTGTCTCGGAGGATGTCGATCAGTCCGGACGCCGTCTCCCTCTGTTCATTCGTCGTGTAGAAGAGGGCCGACCTGTACTGGCTGCCAATGTCCACGCCCTGGCGGCCTGGAGTCGTGGGATCGTGTATCTCGAAGAAAAGCCTGGCAAGTTCCTCATAGGAGACCGCCGAATTGTCGAACAGCACTTCGACCGCTTCGGCATGCCCAGTGGAGCCCGAGCACACCTGTGCGTAAGTTGGCTCCTCCGAATCGCCTCCCGTGTAACCCACCGTGGTCTGCAGGACCCCGTCCACCTGCTGCAGCTGATGCTCAACGCCCCAGAAGCAGCCCGCGGCGAATACGGCCCTTTCAAGGTTCTCCGCCGGAACGAAGACCAGCGATACCGAGTTCACGCAATGCCTTGTATCCAGAGGTGTGAAACCCTCGCCCTCGAACACATGGCCGAGGTGACCGCCGCACTGAGCACAGACTATCTCCATCCGGTTGCCGTCGGGGTCCGGCCTGCGCTCCACCGCTCCCTCTATCTCGGCATCGAAGGACGGCCAGCCGCATCCGGAATGGAACTTGTGATCGGACGTGTACAGTGCCGCACCGCACTGCCTGCAGAAGTACATTCCCTCTGAGAACTCGTTCACATATTCACCCGAGAAGGGTGCCTCTGTGCTCCTGTCAATTATCACGCTCTCCTCGAACGGGGTGAGCTCTCTGTACTCTTTCATAGCCTCCGGACCCTTCGACAGCAGCGCTGCCGCCGCAGCGGCTGCGAATATCAGCGTAAGAACCGTCATCCACCTTGAGATCATGATCTCCTCCAATCAGCTGCATAACCTTCAGCCTGGAGGATCGGTTCCCGAATGTCCCATGACGGCAGCCCGAGGTTGCCGGAAGCGGCCGTTGTGGGATCGTCAGATCTCCGGCCAGAAATTGTTGTCGAACCAGATCTTTTCCATGAGGGACCTGTCCATCTCGGAAAGCAGTTCCAGGTGACCGTGTTCCCAGTCTGCCAGCCAGCTGTACAGTTCCCTCTCGGTATCGGTTTCCGCCTCACTGCCCCGTGCCCTGTAGAAGGATTCGGCTTCCTTTTCAAGCGCGATGGCGGCGGATATCGCCGCAGCCTCGTAACCCGCGGCCTCGATCTCGTCCTTGATCGTCGCCGTCAGCATCTCACCGGTATGGTCCTCTACCTGTCCCATGCTGGTTATGGCGGCCAGGGTTCCGTTCCTGACCAGAGAGGAGTAGTGTTCCGAGAGGACCTGTTCGTGTTTCTCCTCCTCCTCGGCATTTCGCGAGGAGCATCCGTGGCTTCCCGAGCC
>CAZXEF010000127.1:0-8324 GCA_964639605.1 uncultured bacterium | reverse complement strand
CAGCGAATACCAATGCTATCTTCATGATCCCCTCCTTGGGTTCCTGAAAAAAAAACGTTAACTACTCCCGAAACTACTTCTATTCAGCGAACATGCTCTCCGATCCGGTCATATGCGGGGATGTTCCCATTTAAGGATGAAGCTACCTGCCCTTGAGCCCGTCGCCACTGCCGCCGAAACCCCTGATGACGCGAAAGGCCTTTCTGGCCGCTGATCCGGGATGGCTGAGAAGCTCGGTGGTCCAGTCCAGTATGTTTTCGTAACTGGTCAGTTTACGCCAGCTCCGGTACCTTTCTATCTTTCTCTTCCAGCTGATCACATCCTCAAGGGAGAGGAAGGGCAGCCGCATGTTCATGACCTCACAGGCCCTGTTCCTGGCCGGGTCCAGCAGTTCCGGATTGGTGTCGTTGGCAAGGTAACCGTTCTCCTTCGCCCAGTCGTGTATGTATCGGCCGGGAATGGCGGTAGACAGGTAGACGATTATATCATCGGGTTTCAGCCGCTTCAGATGCTGGTATGTGGCCCTGAGATCTTCCTCGTTCTCCATGGGGAAACCTATCATGAGGTTCGCGGTGGCTTCGATACCAAATTCATGACACCATGCGAAGGCTTTCTCTGCCTGCTGCGGGGTAGTTCCCTTGCGGTAGAAGTCCAGGATCTTCTGGCTTCCGCTCTCGACTCCGAAAGAAATGCAGCTGCAGCCGCTCTCTCCCATTATCCGGACCTTCTCGCGGGTAACAGTATCCACCCTGCTGTTACAGTGCCAGCACAGCCGGATACCCCTGCTTGAAAGAAGGTCACGGAATTCTTCGAACCACCCTGATGGATGCATTGTTATGGTATCATCCTTGAAGAATACCGGGAGCCTTTCAGCCGGCCTGAGTTCAGCCAGCTGAGCGATCTCCATCACAACATTCTCCGCGCTCCTGTACCTGATATTGCCTCCGAAGATGAAATCCGTGCTGGGTTTGCAGTAGATGCAGTTGAACGGACAGCCCCTGGTTGTGACCACACCGTATTCCGACATACCCTCCCTCATGTAGGAGTCGTAATCCACTACATCCCTTGCCGGGAAAGGAAGGTGGTCAAGATCGGAGGGTACAGGTCTTCTGGGATTCTCGATTATTCTTCCTGAACGGCGGTATACCAGGTTCATTATATCCGAAGGGTCTCTTCCTGAATCCAGTGCGCCCGCAAGTTCCACGATGGATTCCTCCGCCTCACCGGTCAGTACGTAATCGAAAGGAATGCGCTCCATGGTGTCAGCGGGGAATATGCTGGGATAAGCGCCTCCCGCCAGGAACATCGCGTCGGGAACAACACTCCTGAGGTGGTTTGTGACAATCTCCGCTCTGTTCATCTTGGCGGCAGCGGAGATGGCCACTCCGACCAGCCCCGCTCCCGAAGCCCTGCCGTCAAGCTCATCGAGGGTTCTGCAGAAGGAATAATCCAGATACTCAACGTCATGCCCTGAACTGCGCAGCGCCGAGACCAGCTGAAGCAGCCCGATAGGTTCCGCCAGACCGTTGTACTCTATCCAGTCCCACCTGGGATAGACCAGTGCTATCTTCACCCGATCATGCCTTTCAAGTAAGGGTCATCACTCCACGCGCAACAGGGATCATAACTCATAATGATAAGAGGCACATGGATTCTCTGCAATCCCATGACCTGCTCACAAAGCACCTTATCCGTCCTTAATATCCCGAATTTCTATCTGAAACCAACCATGACGGCCTGAAAACACCTGCGGTCAAGAATCCATGCCGAAATAGGCACTGGGGATCCGGTCTGAAGTCATTCTCAATCCCGGAAGTCGGATTCTCTGATTTCCACCCGATCTTTCTTTAAGGGACATCGTCACTAATGCATAAGCAACAGCTTCTTGCTGACAGAGGTATCACCGGCATCCAACCTTACCAGATAGACGCCGGAAGGCTGGTCAGTTCCATCCCAGGTGCCGGTCCCACCGGGGGTCATCTGGGAATAGTGGACCATCCTTCCGTCGGACGAATAGACCGAGACCTCTATGGGACCTTCGCAGATGCCGGCGACTGTAAGAGTGACCTGACCCCGGGAAGGATTGGGATACGCGGTCAGAACCAGTTGCCCGCCAGCACCCGGTATTTTCTCGAATCCCAGTTGGTCGTCGGTGAGTTCCACCACTCCGAATCCCCTCAACCCGGCGAAGAGCTGGGTGGGACCTTCACCGTAGACAATGTCCCAGACAACCCTGTTCTCGATGCCGGTGCTGAGGGACTGCCAGGAAGCGCCCATGTCAGGGCTCCACCTGATACCTGTCCCGTTGGTGCCAGCGAAGACGTTGTCGTTCAGGCTGCCCTGTACCGTCCACATGAGACCCGAGGAGCCGGGGCAATGCTGCCATGAGGCTCCCCTGTCGAAGGACCTGTAGACCCCTCCGTCAGTGGCCAAGTAAGCCATGGGGCTGCTGCCGTTCCGTGCGGACAGGCCGGGATGGTAGGTGCCCGGTACAGAGGCCTGGGTGTAGGTAAATCCTCCGTCGTCGGAGAAATAGACACCGCCGCCAAGCTGCTGGAACGCAGCAAGTACCCGGATATCCCCCGAAGCAAGCTCGATGAGCTCGATGGACGGGTAGAGGGCGAAGGGCAGTCCGCTTCCGGGAGCCCAGGTGGCACCTCCGTTGAATGTGTACTGAATCCCCGACGATGCTGCTCCCGCCCATGCCCTGTCCGGGTTGTCAGGATCGAACGCCACACTAGAAACCTGAGTACCGGCCAGTCCTGCAGGAGCCCAGCTGTCGCCAAAGTCATCGGACCTGAAGACTCCATTATCCGTGGCCACATACCGCACCGGACCGCTGTATTCCAGGTCCGACTCCGGCGCGATATCGTAAATGACCCAACTGGGAGGGCCGGGATCGATTATCTCCCATGTGTCGCCTGAGTCGGTGCTCCTCCAGAGTCCGTGGTGTTCCCCACCGGCAAGAAGGGCTCCGCTTGCTGAGTCGTAGGATACGGTGTGTATGAAGGTGTTGGATATGCCCTCCTGCGAGACGGTGTAGCAGCTGCCTGTCTCGGGTGTCCTGTAGAGACCTCCGTAGTGACCCACCAGGCAGCCGATGGAGCTTGCGCACCCCGCCTGCCAGTAGGAAGCGACTATTCCCCCGGTGTTCAGAGTCCAGGTAACTCCCATGTCGTCGCTTTCGTAAACCCCTCCTTCGGTTATCACCGGGGCGTAGAGGCCCGTGCCGTCGCATACGGCAGGGGAGTAACTCGTACCGGGCACCACAAGGTCCCAGGTGGACCCGTAGTCGTCGCTCATGTAGAAGCCATCGGACGTGGTGGCTATGATGGTCTCTCCGGAGCCGAAGGGGGCCGCCAGCAGTCCCCAGCCTGACCCGGCTGGTCCTATGGGAGACCAGGAGGCACCTCCGTCAAGGGATCGGTAAACCGAGTAGTCAAGGCCGGACATTGCCACGTACATGGTGTCAGGATGCTGCGGGTCGCATCCGAAACCCTTCATGTACCCCGTCGAGAGTCCCACTTCCGTCCATATGGCTCCTCCGTCGGTTGACCTTCGGATACCGTTGTTGGAGGAGAGTCCTGCTATGAGCAGGTCAGGGTCGGAGCAGTTGACCCCGATACCTATCACGTATGCCGTGGACATTCCGGAAACGGTATCCCAGTTCAGGCCGTTGTCAGCGGAGACGTAGAGTCCGGTCCTGGTCCCTGCATAGAAGGTGTTCGCGGCCGCCGGGCCTCCGGAACAGACAGCGTTCACCTGAATCGGGCAGAGCTCAGTCGCGGACCATGTTACGCCGCCGTCGGTGCTTCGCCAGACACCTCCCGCATCCGATGCCATGGAGAATCCGCATCCGGCTATCACGACGCTGCTGTCAGACCCGGACACTGCCAGCCCTTTCAGGTTGCCGCCCCAGGGCCCGCTGCCGGTCCATTCACCCACGCCAGGGGCAGGGGGCATCTCCAATGCCGCGTAACCCTGAACATCCAGTGAATGGTAAGGCAGGACACAGCCCGTCTCCGGATGGGTGAAAAGCGCGAAGAGACTGAAAAGACATAAAGATATGGACATGGCGACCTCCGGTTCCCTGCGTATCGTTAATGGCTTTCTGATACTAAGATAAGGTCTCAGGAACGGCTGTCAAATCATGCGCGGCTCCACCCGCTCGTCTACCAGTTCACGGGCGCTATGCCCAGGAAGAACCTCCTGTAGTTCACATCATGGTCCTGGTCAGTCCTCAGGGTCAGAGTGCTTATCCTCTGCACCGTCTCATCCGGAAGCGGAAAGACAATCAGGGCATCTCCCAGCCATTCCCCGGATGTCACGAAATCCTCCCAGGTGGCCCACATCGCCTCCACCTCGTCGGGATTGAGCCTGTACCCCGCCCACTGCCTGAGTATCCCTATCACCCTCTGCCTCTGGTAGCAGCCTATCTCGTCGACCACCAGCGGGATGAACACCTGCAGCGGGTCCACCATGTACATCTCCTGAAAATCCCCATCCGGCTTCAGGAACATCAGTATCCTGTCCACTCCCTGAGGCAGGCCCTCTCCCCTTGCCAGGAGTCCCGGATACTGGAAACAGGAAAGCGGCGACATCTCGCACTCGTAGTAGAGAAAGCCCTCCTCGAGTCCGTTGCTGGTCCTTACCATGCCCGCATCCACGCCGCGCCAGAGGAAAACGGCATTCTCCCAGATGAAGTTCGAGATCCCCCTCCGGTCATCGCCATCGAAGACAAGGGGACTGTCGATGACCTCTATCCCCTGCCATATGATCGAATCCCCAGTGGTCCTCATTCCCTCTTCGGGATAGATCTCCGTGGCGCGGCCCTCCGGTATCTCGACGACAAGATCGCCGGTAAAGCCGCTTCCATGGAAGAAAATGACGGGAGCGTCCACCAGCGGCGGCATGGCTCCGTATTCGAACGGGATCGGACTCACGGAGGAGTACTCACCCGGGGGAAGCCCGATGGCAGTTGTTCCCGAGGCGTCGAACCTGACGACACCCCACTCATGGACCTCCACATCACCTGTCAGGAAAGGCAGTATCATCCTCACCGCAATGGCCGCCGCCAGAAAGTTCATTCCGAAACCTCCATCCGTGTTGTATTGCGGATTATATACAGCCGGAAGGGAAGGGTCATTCCATCCGGGGGTCTTCCTCTTCTACGGGTCTTTCATGATACTTGCACAGTTTCAATCAACCGCAAGGAGAAGCCTATGTCGGACCAGTCTCAGGAAAACCCGGGAAGGTCGCTGCCGGCATTGTGAGATCCTCCGGACACGATCCTTACGGGGTCTTCAGGATACAGGCGTTCAGGAGCCTCATCCTGGGCGGTGTCTTTGTGCACATCGGCACGGCGGCCCAGAGCCTGGCCATCGGCTGGGAGGTGTACCAGAGAACCGACCAGGCTATCATGCTTGGACTCATCGGGCTCACCCAGGCGATCCCTATGCTGCTCTTCACCCTGCCCGCCGGGTACCTGGCCGATGTCTTCAACCGCCGCAGCGTCATGGTGGCGGGACTGATAGGAACAACCCTGACCTCCCTTGCCCTGGCTCTGTTCAGCTATACCAGAGGATCCATCGAATGGATGTACGTACTCCTCTTCTTCGACGCCTCCTTCCACAGGGTGGCCATACCGGCCAGGACCGCGCTGCTTCCCCTTGTGGTCCCCGAGGACCAGTTCGAGGGCGCTGTGAAATGGAGGTCCACGCTCTTCCAGCTCGCAGCCGTGATCGGTCCCATGATCGGCGGATTCATAATAACCAGGAGCATTCCATCCGCATACCTATTCAGCGCTGCAACGACAACGGTCTACATGATCCTGTTATTCCGCATGACCATTCCCGATGCCCCCAGGACCCACCGAGGACAGATGGTCAAACAGGTCATCGAAGGGATAAGGTTCGTCTGGAAACGAAGGCTGATACTCGGCAGCGTATCTCTGGACCTGTTCGCCGTCTTCCTGGGAGGCGCGGTATACCTGCTTCCGGTATTCGCCAGGGACATCATCTCCAACCCGCCCTTCGGTCTTACGTCCGAGGAGGTCATGGGCTGGCTTCGGGCCGCTCCGGCTGCCGGTTCGATAGCCATGGCCCTCATACTGGCCCACCGTCCACCCCTGAGGAGATCGGGCAGGTCCCTGTTCTTCGCTGTGGCGGCCTTCGGAATCGCCACCGTGGTCTTCGGATTCTCCAGGAGCTTCTGGCTGTCCTGGGCCATGCTGTTCCTCACAGGATTCTTCGACAACATCAGCGTGGTGATCCGCCATACTCTTGTCCAGCTCAGGACCCCCAACCACATGAGGGGCAGGGTCTCCGCCGTCAACTTCATTTTCATCGGCTCCTCCAACGAGCTCGGGGGGTTCGAGTCGGGCCTGGTGGCCCAGCTGTGGAACCCAGTGGCCTCGGTAGTGAGCGGTGGCATCGGGACACTTATCGTAGTGGCTGCATGGCTGAAGCTCTTCCCCGGCCTCCGTAAGGTCCGGGAACTCTCGGGCCCCATGGATGAGGATCTGAAAATCGACAGCTGATACACCCGCATCTCCTGAAACGGACTATATTAGTCGCACTGACACGGCCATCTGGAACATTATGGAGCGCCATGACCTGAACATGGGGAACTTATCCTGGAACTATACCCCTATCCCTTCGCTACATCATTAAGGATAGTTCCGGGGGGCATGAGGGGGACATTTACCGTATCCATCTACGATGCTTCGGGCAGGACGGTGGCATTGGAGGAGACGGATGGCGGCAGCTGGACCCGGAACGCGGAAGAGATGCTTTCCGGTCTTTACAGTGTGGTCGTATCATCAGCTCAGGGAGCGATTTCCATAATCTGACCCATCTGCGGAAGAACCATCCAAGGAGGTTATGACATGATGCGTATGGTCGCTTTCACTTCACTTCTTCTCTCTTTGACCGCTGCCGGGGAAGTGGCTTCAGCGCCCCCGCTGGATTCCTGCATCTACCCCGGGGAGGAAGTCGTCCAGTTCCTTGTGCAGCTGGATGACCAGAGACTGGACACATCGATGTACGCTGCCCTGGAGGAGTTGATCGCTCTCGGGGGCGAGGACATCCTCTTCTGCAGCATACAAAGGATCGAAGCCCCCCTGGGAGGCTACCTCTTCGATGGACTCTGGAATGTCGAGATCGAAGGGGAGAATTTCACTACATTCAGGATCGGTGTCGAGGACGGTTCGAACGATGGACCCTTCATCCTTCTGGCAAGAGGGGTGGACGAGAGTGGCGGCGTGCACTGGTACCCCCCTCCCGGACCGGATTTCAGGCCGGCGGGTAATACGCCCGTCCCCGAGAGCCTTCTCGATT
This sequence comes from uncultured bacterium, assembly GCA_964639605.1. Classification (GTDB taxonomy): domain Bacteria; phylum Fermentibacterota; class Fermentibacteria; order Fermentibacterales; family JCC-6; genus Aegiribacteria. Next base: position 987 of record CAZXEF010000127.1, on the reverse strand, counting down.
ACGAATTCCTGCTGGACAGGGGGGAATTCGAGATGCTCGAAGAGAACTACCCCCGTCCTGACGATGACAGTTCAGAGTAAAGGAGACATACAATGAGATTCAGACTGTCGATTACGTTGCTCTCCATCCTTCTCGCAGCTGCCCTCCTGGCCTGCGGCGGGGGCGGAGATCGGGAGGCTCAGCCGGAGGGAACCGTCACATCGGCATCGGACACCCTCGTGCTCGCGGTCACAGACACGATCGGACTGGAGATGGGCGACAGCTCCTACGTCTTCGGCATGATCATCGAGGTGGGTCACGGCAGAGACGGTGAGATAGCGGTTCTGGACATGCAGAGGTCCTGCCTGTCACTCTACTCCCCCGACGGACTGTTCCTCGGGAACATAGGGACTCCGGGACCGGGGCCGGGCGAGTTCCAGATCCCCATCAATTTCGCCGTGATGCCCGATGGAGGCTACGCTGTCGCCGACGCCATAGGAAGGAACATCTCCTTCTTCAGCCCCGAAGGCGAATACCTCCGCATGATGAGCGGTTTCTTCCCCACTCCCCCCATGTCCATCGAGGGCGGCCCTGATGGTTCCCTGGTGGGAGAGTCCATGGCCATGGTGCTGACGGGTCAGGATGTGACGGCCTCTTTGGATCTCTGCAGGTGGTCCGATTCGGCTCAGGCGGATGTCGTATATCTCTCGGTACCCATGGAGCTGAACATCCAGGGAGGAGGCGGGGCGACTACGGTGGAAAGGAACCCAGAGATCGATTTCGCCGTGGGCCCGGATGGCAGCGTCTTCGTGGCCGAACTGTCCGATACGCTGTTCTGGGTGAGTGGATTCTCCCCGGATGGCGAAGAGTTCCTGACAATGGAGGAGGAGACGGATAGGACCCCGTTGACACAGGAGGAGCTGGATGCCGGCTCCCTGTCGCTGTCCATCCAGATAACCGATGGCGAGACCTCCTCGAACATGGACAGGGTCGAGGATGTCTACCCAT